>DASZXB010000100.1:0-14951 GCA_035546095.1 Verrucomicrobiia bacterium | reverse complement strand
CACGTAAACCGGCAATTGTCACGGCCAATGCCCAATTCCCAGAAGATGAATCCCGTCTTGCCCTTGAAATGTTCGACGATGCCCGGAACACTTTGGCCGGAGCGGTTCATACATTCGGTGTTCAACCCGTCCGGCGCGCCGATGTAATCGTAACCGCCGTATTCATGCCAGGAGGCGAAATCGGAATATGCGTCGCCGGCGAAACCATGGCCCGTCGCCGTCAACGGAATCGTCGTGCCGGTTTCATGAATCCATTCGTAGGCGTCGTGCAATAATTGTCGGGTCTCGGCGGAATTGTTCGGCTCGTTGTAGGTCTCCCAGAACGCGATGCGCTTGTCATCTTTGTGCGCGTTGACGATGTCCTGAACGTAGGCTTTGAGCCTGGCCTGGTTTTCCGCGTAATGCTGTCGCACATCTTCGCCGGGAGAAACGAGCCAGCGGCTGTTGTGAACCCCGAAAATCGGCGCGGGATATTTGTAATCCGGCGAAAGGATTTCCTTGTCCGGTTGATTCCAGCAATCATCAAAGAACACAAATTCCACCTTGATGCCGTATCGGTCGGCCAGCGTCAGAAAATTTTCGATATCATCGAGCAACGCATCCTTCTTTTTCAGGTAAATGTCATAGTGCAGAAAAACCCGCACGCAATTGATTCCATAAACGGAAGCGTAATGCAGTTCGCGATTATTGATTGCCGGATCGTATTCGTCCCATTGCTGGGCTTCGTTCACATATTTTGTCGGCACAAAAACCGCGCCCTGCACCCAGCGCCAGTCGGCTTTGTAATTCAGCGGCGGCGGCACGAGCGAATGGGTGTCTTCCCCTGCCCTGACGAAGATTGCCGGCAAAAAGATTATTGCCGCAATCAATATTGCTCCGCTGATTTTCATCGGCGCGCGACCATTTGAAAAAATTATCCGGCTCATGATTTTGCGATGAAAACTAGTTTGCAAAAGCACCCGCCCTGCGGCAATGCCGAAGTTTCCTCCCTTTCCTTAAAGAGGAGCGGGCCGGGATAAGGAGGCCAATGTTTTTGAATTCAATCCCCTCCCTGTTCAGCGGTGAAAGAGAATTATGATGGTTGGTGAACGATATAATCCCCTTGAATTCTATGGAGATTGCAACCTCACCCTGAAAAACGCCGCGGCATTCGTCATCGAGTTTGTCCAATTGACAATTCCATTTAATGGAATTGTCGTATTAGTGAGCACCGGCATCCAATTGGTGGCCGCCAAGTTCGTTGACATTTCCAAAACAGCAGCATGATTGACGTCCACGTTTGTCGCGGTGATGACCAAGGCGCTTGCCGGAGATTGAGCGATAAAAAGCGCGGGGCTGGCGGCAGCCGGCGTGGTGAACGAGGCGATGCCCGAGTAAGGCGACGTTTGCGTCGCGTTGTAGGCAAAAATCCGGTAATAATACGTCGTCGCATAATCCAGATTGGTGTCCATGTAACTCATGCCTGGCGCCGCCACCGTCGCGATTTGCGTCCAAGTCCCGTTTGTAGAAGTCGTGCGTTGAATGCCAAAGCCGGTCTCATTGGTGGAATTATAGCCCCAACTCAAGGAAAGGCTCACCGATCCAAGAACTGGAAATTGCGAGGCCACAAAGCAAAACACCAATGTGCTTACTTGAGCAAGCCACACCGTTAAAAATGCGCGAGTTCTCATACAGACAAACCCAATGGCTACAGCCCTTGTAACGCTTGTCGGTGGTTTATTAGCTCGAAGGATACCAGGAAAGAATCAGCGATTTCCCAACACTTTACGTCATCATCTCCGGTCTTTTTCAGATGTATCCTGCAAATCTGACTGCAATTTGCAAGGTCACTCGCTGATTTTACAGCTTCCCAAAATCAATCATTAGCCCCATTAAAATTTCAAATCACGCGACTGCCGGCTTCGACGATTTCTTGACTCGCTGCGTGTGAAATTTATCATGCGCGGGAAATTTTTCGGTTCAAAAAGAAAATTATGACAAAAATTCAAAATATTCAGGCGCGCGAAATTCTCGATTCGCGCGGAAATCCAACCGTGGAAGTGGACGTGACGCTCGAATGCGGCGCGGCCGGTCGCGCGGCCGTTCCCAGCGGCGCGAGCACGGGCGAACATGAAGCCATCGAATTGCGCGACGGCGACAAAAAACGATTCCTCGGCAAAGGCGTGAGCAAAGCGGTCGCGAACGTGACCGAAAAAATTCTGCCGGAACTGCAAGGCATTGACGCGCTCGACCAATTGACCGTTGACCGCATCATGCTGGATCTGGACGGCACGGAAACGAAATCCAAACTCGGCGCGAACGCGATTCTCGCCGTTTCGCTCGCCAACGCCAAAGCCGCCGCCGCCGCGCTCGGCCAGCCGCTGTTCAAATATCTCGGCGGACCGAACGCGAAAGTGTTGCCCGCGCCAATGGCCAACGTCATCAACGGCGGCGCGCACTCCGATGCCCCGATTGATTTTCAGGAATTCATGATCATGCCGCTCGGTTTGCCGACGTTCAGCGAAGGTCTGCGCGCGCTCACCGAAACCTTTCACGCGCTGAAATCTGTGCTCAAGAAAAAAGGCTGCAGCACGGCGGTTGGTGATGAAGGCGGATTCGCGCCCAAACTCGGCAGCGTTGAAGAAGCGCTGGAAACGATCATTCAGGCCATCAAAGATGCCGGTTACAAGCCGGGCAAAGACATTTACCTGACGCTCGACCCGGCGGCATCGGAATTTTACGACGGCAATTCCAAATACACTTTCAAAAAATCCACCGGCGAAACCATTTCAGGTGACGACCTCGTTGCGTTTTACGCGAAGCTGGTCGCAAAATATCCGATTGTTTCGATTGAAGACGGCTGCGGAGAAAGCGATTGGTCCACCTGGAAAAAACTCACCGACAAGCTCGGCGACAAAATCCAACTCGTCGGCGACGACCTGTTCGTGACCAACGTGAAATTCCTGCAAAAAGGAATTGATACCGGCACGGCCAATTCCATTTTGATCAAAGTCAATCAAATCGGTTCGCTCACCGAAACGCTTGACGCCGTGCAACTCGCGCAATTCAATAAATACACCGCCGTGCTCTCGCATCGCTCTGGCGAAACGGAAGATTCGACCATCGCGGACATCGCGGTCGCGACGAATTGCGGCCAAATCAAAACCGGTTCATTGAGCCGCAGCGACCGTTTGGCGAAATACAATCAATTGCTGCGCATCGAGCAATTGCTCGGTAAAAATGCGATCTACGCGGGCACGACCGCGTTGCCGAAAAAATAATCCGGCGCACAAATCCAAAGCCAGAAGCCATCAACCGGTTTCTGGCTTTTTTGTTGAATCAAATCAATATCTGTCAGGAAACGGCAGCGCGCCCGCCCCTTCTCCCTCTCCTTGCTAAACGAGGAGAGGGACGGGGTAAGGAGCACATTAAAAATCCCCTCACCTTAATCCTCTCCCCGCTTGGGCGAGGAAATTTGTGCCCGACAACGTCTTGCCCGCCACTTCAAGGATGATTTCGGCGTTCATTAAAATTAAATTTATCTTGTTCCTCCTGTTTATGCTAATTTAACCCGTCTTGATTCAAACCTTGATGTTTAAGGTCGCCGTAATTGTTTTTGCCGTGATGTTTACGGCATGTCACCTCTTTGCCACGATTGATACGCCGCTTCAAATGCAACTTGGCGACCCCTCCGGCGCAATCGTTGACACAAATAATCACAACCATTACCTCATCCAACGCCCCGTCGAAGCCCTTGATTACAGCGACAATCTGGGCGAACCCGTCTGGGCATCATGGGATTTGACGGCCAACGACATCGGCGGCAGCGGGCGCAACAGCACCTTTTACACGGACACCAATCTTCCGCCGAACTTTTACCGCGTCTCCACCGCCGATTACAATGGCGTGGGAGCAATCAATTTTAATCGCGGCCACCTCTGCCCTTCCGCCGACCGCACCGACACCACCAACGACAACAAACTCGTCTTTTTCATGTCCAACATCATCCCGCAATCCGCGCTCAACAATCAGGGCGTGTGGGGCAACTTTGAAGATTATTGCCGCGACCAGTTGGCCAATAACGAACTCCTCATCATTTGCGGCGGTAGCGGCTTTGGCACCAACACCATTCCCAGCGGCAAAGCTTATATCCCGTCGAACGTCTGGAAAATTGTCGTGTTCGTCCCTTTGGGCAGTGGCACCGCGTTAAGCCGCATCACCGCCACCAACCGCGTCATTGCCATTTCCATTCCGAACGTGACCAATGGCTTGAGCAGCGACTGGCATCAATACGTCACCTCGCCGCAAAAGATTGAGCAGGACACCGGCTTCACCTTCTTCACCGCCCTGCCGACGAACATTGCCAGCACCTTCCGCACGGAAGTGGATGGCACACCTTATTTCTCCGGCAATATCTACTCCAACAACCAATTTCAATTTACGGTCAACGGCTGGACGGGAACGAATTATGTTGTGCAGTCAACCACGAACCTTGTGACGCCGAATTGGATTTCTTTGAAGACCAATGCCGCGCCATTTCAATTCACCGACACCAATTCCCTGCCGCAACGCTTTTACCGCGCAAAGATTTGGCCGTGATTTGCCGGAAACGACATCGCGCCCGACAACGTCTTGCCCGCCACTTCAAGGATGATTTCGGAGTGCATAATTGTCGAAAATTTTTTGAGCAATAATATAATTGAAGCGTTCTAAAGGAATTTTAAGATTTAAGCCAACAACATTTTTTATATTTTTTATTACTTCCACAAGGACAAGGATCATTCCTTCCAATTTTCCTTCGGTCTGCAAATGCCTTGTTAAGACGTTTTTGTTTTAGTTGCTGGGCTTCTGCTGTAAGCTGCGTCAATTCCGTTGGTAGTATTTCAGCTCTTTTAACCCATCGCCACCAACAATCTTGCAGCACATTGTTATCATCATAGATTAATTCAAGCAACAGACGAACCTCTTCATGATTTGCAATTAGCACTTTTTGCGCATGATGAAACGCTGCTTCCGCCTCTTTATTCCCATATCGAACATTAGTTGGAGTCCAACAAAAAACTGTAAGGTTCGTTTCCCCATTCAAGGATATTGCTTGAGAGCGAACCATATTTGACTGCCTTACCAATTCTTGTTCGATAGCATTTGCTACCCATTCTCGCGTTTCACCAGAAAAGTCTAAAAGAAAACTGCTTATATTTGACCTGCCGTGTCTTTTGAGATCAGCCAAAAAATTGATAACCTCTAGTAGTCTCGTTGGAATCTTCTGTTTTAATGGACAAGGATAATTTGGATCCAGTAATCGTTCTCCAAAAAAGTGGTCAATTTTTTGCCCGAATCCTGAGAAATTGACCGACATTTCTGAATCGCCGCGCAACATAGCGGCATGCTTACTGTAATGATTATATTCTAAATAAAGACCAAGATGATCAAGTTCGTCGCTTTCATGGAGTATATCCGATTCAAAAGCCAAGCCTCGCTGCTCAACAAAATGTAAAAAGGTTAGCGGATTGTCGAAAATATCTGCGTAAGCGCGTAAGTCATTTAATGAAATTGCCCAAATAGGATATTGACCAACATCAACACCGATTTTCTTAAGATGTTGAACTTGCGCAGTTAAGTCGGTAAAGAAATCAAGCGTGACTGTGCAAATGGTAATTTTTCGTAAATCAGTTCCATTGAGAATGCGAATTTGATTGCGTTGCACATCAAAAATCGGTGCTGTTTTTGTGTTGAGCAAATAATTTAAGAATCTTCTACCTTGGATAGCAGGCTTCAAAACAAGGTTTTTCAAAGAATTAACATACGCCTCAAAATCATTTGCAGGAGACGTGTAAGTAAATGAACCACCTCTGCATTCAATTATAAATAGATGATCATCGTAAATTAAAAGACCGTCAGTTTCTCCCCATTCCATTTTACCATTAACATCAATCGGATAATATACCTGTTGAAAAACAATGGCATCAGGAAGAATTTGTTTCAAATATTGAATTGGTAAATCTTCAGATTGCTTCTGCTGAATTAGTTTCCATTTTTCTCGATAATTCGGTTCAAGGCGAAATACGATTCGCTGCATTGTCCGATAAAGGTGGTCAAATAGATTGTGGTAATCAAAGCAACAATATCTTCCATTTAATTTTATAAATGGACGTTTGAAAATCGGCCAAATCCGTAATGGCCATCCTCTCATGTCTCCATCGGCAAAAAATTCCTTATCTTGTCCAGGCGACCAAGAAAGTTCTTCGAGCAACTGGTGCGGCAAATTCGTCAATTTTTGAACATCAAATAAATCCAATTCAAAAATTTGCCCGAACATTTGTTTTTGTCTTGATTCCCATTCTTTTTCTTGAATCACGTCTGTTATCAATTTTTGCATTTCTTCCAAAGTATATTTTGAATCAGCACCATATTTCATCTGTATGGCCTTTATGGCTTCATGCTGAAACTGCTTCATTGAATTTATCGCTTCACCAAGGCCAAAAATTAGGCTATGCCAAATTTTTATTGTCTCGGCTACGAAAAATTCCGATGTGATTCCAAATAGTTCGAGAAAAATGTCCGAGTGCGGGAGAAACATATCTCGCAGATATGCGGGCTTATGAACTTGATGTAAATTTCCCCTGACATTACACCATTGCATACAAGCCTTGACTGTGAACTCCTCATAGCCAAAATCAAAATTCGGATTTTCAATTTTATTCTTGGCACTTTTGTAAACGTGATAATCATGTGTCACTCGTTGAAAAAGAGTTTCGACTTTTCGCCGCAGTTGATCCCAATGTTCGTCAGTAACCTCACCAAATTGTTCTTTATCAGGCTCAACAGAAGCGATTATGCTTTGGATATAATCAACCATTCTAAGTGAAGTAATATCTTCGTGTTTCAATTCGACTTCAGACTTAATTTTTGTAAGTCGTTCGCTCAAAATCCACCACGCTCGATGCAAAAGTTGGTCAGGAGGAAGTTTTCGGACCAAATCAGCAATTTCTGTTACGAGCGCATCTATTTCCTGAACACAAGGAATAAATTTTTTAGCAAATTCCTGATGCATTTCACCATATTTTTCTGCTGGCACATTGGATTGAAAAAGAAGCTTTTCTCCAAAGCGTACGACGGTCATCATCCCAGCAGAAAAAACTTCATCCGGTTGCAGAGCTTTAAGTTTTTTCTTTTTTTTCACCGTAGTAATTTTGTCTTAATCAATCAGATTTCATTAAATCCATCTGTTTGCCTTGCGCTTCGATTTTGGCTTTTTTGAAATTCAAGTCCGGCTCGTAATCGGAATAAATGAGGTCAATGGATTCGTTCGCGAGGTGCTCGTGGAGGATGTGGAGATTGTCGCCGTAATAGAGCTGGTTCACCGCGCCGCAGTGTGCGCCGGAATTCGGGCGGCGTCAAACCTGACTTAATTTTGTCCTGATTGTCTCATTTTGGAACAAATACAGGACAGTTTGGACGTTCCGGCAATCTGTTTTGTCTTTCCCAAGACTTAATGAGCGGTTCCGAAAGTTTTGGGAATGACGAAGAAAATTTTCGGGACGATTCCGGTGATGATTGAAATCATCCCGAAGATTGCCGGAATCGTTTTAGTCATCATTGAAATCGCTTCAAAACATTGTCCGGCGGGCAAAATGATTTGTCTTGCCGCGCCAAAGATCATCGGCAAGGCGAAAGACATTTGCGTGATGATTTTGTAAATGATTGGAATCACATCTTTAATGAATCCACGAACGAAACATTGATTAGATTTCTCCATCGCCCCTTTGGGGAGAGGGAATTAGTTAATTCATAAACGGCATAATCCCATAAATAATCGAAATCATTCCGAAGCGGTTTGGGATGATTTCACGGATTTGTGGCGGATGCCAAAATTTTCATTGGCATGACCGATGCTGCAAAAAAAATCATGCTGCGATTAGTCCGGTCAACACGTTCGGACGGTCGTTTTTGACAGGAATCATTGGATGTTAAAATGAAAAAAAGCATAAGGGTCGCGCTTTCCTTCGCGACTTTTTCGGATGACTTGTTGAACAGTTTTTCAATTCTCGTCATCACTTGCCTCAAAACGAACCCGTTGTTTCCCACGCCGCCGGTCACGATTGCCGACCTGACGGCGTTGCAGACGACATTTCAAGACGCCATCACCACCGCCGAACAAGGCGGGCCGATGGATACGGCGGCGAAAAACGAGGCGCGTGATGCGTTGGTCGCGGGTCTGCGGCAAATCGCCGGTTATGTGCAGACGATGGCGGTGACGCTGACGTTGTCGCAGATTTTGTCTTCGGGTTATGACGTGGCGGCCTCGAACCATACGCAATCGCCGCTCGCGCAGCCGGTATTGATCGCGCTGGACAATTCAGTGTCCGGGCAATTGGGCGTGAGTCTGCAGCCGGTGACGCACGCGCGGGCGTATCAGGTGCAATTCATGACCAGTGGCGCGGCGGCATGGCAGGAAGCGGGCATTTTCCCCAGCACACGCGGCATCGTCATTCCCAACCTCACGCCGGGCACGGTTTATACCGTGCGGGTGCGCGCGGTGGGCGGCTCGACGCAGTATAGCAATTGGAGTGCGACGATTGCGTTGATGGCGACGTGAATGGATTTGCGGGCTGGACGGTTTCCAGTTCCGCACCGGACGATGGTTCAGGTCAAAGCGTAATACTTGTCAAAATACGACTGCGCTGTCGTCCGGTAAATCTGCCCCGTTCAAAACCGGAAATCCGTTCGCGGGTTTCCGGTTTTTTATTTTTGGGATTGTTCACAACTTTTTGAATTGAGGGTTGACTAAATCGCAATCGCGGTGTTTAGATATTTTCATTATGTCGAGATTCATCCATTTCAATTCCCGTCCAGCTAACGCGATGAAATCGTTCATCGTTCTTGCCGCAATCTTTTTAATTGCGCCGTTTGCTTTTGCACAGCAATTGACCTGGGCGCAACTCGTCCAGCATCCCGAATTGTGGCCGACGCAATGCACGCTCAAGCGCGGATTTGATTTTCAAAGCGGGGCCAGCGTCAAGGCCGGCCAGACGGTCGCCATTTTGGAAATTCATCCCAATCAAATGGTGGTCGGCACCCTCACGGGAAAAGCCATCAGTTTCGACGTGAAGCCGAACGACACGGACGCGCTGGACGCAGCCAACGCGGCTTATGCAAAATTGACGCCGAAACAGCGCGCGTTGACTTACGCGGCGATTTTTCAGAACAAGGATTTGTGGCCGTATTACCTGACGCTGAAGGACACGTTTGATTTGAGCAGTGGCCAGCGCGTCAACAAAGGCGATAAAGTCACTTTTCGCGACGTTCACAACGGCAAGCTGGAAGTGGGCGTGGAAAAATTCAATACGGTGCTCGATCTCGAGCCGACGGACACGGATTTGATGGAACAGGCGCGGAAATTTGTAGACGACCCGAACGGCGCGCCAAGCCGGTTGATCGCCGAATTGCAACCGAATCTCATCGGTTCGACCACCGGCAAACCGGACCCGTTGGACACAAATGCTTTACCGCGCTACATCGTGTTCCTGCGCGGCGGCAATTTTTGTCCCATCTGCCAGCGATTCATGCCGTCGCTCGTGAAATTCTACAATGAGACCAAACCCAAGCATCCCGAATTTGAAATCATTTATCTCTCCTGCGACGGCAGCGCGGCGGAGATGGAAAAATTCGCCAAAGCGGAAGGGTTTTCCTGGCCGGCGGTCAACTATGAGCGCAGCAGTTATCTGTTTCAGGTAATTCCCTATTTCAAGCCGCCGATTCCACAATTGACGGTCATGGATCAGCGCGGTCATGTGTTGATTTCGGGCGTCGGTGAAATGCAAGATGGAAAGTTGCAAGCCAGTTCAGCGAGCGGTGGCAGCACGGCTGCGGCCGGCCAGCAATCCGCAGCCGATGCGTTGCAACAATTTGCCCTGCTGCTGGAAAAACCGTTGGCTAAAGAATGAGCGGTTTGTTTAGCCGCGCGTGTTGAATGAATTATCAATATCCTTGTTTTGCCATCCAATAAACGATGGCCATGACCGCAATGCACGCCAGCGTCATCGGTAATGCCGCCATAAAAATGGAAGCCGCCATCATTGCCCCGCCGCCGGCCAGCGGAACCCACGATTTCTGCCGCCAGCCATAAATCCAATAACCACTGGCGACCGCGCCCCAAATCAAAGACGCCCACAAATAACTTTCCGTCCACGCGCTCATCATCAAAGCATTAGCATGAAGTTCGCCATTATCAATCAGCCATTTAGCATCTTTATCACCGGCACGCGGTGTGCTATATTGTCCGCGTGAATCGTTTCCTGAAACGCAATCTGGATCATCGCGGGCGCATGGCGCGTGGTGTGATGGGAACGCTCATGCTCATCGCGGGCATCGTCGTGGTGGATTACGTTTTCTGGTTGGGAATCGTCTTTGTCGCCGCCGGTTTGTTCGCCCTTTTTGAAGCGATTCGCGGCTGGTGTTTGATGCGTGCCTGCGGCATCAGAACCAAGTTGTAATCTTTCATTTGCCATAAATTCAATTTGGTTTGGTAGCTCTCCGTGGCTTTGTGCTTGCGCTAATACGCGTTTGATGCGAAACAAACATGAACTCGGATTGGCCTATGAATTCAAAATCTGTTTTACCGCTTGTCATTGTGTGTCTCGCCACCAACTGTTTGTTCGCCGACGAAATCACGACGCTTGATGGTCAAAAATATGAAGACGTCAAAGATGTAAGTTTGAAACCGAATGGTCTTTTCTTCGTCACCGGCGAAGGCGATTCCATGAAAGGCGTCACCGTCCCCTACACCAATCTCACGGACGCGGTGAAGGAAAAATATCATTACGACCCTTACAATATGGGCTTTGCCCTCGCGCGACAAAATCAGACGGTTTATTTGAGCAAAAACCTGGCGTTCTCGCTGGATCAACTTGATGCCGCCAAGAAAAAAGCGCAGGCCGAAAAAAAGATGATCGGATTCATCATGGAATGGGACAGCATGTTGATACCGTCCCGCCCGATGGGACAAGGTAGCAACAACGGCCTGGCGCATTTTTACGATGTCTTTCACGATCATCTCGTGTTGGTTTTTGTGCGGCATGAAAACGAACTCGACAAAGTCCCCGACGCCGTCAAACAGGGTTTTCAAGGGCCGGAAGAAGGCGGTTACGCTCCCAACATGGCGGTCGTCACGCCGGACTGTTCGCAATTCATTTGTGAAATTCCGTTTGGCGGCAAAGATTCCACCGGCCCGATACGCGAACAAATTTTCCGCCAGAAAATTGCGGTGATCAAAAATTTTGAAAAAACGTTGGAACAATCCAAATGAATCATTATCAGGCGGCTTGAAATCATTTCGCCATCAATCGTAGCGTCATAAAATTCATTTTCTTCACGCGCCGTTTGAGTATCTTGCGGCCATGAATTTATTGCCGTTCGGAAAATTGCCGCCTGCGAAACCGCGAAAATTCGTTCCCAAAAAAATTGATTTGGGCGACTGGCCGCAAATCGCGCCATTGTTCGAGCAATTAAAGAAACGTGCGCCACAAATTCAATCCGCCGCTGAACTGGAAAATTGGCTGCTGGACTGGAGCGAACTCAACGCCGCGCTCGACGAAGAGTCTTCACGCCGCTACATCACGATGACCTGTCACACGGACAATGCGGACGCAGAAAAAGCGTATCTGCATTTCGTCGAAAACGTCGAGCCACAACTCAAACCACGCCAGTTTGCACTGGAAAAAATTTACGTCGCGCATCCGCAACGTGAAAAATTGTCGCGCGAACGATTTTTCATCTTCGACCGTGACGTGAAAAATCACGTTGAATTGTTCCGGCAGGAAAATGTTCCGCTCGAAACCGAGGAAGCCAAACTTTCGCAGCAATATCAAAAGTTGAGCGGCTCGTTGACGGTGACTTTTCGCGGCGAGGAAAAAACGCTCGTGCAGATGGGGCGCTATCTCGAGGAACCCGACCGCGCGCTGCGGCAGGAGGCGTGGGAACTTGTTGCCAATCGCCGTTTGCAGGAAGCGGACAAGTTCGATGAGATTCTCGACGCGCAAATCAAAGTGCGCCAGCAAATCGCCAAAAATGCCGGCTTTGAAAATTATCGCGATTATGCTTTTCGACGGCTTGGCCGATTCGATTACACGCCGGACGATTGCAAAAAATTTCACGACGCGACGGAAAAGGAAATCATGCCGATTGTCCGCGAATTGCACGCGCAACGTCGCGCGCAATTGAAATTGGAAACATTGCGTCCATGGGACTTATCGGTTGACCCGTTGAATCGTCCGCCGCTCAAACCATTTCAACAAGTCGGCGAAATGGTTGCGCGCACGCAAAAGATTTTCGATTCGCTTGACGGCGAACTCGCGCGCGGTTTCAAGCAGATGGACGATTTGCGTCTGTTGGATTTGGATAATCGCAAAGGTAAAGCGCCCGGCGGTTATCAATCCACGCTTTCGGAATCGCGACTGCCGTTCATCTTCATGAACGCCGTCGGCTTGCAGCGCGACGTGGAGACGATTTTGCACGAAGCCGGCCACGCTTTTCACGCGCTCGCGACGCGCGCCGAGGATTTGTATCCGTATCGCAGCGCGCCGATTGAATTTTGCGAGGTCGCTTCGATGAGCATGGAATTGCTCGGCAACGAATTCATCGAGGAATTTTATTCCAACGACGACGCGAATCGCGCGCGCCGCGTGCATCTTGAAGGCGTGGTCGGCGTGTTTCCGTGGATTGCGACGGTGGACGCATTTCAGCATTGGATTTACACGCACGAAAATCACGCGCGCGAAGAACGGCGCAAGGCGTGGCTGGATTTGATGAATCGTTTCGGCGGCGACGTTGACTGGAGCGGCTTTGAAAATGCGCGCGCGAATCTGTGGCACCGGCAATTGCACATTTTTCTGCATCCGTTTTATTACATTGAATACGGCATCGCGCAACTCGGCGCATTGCAGGTCTGGGCAAATTCCAAACGCGACAAGGCGCGCGCGTTGAATGATTACAAGAAATCGCTGGAATTCGGCGGCTCGCGTCCGCTGCCGGAATTATTTTCTGCCGCCGGTTGTCATTTTGAATTCAGCGAAAAGACAATTCGTCCGCTGGCGAAAATGTTAAGAGAAGAATTGGGGAAATTTGCCAAATGATTTTACTCACTTGAGGCTGACAATGCCAATTATTACCGCAATTGCCGGCAAAAGCAAAAGTACCCATCCAAAAAGACAAACTGCCCAAGCTGGCGAGCGTTCTGTAATGGAAGCACTTGTTGTTGGACCAATATAATTACCCATCGCCTCGGCAAACCAAATACAAAACAATGGGCAAATCAATGGAATACCGATTTTACCCGCTGACTCTATTCCGCCATACACATACGCAACGACTAAATAAATTAACCACACGAATCCCGAAAGAATTTTGTTCCAATTCCATCGGTTCATTGCATCACACTTCAATCCCGTAAGCCTTAATTTTGTTGTAAAGCGTCTGTCTGCCGATACCGAGGCGTTTGGCGGTTTCGAGTTTGTTGCCGTCGGTTTCCTTGAGCGTTTGGATGATGGCGTTGCGTTCGACGCCTTCAAGCAGAGTAAAGTTCGTATCGTTGCCGTCGCTGGGGCCGGTCTTGACGTTCGTGATGGAGAGGTCGGCGGCGCTGACGTATTCGCCTTCGCTCAAGAGCACGGCACGCTGGACTTCGTTCTGCAATTGGCGGATGTTGCCCGGCCAATCGAACGCCGTGAGCCGGTCAATAGCTTCGGGTTGAAAGCCGCGAATGACGCGGTTGGCCTGCGCGGCGAAGCGTTTCAGAAAGGCGTTGGCCAGCGGCATGATGTCGTCGCGGCGTTCGCGCAGCGGCGGCAGATGAACGGAAATGGCGCTGATGCGGTAATACAAATCTTCGCGCATCTTGCCGTCCTTGATGGCTTCTTCGGGTTTGCGATTGGTGGCGGCGACGATGCGACAATTGGTCTTGTAACTGACGCTGCCGCCAATGGGGCGCACTTCCTGATCCTGCAACACGCGCAACAATTTGCTCTGGGTGTCAATGGGCATCTCGGAAATTTCATCGAGAAACAGCGTGCCGCCTTCGGCCTGACGGAAAAGTCCTTCGCGGTCGGAATGCGCGCCGGTGTAGGAACCTTTTTTCGCACCGAACAGTTCGCTCTCAATCAATTCACGCGGCAGGGCGGCGCAATTGATTTTGATGATTTTGTTCTTGCTGCGCGGACTCAAGGCGTGGACGAGGTCGGCAATGACTTCCTTGCCGGAACCGCTTTCGCCGGTGACCAAAACGGTCACGTCGTTGGGCGCGATGCGCTCGACGGTGCGGACGACATCCTGCATGGCCGAACTGCGGAAAACGGGCGAGGCCGCGCCGCTCATGGTTTCGAGCGCGCGCCGGAGCGTGGAATTTTCCTCGGTCTGCTCCTTGCGTTCGATGGCGCATTTGACGTCGGCAAGCAATTTTTCGTTCTCAAACGGTTTGGAAAGGAAATTATACGCGCCGCGCCGTCCGGCTTCGACGGCCATCGTAATCGTGCCGTGTCCGCTCAAGACAATCACTTCGGTTTCCGGCCAGCGTTTTTTGATTTGCGGCAAGAGGTCGAGGCCGTGGGCGTCCGGCAATTTCACGTCGAGCAAAATGACGTCGGGCTGTTCCCGCGAATAACTTTTTTGCAATTCCGCCGCGCTGCCGGCTTCGGCGATGTCGTAAAAATTATCGAGCACCGCGGCGAGCAAACCGCGCACATCCGCTTCGTCGTCCACGATGAGAACTTTGGCTTTCATGATTTTGGCTTCGGTCGGCAGGCTTGAATGAAACGGCTGAAAATCGCGCGGTGTGCGGCATGGCGCTCCGTCAGTCGTTCGGGATGAAACTGCACGCTCAACAAAAACGGACTTTTCCGCCGCGCTTCCGGTTTCCATTCCATCGCTTCCACGATTCCGTCGCGCGCCTGCGCCACCGCCAACAAAGGTTCCGCCGG
>DASZXB010000099.1:0-10602 GCA_035546095.1 Verrucomicrobiia bacterium | reverse complement strand
ATGGTTTTGCGTTGTGCTCATCAATTTCTAATAACGACTTGTTTTGTCGTTATTTTCCACAAATTAAATCCCCTGTCAACCGCTTTTTTGAAATTTTTTCTAAATGCCTTCCCCGCCGGTAAATCCAGAAGAAATCTCACGCTGTGTCACCGGCGCTCCTTTGACGACTTCGGCCAGTGTCGCCTTGTCCATCAGATTGGCGACGTAATTTCGTGCGTCCAAAAAAACCCGCCGGAATTTGCAGACCGGTTCCTGCGAGCAGCGTTCGTAGGCATTCACGGAAACACAATTGATGGGAGCCAAAATTCCGTCGAAATGGCGGACAACTTCCCCCATCGTGATTTTCTCCGGCTTCTTGGCCAGCACATAACCGCCGCGGATTCCGGCCACGCTGTCTACCCAATTTTGCGCCTTCAAATCGAGCATGATCTGCTCCAAAAAACGTTTCGGCACGTCGTTGCGCCGGGCCAGCTCACGAATGGGAATCGGCGCGCCGCCAAAATGTTCCACCAGCGTGAACAAGGCACGCAACGCATAATCCGATTTCTTGGAAACCCACATTGAAATGAACGATAGCTCCAGTCGTTTTTATGTCAACAACCGTTTCTCCAAATTTTTCGCAAAAATGATTAGCTAATGATACGGCGGCCTTCGTCGAGAAAGATGCCTTTGAAATTCATTTCCAACGCTTGCGGGTTCGTGGCTTTCGCCAACGCCTCTTTTTCCGTCACGCGACCGGCTTTGACCAGATTGAACAACGATTGATTGAAACTGATCATCCCGTCGTCCGTGCTCGTTTCAATCGCCGCCGGCAATTTATCGAGCCGGTTTTCTTCGAGCATTTTTTTGACCAACGGCGTGTTCAACAAAATTTCCAGCGCCGGAGTCACCTTGTTGTCCACCGTCCCCACCATGCGCTGACAAATCACGCCGCGCAACGTGCCGGCGATTTGCCGGCGGATTTGTTCACGTTCTTCCGCCTTGAAGAAATCCAAAATACGATTGATGGATTGCGCCGCCGTGTTCGTGTGCAACGTGGATAAAACCAAATGCCCGGTGTCCGCCGCGCTCATGGCCGCCGAGAAACTGATGTCGTCGCGCATTTCACCGACCATGATGATGTCCGGGTCTTGACGCAATACGTGTTTGAGCGCGTGATGAAACGACAACGTGTCAAGTCCCACTTCGCGTTGCTCGATTACTGATTGATTGTCTTCAAACACAAATTCAATCGGGTCTTCGAGCGTCACGATGTGCTTTTTGAAATTGCTGTTGAGGTGTTCAATCATCGCCGCCAGCGTCGTGGATTTTCCCGAACCGGTTGAACCGGCGACCAATACGATGCCGCGCGGCGATTCCGCAATCTTTTTTATCTGCGGCAGCAGTCCCAATTCCTCGAAACTCGGCACGTTCGTTTTGACGTAACGCATCGCCAGACACCATTGGCCGCGCTGCTGAAAAAGATTGGTACGGAAACGTCCGATTTCAGGAATGTAATAGGAAAAATCAATTTCGCGCTCCTCATCGAGCCGTTTTTTCAAATGAGCCGGCGTGATGCCTTCGACAATTTTATTCATCCATTCGATGGTCGGATATGGCGATTCAACGGCGATGAGTTCACGGTTGATGCGAAAAATCACGGGCGTGGCGATCTTCAAATGAATGTCCGAAGCATGGCCTTCGACGGCTGTTTTCAAAATGCGATGAAATAATTCCATGCCAGCATGATAACGATTTCAACCATGAACGCCAGCGGGGAAAATCGTTGGCGACATTTCTGCGCACCGTTGTTATAAATAGCGCATGGAGAAATATCGCATCGGCATCATCGGCGGCACCGGACTTTACAACATCGAAGGGCTTACCCAGCAAAAATGGGTGAAAGTCAAAACGCCCTTCGGCAATCCGTCTGACGCTTTTCTCAGCGGCAAATTCGCCGGACGCGATGTCGTCTTTCTCGCCCGCCATGCACGCGGACACAAAATTTTGCCGAGCGAACTTAACCATCGCGCGAACATCTGGGCGATGAAAAAACTCGGCGTGCAATGGATTATCAGCGTCAGCGCCGTCGGTTCGTTGCAGGAAAAATATAAACCGCGCGACGTCGTCGTCATTGACCAATTTCTCGACCGCACCAAGCAATCGGCCAATCACACTTTTTTTGGAAATGGAATCGTCACGCACGTCGCTTTTTCCAGTCCGGTCAGCGAAGAATTGCGGCAAATCATTTTGCAAACCGCGCGCGAACAAAAAGTGACCGCGCACGACGGTGGCACTTACGTTTGCATGGAAGGCCCGGCGTTCAGCACCCGCGCTGAATCGTTGGCGAATCACCGCGCCGGTTACGATGTGATTGGCATGACCAATCTCGGCGAAGCCAAATGCGCGCGCGAAGCCGAAATCGCCTACGCCACAATGGCGATGGCCACCGATTACGATTGCTGGAAGGAAGACGAGCACGTTACGCTCGAAATGATTTTGCAAAATCTGAATCGCAACGCCGAAACTGCGAAAAAGATTGTCGCCGCCGCAATTTCAAAAATTCCCACCAAACCAAATTGGCCGTGTCACTCCGCGCTGAAAAGCGCGATTATGACCGATAAAAAATTCTGGCCGAAGAAAACGGTGACAGCATTGAGTCCCATCTTGGCGAAATACCTCTGAACCTCTGCCGTCAAATTTTTGAACCGCATCATCTCCCGGCACTGCTCTGGCAACTTCAACTTGGGGATTGAGGATGAACCAATCCGACACACCGGACTTTGGAAGATAAAACCACGACATAAAACTAGACCAAACGACAAATTTGATTTGATTCAAAAACCAGTTAAATTCAAGCTATGAGTCCAATTAACCCAAACCCACGTTTGGCCGAATAACTGTTAGGTTGCTTTGTATGCAAGACCTAATCTACAAAACCGGACGTTTCGTAGTGGTGATCGCTTGCCCGATTCTACTGAACGGATGTAGGAGTTTCGATACACAGAACACCGCCGCAAGACCTTGGGATAGTCCGCCGACAAAGATTTCAGAAGCAAGTTGGAGGACTTATATGTCGCCGAAAGCATATGATTACGACAGTTTTTTTCCGAGAGATAAATTTGATGAGCATTTAGACAGCGAAGATTGGAAAGATAGCCATTATCCATAAACAGACTTTGATAGATTGCATTTGATTCGACGAGTGACTTTCTTCGCGACCCTACAACAAACACTTTTCCAACTCTCTATTTTTTGACACTGCTCAAAAGCATTTGCTTCTGGTTGTCCGGCAGTGTTGTGCCTTCCAGCCATTTGGTCGCGTCGGTCGGGTCGGTGCGCAGCCAATTGCGCGCGATATTTTGAATGGCGTTGTTGCGCTGGTTCGGGTCACTCAAAGTTTCCGCAAATGGTGCGGCAAGATCGGGATATTGCCACGAAAGATTGTTCACGTAACTTTGCACGGCGCTTTGCTTGGCATTGTCGTCCGGCAACGAAGCCAGCCATTGCCCGGCAGCGGTCGGATCATTTTGCGACCATTGCTGGATGACAGAACTGAACGCCTGCTGCCGCGAATCGCCGCTGAAGCCCGACACCCAATCCGCCGCTGCTTGCGGATCGGATTGTGTCCACTGGCTGACGACCGACATGGCGGCTTGATTTTGCGCGGTGCCGGCAGGAAGATTTGCGACGTATTTGGCCGCCGCCTGCGGATCATTTTGCGCCATACCGGAAACCATGCCTTGTAAAAAAGAATTCTTCGCGTCGCCATCCGGCAGATTTTGCATCATCGCCTGCGCAGCGGCGGGGTCATTCTGCGCCCACTGCTGTGCGGCGTTCTGCATGAAACTGTTTTGCTGGCTGCCCGATGGCATCGTCTGCGCGAATTGCAATGCCGCCTGCGGGTCCTGCTGCGCCCAATTCATGCTCACGGTGCTCAAGGCATTTTGCTTGGCCTGACCGTCGGGAAGATTTTGCGCCCACGCCAACGCAGCGGTCACATCCGACTGCGCCCATTGACCCGCGACACTGCTGATGAACTGGTCACGCGCCTGACCCGGCGGCAATGAATCGGCAAAATCCGCCGCCGCTTTGGGGTCATTCTGCGCCAATTGCCAGCCCGCGCTTTGCAACGCGTTATTCTTGGCGTTGCCTTCCGGCAGTGATTTAATCCAGTCCATCGCCGCCTGCGGGTCGGTTTGCGAAAGGCTGTTGGCCAACTGGCTGGCAACCCACATCTGTTGATTGCCCGGCGGCATCAACGCCGCAAGTTTCACCGCCGATTGCGGGTCCTGCCACGCAATCTGGCCGATGACATTCTGCAAAATTTTATTGCGTTCCGTGCCTGTGGGCATGTCCTGCACAAATTTGATCGCCGCGTCCGGGTCGGAATTAATCCAGCCGTTGATGATGCTGCCCATCAAATCGGTTTTGTTTTTGCCCGCCGGAAGCGAATTCACAAAATCCATCGCCGCTTGCGGGTCTTGCTGCGCCCATTGCTGGCTGATGCTGCTCAACGCCTGCTGCTTGGGCTGGCCGTCCGGCATCTGTTTCACGTAATCCATCGCACCCGAAACATCGCTCTGCGCCCAGGTGGACAAAATGGAATTGACGGCATTACGCTTGTCATTGCCATTCGCCAGTGAATTTGCCCAATCCATCGCCGCCTGCGGATTGCTCGCCGCCCATGCGGACGCGATGGCTTGATACGCCTGCGACCGTTCCTGCACGGAAGTCAACTCGGCGGCCTTGGCGGCGGCAGTTTGCGGGTCTTTGTTCGCCCATTGCGAAAAAATCTGATACGAAAATCCGAACCCAAAACGGCGCGAACTTGAACTGCTCAATTCCTTTTCCAAGTCCAACGCCGACTGCGGGTCTTTGCCCGCCATCACATTGATCACCGAATTCAAAACCTGATCGCGCAACTGGCCGCGCGGAAGCTGCCTCACCCAATCCGCCACCGCTTGCGGGTCTTTGCCCGCCCACGCGCCGGCCACGATGCCGATGGCATTATTCCGCTCGTCACGATTGCTCAATGAATTCGCGTAAGCCATCGCCGCGTTCACATCCGTCGCCGCCCAGTTTCCCAGCAATTGATAACGCACGCTCCAGCGCGAATTGCGCGGCAGATTTTTATCCACGAACGCGAGCAACTCCGGCACATCCGCCGCATCAATGTTCGCCATCATGTTCATGAAATCCCTCTGCCCCTGAAATCCAAATCCCAATTGAGGATTTTTGCTCCATTCGAGCAACTTGGCTTCAATCTCCGCGATGGAAAGCTTATCGCCCTTGGAATTTTTCTTTGCCTCGGGTGCGGCGTGAATCGGCGGTAATGTTGTCGCCGGCTTGCCTGTTGTTATCAATGACGCGGGCGTTTGCACGGAAGATTGTGACGCATGTTGTTGCCCGAACCAATAACCGCCGCCCGCCGCGCCCAGCACGAGCAAGCCCGTCAGAAGAAATCCACTTTTCATGGTAATACCCGATTAAGATTGGATAACCAAAGTGTCGAACGGTTCAAAACCGATGTCGAGCCACAAAGCGCATGGATTTAACGAACACAATCCAGTCGTTGCAATCGAAACGCTCCATCTATCCAAATGCAGCCTGAAATTGAATTTGCAGCCTTTGTTGCCGCCTTTGCTGGAAAGAAGTCGTCCTGCACTTTCAGGTGAAAATTATGCTGGACAAGGTCTTGCCACAAGCGCAAGTTCCCACCGTGGTTAAATGATAGACCACAGAATCTAATATCTATCAACTGTTAGGCATCGTGACCATGCAAACAGATGCAGCAATTTTGGACATGAGTTTCCCGCGAGTGGCATTCTTCTGCACGGTGCAGCTTGCCATCGTTTTGGCGGTTGCTTGGTTTGGCACTCGGAGTCACCGAGACGGTTTTAGATTTGGGCGAGTGATTTGGCTTACGCTGCTTTGTCTTGCGACTTCATTGCCATTTGTTTGGCTGGCATATCGGCTTTGGCCGTGGGATTTTCAGTCGCGGCTTTTGCAGGCCGACATCTTACTGGCAGTTTTTACGCCGCTTGTTGTAGCATTCATTTTAGGCGTTGTTAGAAAGAGAAAGTTGGCGAGACGATGACGATGCCTAATACCTAGATAGGCTGCAAATTTTCTTCGTAATCTCCTCACAACGTTCCCACCTGTGTAAATCTGTGTTCATCTGTGGCTAAAACAATTTCCCTTTCGTTGCTTCAAAATTTTCGGTTCAATTTGTGCTGAACTATGGCAACGAAACAAATCATCAAACCCGCAAATTCACCCGCCGCCGTCGGCCCTTACAATCATGCCGTGCGCGTCGGCGACCTGCTCTTTTGCGCCGGCCAAATCCCGATTGACCCGAAAGACGGCAATCTGATTGCCGGCGACATCAAGGCGCAAACCGAGCGCGTGCTGCAAAATGTCAAAGCCATTTTGGACGACCAGAAATTGACCTTCGCCAACGTCGTGAAATCTACGGTGTTTTTGACGAACCTCGCGGATTTCGCGGGCATGAACGAGATTTACGCGAAGTATTTTACGGAAAATTTTCCAGCGCGCTCGACCATTCAAGTCGCCGCACTGCCCAAAGGCGCGAACGTGGAGATTGAAGTTGTCGTGCATTTTTGATTTGCAGAAATTTTTAGCCACAGAGTCGCAGAGTTTGAAAAGTTTTCCTCTGCGGCTCTGTGTCTCTGTGGCAAAATCCTTGCGTTAAAAATGCCAGTCGGAATCCAACTTTTAATCGCGCTGCTGTTCGGCGCGGCGATTGGATATTTTTTGCACTGGCTCAAATCGAGCGGTAAAAATTCCGACGCGCGGCTGGAAAATGAGTTGCGCCAGCAAATTTCCCAACGCGAATCCGAACTGGAAAAATTGCGCGGACAAATTTCAGAAACAAGCAATGCTCGCGCAACAGCGGAGGCAAAATCTGTCGCGGCGGAAAAATTATTGGCCGAGCAGAAATTGTTGCAGGAAAAAGCGCTCGCGGATTTGCGCGAAACGTTCAAAGCATTGAGCGCGGATGCGTTGAAACAATCCGCGCCGGAATTCTTGCGATTAGCAGAACAAAGTTTCGGCAAATTTCAGGAAGCCGCGAAAGGCGACTTGGCGCAACGGCAGGAATCCATCAAAGTCCTCGTCGAACCGTTGAAGCAGCAATTAGAAACCTACCAAAACCGCTTGCAACAAAGTGAAGCGACGCAATCGTCCACGCTTGGCGAAGTCAAAAAACAATTGGAATTATTGTCGCAATCGAGCCAAACGCTCGCGGCGGAAACAGCGCAGTTCCGTTCCGTTCTGAAATCGAATCAAGCACGCGGCAAATGGGGCGAAGAAACGTTACGGCGCGTGGTCGAAGCGGCAGGCATGAGCGCGCATTGCGATTTTACGGAACAAACGCAGGCGGGCGAGAATCGTCCCGATTTGATCGTGAAATTGCCGGGCGAACGCGTCATCATCGTGGACGCGAAAGTTCCTGATTTCGATTTTCTGAACGCGCTGGAATCAGCCGAACCAATTAAACGCGCGGAAGCATTCGCAACTCACGCTAAAAAAATGCGCGAAACCATCCGCGCGCTGGCGGACAAAAATTATCCCGGACAATTTTCCAATTCGCTCGATTATGTCGTGCTGTTCGTGCCAGCGGAATCATTGTTTAGTGCGGCACTCGAAGGCGATCATGATTTGATTGTTTGGGCGGCGGAAAAACGGATTTTGCTCGCAACACCGGCGTCGGTGATTGCGTTGTTGCGTTCCGTCAGCGTGAGCTGGCAACAGCACGCGCAAACGGAAAACGCGCAAAAAATCGCGGAAGCGGCGCAGGAATTTTATGCGCGCGTCGTGAAGTTCACGGAACATTTTGAGAAGATTCGCGCCGGACTTGACCGCGCTAACTCGGCTTTCAATGACGCTGTCGGCAGTTACGAACGCATGGTGAAACCGAGTGGTGAACGACTCGCGGAACTCGGCGGTGCGGATTCAGCGAAAGAACTGCCGGACGTGCAACCGTTGGATTCGACGTTGCGCTTGCCGCCGGTTTGATTTCCGGCACAATGCGTTCATGCGCCGCATTTCGATTTTATTTTTCGCATTTATCCTTTCTTTCAATCTTTTCGCCCGTGAAGACACGTTGTTGAATTCAGATTGGAAATTCAAATCGGGGGATATTTCCGGCGCAGAAAAAACGGATTTCATTGATAGCGATTGGCAGGCGGTTTCAATTCCCCACAATTGGGGCTGGGAAGAAGCGCAACAGGGAAAAGATTTTTATCGCGGGCCGGGCTGGTATCGGCACGCGTTGAACATCGGCGCGCCGGAACCGGGCAAACGCTATTTTTTACGGTTTGAGGCGGCGAGTTTGGTGGCTGACGTTTTTTTGGACGGAAAATTTATCGGCGAACATCTCGGCGGGTTTGGCGCATTCTGTTTTGAGATCACGACCAATCTGTCCACGACCGGCACTAATCTGCTTGCGGTGCGCGTGAACAATGCATGGCAGCCGGACATCGCGCCGTTGAGCGGAGATTTTTCCGTTTACGGCGGCATTTATCGTCCGGTGCATTTGATCGTGACCGGCGAACAAAATTTCACGCTAACGGATCACGCGTCGCCGGGCGTCGCGTGGCTGCAGACGAGCGTCAGCAAAAAGCAGGCGGTGTTGGATGTGACGGCGGAAATCTCCAACGGTTCAAAACAAAAAAAGGAACTGACGCTGGTCGCGAGCGTCCTGGACGCAAACGGATTTCTGGTCACGAGCAATAAACAATCGGTCGTCCTCGCGCCCAACACGAGCGTGCCTTATCCATTGCAAATCACGCTGGCAAAACCGCGTTTGTGGAATGGCCGAGCAGATCCATATCTTTACAAAGCGGTCGTCGAATTACGTTCAACCAACGGAGTGGTGGATTCCGTCGAACAACCTTTGGGCTTACGCTTTTATCGCGTTGATCCGGACAAAGGATTTTTTCTGAACGGCAAATCGTATCCGTTGCACGGTGTGGATCGGCATCAAGACCGTTTTAACAAAGGTTGGGCAATTTCGGAGGCAGATATGGACGACGACGTGGCGCTCATCAAAGAACTCAGCGCGAATGTCGTCCGTTGCGCGCATTACGAACACAGCGATTATTTTTACAGCCTGTGCGACAAAGCCGGTATTTTGGTCTGGGCGGAAATCCCGCAGGTGAATGAAATCAATCCGTCGGAACAATTTGAAGAAGTGTCGCGCAATCAATTGCTCGATCTCATCCGGCAAAATATCAATCATCCCTCGATTTTCACGTGGAGTTTGTTCAATGAAATCGGACTGCGGAGCACGCCCGATCCGCATCGTGAATTGCAGGACATGAACAACATCGCGCACAGCGAAGACCCAACGCGTCCGACCATCGGCGCGACTTGCACCGACAAATATCCGCAGATGAATAAAATTCCCGACTTGCTCGGCTGGAACATTTATCCGGGCTGGTATTCCGGCTGGGGAACGAAGGATGATTTTGGCAAATTGCTGGACAAATACCGTTACACCAGCCGTTCGGGTGGATTTTGCGTGAGCGAATACGGCGCAGGCGCAAACGTGGAACAGCACGAACAAAATCCAAAACCGCCGGAACCGACCGGCCAATGGCATCCCGAAGAATGGCAGAACGAAGTCCACGAAGCCGCGTGGGCAGCGATGAAGACACGGCCATTTATCTGGGGCACTTTTCTCTGGAATATGTTCGATTTCGCCGTCAGCACGCGGCATGAAGGCGCTGTCCCCGGTCGCAACGACAAAGGTTTGGTGACTTATGACCGCAAAATCAAAAAGGACGCATTTTATTTTTACAAAGCCAATTGGTCGGACGAACCGGTGCTTTACATTACCAGCCGCCGGTTCACGGAACGAACCAGCGCGGTGACAGACGTGAAGATTTATTCGAATGCCAAGGAGGTGGAATTATTACTCAACGGCGTTTCGCAAGGCAAAAACACACACAGTAACAATTGCGTTTTCATCTGGAAAAAGGTCGGATTGAAACAGGGTGAAAATCACATCGAAGCCAGAGCCACCAGCAACGGAAAGAGTTTAAGCGATAGTTGCGTTTGGGATGTGAAATAAGCAGGTGCTGAAAACAAAAAAGCCGGAGAGATATTTCTCCGGCTTTATTTTTGAAAGACTGGCGGCTACCTACTCTCGCGGAATCTATAAAACCACTACCATCGGCCATGCAGTGTTTGACGGCCGTGTTCGGAATGGGAACGGGTCGGACCACCGCGGTAATGCCACCAAAACGCTTGCACGATTTTGCCGTGCGAAACTTTTATTTAAAAGATCGTTTCCGAAGCGATTCGGCGATTCTCTGAAAACTACACACAGGGGAGGAATAAATAGGTTATTCAATTCGCGAGTTGAAATTTGCTATTTTCAATTAAGAAAAAAAGCAATCAAGCCGCACGACCGATTAGTACCAGTCAACTGAACACCTCGCGGTGCTTGCATTTCTGGCCTATCAAACGGGTGGTCTGCCCGTGGTCTTTAGGGAGCTTGCGCTCCGGGAAACATTATCTTGGGAGGAGCTTGGCACTTAGATGCTTTCAGCGCTTATCTCTTCCGCACATGGCTACGCAGCGATGCCCCTGACG
>DASZXB010000098.1:0-26441 GCA_035546095.1 Verrucomicrobiia bacterium | reverse complement strand
ATTTTCCGGCGAGTATTGTTCGGTGGAATCTTCGGGATAAATCCAAACGGCATAATGCGCGCCGTTCGTCGGATTCAGCCGCCCGAAAATCCCCGCGCTGGCCGCCGAGATGGAAGAAAATTGCACCTGCGCCTGAACCGAATAGTTCGACCACTTTGAATTTTCGTAATACAGATAACCATAAGTGTCGGCCGGACTCGACCCGTTCATCAAACCGTTGCTGATGCCCCAAGTGCCCTGCACAAATTTTTTGTCGGACACCTGTGTGTAGGGAAAAATCGGGCCGCTATTCGTCGGCCTCCAAAAATTGTCGTAAAAAGCCTCGCCGCGCGACGACACCATGATGTCCGCGGCAGCCACAGCGGAAGTCCCTTTGACGGCGTTCGTCACGACATAAGCGAAACCGTCCATGCCGTTGAAATTGGTGGCCGGCGTGTAAGTGAAGGACCCATTTGTGTTCAAGAACGCCGTGCCGTTCGCAGGCGCAGCGGTCAAAATGGCGGACAAACTTCCCGTGCCGTCGTTGGTGAGAACGCCCGGCGCCGGCACGCTTAACAACGTTCCCGCCAAAGTGGTGTAAAAATCATTGGTAACAGCCCGGACTCGAATCGAAACGAAAAAACTCATGGCCAAAAACGCCATGATCATTTTTGATTTAAAAACCCTCGCTTTGATTTTGAAACACATTTTGCGAAAATGCAGGAGGATTTTAGCACAACCGTCTCACAAACGCAAATGCCCGCGGGCGAGTGGGTGTTAAATTTCGCGTCTTTGCGTCTTTGTGCTAAATTCAGGCCATGCAACCGGAAAATTGACGCAGAAATCATCGGAAGCCCTTGCAGGCGGCGCAACAAATCGCCCGCGAACTGTCGCATCAGGAAATTGACGGCGAGCGTCTCGCGCTCGCGCTGATTCAACAGGAAGAAAGTTTGATTCCCGATTTGCTGGAACGCGTCGGCGTGCCGATGGCTCATGCGCCAAAACTGATTTCGGAAATTTTCCAGCCGGTTCGACCGAGAGTGCGATATTTCATGCGCGCAAATTAAACGAAAATTGTTTTAACGCAAAGACGCAAAGGCGCGGAATTATTTCAGCGGCTTTCAAGACGATAAAAGCCGCCGCTGTTGGTTGGCGAGAGAACGACTTCATCTTGCAGGTTGGCGAGATTGAGCGCGGGCGGGTTTGTCACGTCCGACCAACTGGACAAATCAGAGCTTTGTTGCAGAACAAAATTGGTTGAAGGCACGAGCCACGAAAGTTTGAGGTTGGAATCTGTGGGCGCGATATTTAACTGAGGTGTGGGCGTGGTTTGTGAAATCCAAATGCCGCCGGGAGAACTCTTCACTGTGCATACGGCCAATCTATTTTCGTCCGCCGATGAAGCAACGGCTTCCCAAACCTGATTTGGCGCATTGTCTGAAATCCAAGTCGCCCCCGAATCTATCGAAGAATAAATTCCTTTGGTTTGCGAGGCTACCACCAATTTTGTTCCGTCCGCCGAAGAACTGACAGATAACAATCCGCTATTGCCTAAAGACAAGTTGTTTGACACCCAACTATTTCCTGAATCCATCGAAGTATAGACAATGCCGACTCCGCTTACCGAACACCCGGCAATGAGCCTGCTTCCATCTACCGAAGAAGCCAGCGAATAAACAACTCCACTTAAAGAGCTTGGCTGTGTCCAAGTGATTCCTGAATCTGTCGAAGTAAAAATTTTGCCGGAGGTATCTCCAGCCACTAACTTGCTTCCATCTGCTGAACAGGCAACCGAATACCAATGGTCAACGGCCAGATTATTGGATGTCCACGTCACGCCAGAATCTGACGAGGTATAGATTGGGCCAATGAGCTGTCCGCCACCGGCTACGGCTATCAATTTAGTTCCGTCGGCCGAGGAAACAACGGAAAACCAGGCGTTGCGAGGAACATTATTGGACACCCATGTAGCTCCTGAATTGGTCGAAGTGTAAATTCCATTTAGGTCATACGACGCTGCGGCAATCAAATGAGTGCCATCGGCGGATGAAGCCACAGACCACCACTCTATTGACGGGGCATTGTTTGAAATCCAAGAAGTTCCAGAGTTGGTCGAAGTATAAATAGCTGGTATGTAAGGTTTCACCGCCACCAATTTGACTCCATCAGCAGAAGAAGCGATTGCCTGCCAAGAAATGTTTGGTGCGCTGGTTTGCGTCCAAGTTTGAGCGGACACGGAATCGGCATTGACCAGCCAACCGCCAAGAACGGCGATGGTCAGAAGCATGAACTGAACGGATTTCATGGCTTGCCTTTTGAACTATTGAAAATGTAGCAAAGTATTCGTTTCGGTCAAAGCATTTCGCAGCGTTGCGTCATTGCGACTTTGCGTTAAAATCCAATCGTCATGCAACCGGAAAAATTGACGCAGAAATCATCGGAAGCCTTGCAAGCGGCGCAACAAATCGCGCGCGAACTGTCGCATCAGGAAATTGACGGCGAGCATCTCGCGCTCGCGCTGATTCAACAGGAAGAAAGTTTGATTCCCGATTTGCTGGAGCGCGTCGGCGTGCGCGTCGCACAACTGAAAACGGATTTGGAAACGGAACTTTCGCGTCGCCACAAAGTTCAAGGCGGCGAACCGTTCGTTGGTTCGGATTTGCGGAAGTCGCTCGACGCGGCGGAATCGGAAGCGAAAAAACTCAAGGACGAATATGTCAGCACGGAGCATTTGCTTTTGGGTTTGCTGGACAGCGGCGGTTCGGCGTTGAAAAAGATTTTTGCGAAGCACGGTTTGAAACGCGACGCGGTTTTGAAAACGCTCGCCGAATTGCGCGGCAACCAACGCGTGACCGACCAAAATCCCGAAGCCAAATTTCAGGCGTTGGAAAAATATGGACGCGATTTGACCGCGCTCGCGCGTCAGGGAAAAATTGATCCGGTCATTGGGCGCGACGAAGAAATCCGCCGCGTGATGCAAGTGCTCACGCGTCGCACGAAAAATAATCCGGTTTTGATCGGTGAACCGGGCGTCGGTAAAACGGCGATTGCGGAAGGTTTGGCGCGGCGCATCGTTTCTGGCGACGTTCCCGAAAGTTTGAAAAACAAACAGCTCGTCGCGATGGATTTGGGCGCGATGATTGCGGGCGCGAAGTATCGCGGCGAATTTGAAGACCGGCTCAAGGCGTTTCTCAAGGAGATTGTCGCGAGCGAGGGCAAAATCATTTTGTTCGTGGACGAATTGCACACGCTCGTCGGCGCGGGCGCGGCGGAAGGCTCGAACGACGCGGCGAACATCATGAAGCCGCAACTCGCGCGTGGCGAATTGCGCTGCGTGGGCGCGACGACACTGGACGAGTATCGCAAATACATCGAGAAAGACCCTGCGCTCGAACGCCGTTTTCAGCCGGTGCAAGTCGCCGAGCCGAGTGTCGAAGCGACGATTGCCATTTTGCGCGGACTCAAGGAACGCTACGAAGTGCATCACGGCGTTCGCATTCAGGATTCCGCGCTCGTCGCGGCGGCGACGCTTTCGCATCGCTACATCACGGACCGATTTTTGCCGGACAAAGCGATTGACCTTGTGGACGAAGCGGCGTCGCGCATCAAAATGGAATTGGATTCCAAGCCGACGGAACTTGACCAACTCGACCGGCAAATTTTGCAACTGGAAATTGAACGGACTTCGCTCGCGAAAGAAAAAGATTCCGCGAGCAAAGAGCGTTTGAAACGGCTCGACAAGGAGCTGGCGGATTTGAAAGAAAAATCCAAAGCCTTGACCGCGCAATGGCAAAATGAAAAAGCGGCGGTGAACGCGGTGAGCGTGGTTCAATCGCAACTGGAGCAGGCGAAAATTGAACTGGAACAGGCGCAACGCAAAGGCGACTTGAATTTGGCCGCGCAAATTCAATACGGAAAAATTCCCGATTTGGAAAAGAAATTGGTAAAGATTGAAAAACAATCCGCCGAAACGACGCGCACTTCTTTGCTACGCCAAGAGGTTACCGACGAAGACATCGCGCGGGTCGTTGCGTCGTGGACGCATATTCCGGTTTCGCGGATGCTCGAAGGCGAGCGGCAAAAACTCGTGAAAATGGAAGAGCGTTTGGCGCTGCGCGTCATCGGCCAACACGCGGCCATCAAAGCGGTTTCCGACGCCGTTCGCCGCGCGCGGAGCGGATTGCAAGACCCGAATCGTCCGATTGGCTCATTCATTTTTCTCGGTCCGACCGGCGTGGGCAAAACGGAAACGGCGCGCGCGCTGGCGGAATTTTTGTTCGACGACGAAAACGCGATGGTGCGAATTGACATGAGCGAATACATGGAAAAATTTTCCGTGCAACGGCTCATCGGCGCGCCGCCGGGCTACGTTGGTTACGATGAAGGCGGGCAGTTGAGCGAGGCGGTTCGGCGGCGTCCGTATTCCGTCGTGCTGTTCGACGAAATTGAAAAAGCGCATCCCGATGTTTTCAACGTGCTGCTGCAAGTGCTGGACGACGGACGTTTGACGGACGGACAAGGCCGCACGGTGGATTTCAAAAATACGATTGTGATTATGACGAGCAACATCGGCTCGCCCATCATTCAGGATTTTTTCCTCGACGGCAAAACAGATAAGGCGTCGCGCCAGACAATGGAAGACAAGGTGATGGCGGAATTGAAACGGCATTTTCGTCCCGAATTTTTGAATCGCGTGGACGACGTGATTATTTTCCAAAGTTTGGACGAAGCGGAACTTTCCAAAATTGTCGAAATTCAAATCGCGAAATTAGAAAAACGACTCAAACAACAAAATCTGACGCTGGATGTGGACGCGTCGGCAAAAAAATTGTTGGCAAAGGAAGGTTACGACCCGCAATTCGGCGCGCGCCCGCTCAAACGCGCGGTGCAAGAACATTTGCTCAATCCGTTCTCCATGAAACTGCTCGAAGGCGAGTTCAAGCCGGGCGATAAAATCAAAGTGACGGCGAAGGACGACGGGCTGGTTTTTCAGAAGAAATGATTTGGCCACTCGTTGGTGTCAATAATTTGTCTCATTCATGGACTGATTTTTGTTCAAAATTTTTTGGAAAATTTTTTTGCCGTGCGAAATGCCGGAGCGAACAAAAATTTCCGCCGCGTTTTGCACATTTCAAAAAAATTTTCACAAAATTTTCTCCGAAAAATTTCGTGGCACATTTCATGCGAATCATTTTCGCATCCGGCAGCGGAACGGCCGGATGACGGAAAGATTGGGGCTTCCCGCGAATTGTTTCCTTTTTTGTTTATGAAAAAGAATTCGCCATTATCGAAAATACTTTTATACCAGAACCTCGGTTTTCTGTGCGTCATCACCATTGGTTATCTGGATGAATTGCTTAAATTGCCGGCGCTGATTTTCTCCGATCATCCGTTCGTGCTGTTGCATCGCCGGACGACGCTGGAAATGCTCTTGTTTCTGGCAATTTGGCTGTTGGTAAGCAGTTCGACGCGACATTTGCTGAAACGCATCCGCGAATTGGAGGATTTCCTGCGGGTCTGCTCATGGTGCCGGCGCATCAATTACAAGGGAAATTGGATTCAACTGGAAGATTTCATGGAGCAAGGTTTTGACACGCCGACGACGCACGGTATTTGCCCGGAATGTCTCACCCAGCAAAAGGAAGCATTGGAACGCAGCAAAGCCGCGCGGAAAAATGCGGCGGCAGCAGGCTAAATCAAGGCGCTTTCTCCACGTGAATTTTCGCCGGGTCGTTCACGCCAAGCTGAAGCAGAACCGCGTTCGTATAAATTTGCAGGTAAGGTTTGAATTCCGGTGCGGCGAGCGCGCGGCGTTCGCGAGTCAATTCCTTGACGGCCAGCGTGTCGAGCGCAACGGGGTCACGGCTGAACCAGAGTTGATTCAACACGCACGAGTATTGCAGCAATCCATACGAGCCGCCTTCGTATTGGCCGATGAGCGCGTCGGTGATGTTGAGTACCACGCGGTCGCTAATCAGTGGCAGCGCGTAGATTTCCGGCACGGCGACGGCCAAACGGTCGGGGTCGTTCTCAAAACGCAGCGTGTTGTCCACGCTGCCGAGCGCGAGACTGTAAAGATGTCCGCTCGTGCCGATTTGATTTTGATTGAGCAACGGCGCGATGCTGATGATTTTCGTGATTTCGCGGCTGACGATTTTGGTCACAAACGATTTGCGTCCGACGCCTTCGCCTTTTTTGCCGAATTCCAAATCGCCATAAACCAGTTGCCCGATGATGGCGGTGTCGGGATTGTAAAAATTCGTCGGGTCATAGCCGGTTTCCAGCGCGCCGGCGACGCGAACGCCGAGTTGTTGTCCCAGCTTGAAAAATCTGGCGGCGTGCAAATCGTCGGCGTGTTTATCCCAGATGATGATGTGATTTGTGGACAGACCGGCGGTAAGCAATCCGCGAACGACCGCTTCCACGACCGCCGGCCGCGTGCCGCTGATTTCACCGGCAGCGGAAAAAACTTTGACACCAACCGTGTCATTGGTGGAAACGAGACTGAGCCACGCGGCGGCAACCGACGATTTTCCGGTCAGATTGGTGATACCGCGATTGATCATCGTTTGCACGACGGTTTCGTCCGGCGCAAAATCGGACATGACGCCGGGATTTTCGACCACGACGACACGGGAAGCGGCGTTGGTTGCATTAAGCGAAAACAAACCGTCTGCGCGGGTAGACAGATTCGCCCAAGCCAGCGATAAAAATATAAATTGAATCAGCGCGTTTCTTGACACTTCAGGGCGCGGATGCTAACACCAACGCCGATGCTGGCCAAAAAAAATCGAATTCGCGGCGGTTTAGTCGCTTCTTTCGCGCTATTCGCCTGCATTTTGATTGTCGGTTGCACGCCGCCCGGACCGCGCGCTTTGTTGAAAGGCAAAAAATATCTGGACCGCGGCGATTATGCGGCGGCGGTTGCGGAATTGAAAACCGCCACTTCCCTTTTGGCCACGAACGCACAAGCGTGGAATTATTACGGTGTCGCGCTGCAACATAACGGCCAGCCGTCCGACGCTGTTATCGCCTACCAACGCGCGTTGACACTCGACCGCGATTTGTTGGAAGCGCACTACAATCTCGGTTGTTTATGGTTGGAACAAAACAAACCGGACGACGCAAAGAGCGAATTCACCGCCTACACGCTGCGCCGCAGCAACACGCCGGAAGGCTGGCTGAAGTTGGGCGCGGCGCAATTGCAGGCCGGCGACATTTTATCGGCGGAAAAAAGTTTCAGCACTGCGCTGCATTTCAGCACGAATAATCCCGAAGCCTTCAACGGTTTGGGACTGGCGCGCGTCAAACGCGGTCAGATACAAGATGCGGCGCAATTTTTTGCGGCGGCGATTCGCGCCGACGCCGGTTACGCTCCGGCCATTTTGAATCTCGCGACCGTCAACCAGCAATACTTGCACGACAATAAAACCGCACTGGCAAATTATCGTGCTTATCTCGCTTTGATCCCGCGTCCGGCAAATTGGGATGCTGTCAACGCCATCGCCAATGGTTTGGAACAATCCATCAACAATGCGACGGACAATTCATCAACCCCCGAACCGACGCCACCCGCCAATCCGCCGAAAACGCAAGTAGCGACAAGCCGCGCCACGACCACCACCACACGTCCGCGCAGCAACGCCGATTCAACCACCCGACCGGCGCAAAATCAAACCGTGCAGGTTCAACCCCAGCCTCAAATCGTCGCGACGCCGGATTCCGCCGAAACTTCAGCCGAACCAAAAAGTTCAGCGGATAAAAATTCCGGCGCGCCGAATCACCTTAATCCATTGAACTGGTTCCGTTCCGGTTCCAAAAATGAAACGCAAACAGCAACTTCCAGTTCTGTCACGCCAACACCAGCGCCCAAGCCGGTAAAAATTTTTCCGCCCGCCCCACCGGTGTTTCCGCGCTATTTGTATTCTTCGCCGGCCAAACCGGCTCCGGGCGACCGCGCCTCCGCTGAACGCGCCTTCACACGGGCGCGGGAAGCGGAGATAGATTCACGTTGGCCCAGCGCCATGGATTCCTATCATCAAGCCGCGACGCTCGACCCAAGCTGGTTCGAGGCGCAATACAATTACGGCGTGCTCGCGTATCGGCTGCAAAATTATCAATCCTCGCTCATGGCCTACGAAAAAGCGCTCGCCATTCAACCGGATTCCGTCAACGCGCGTTTCAATTTTGCGCTCGCCCTCAAAGCGGCGGGCTACGTGACCGACGCCGTGAACGAACTGAAAAAAGTCCTCGCGGCAAACCCGGACGAAGTGCGCGCCCATCTCGCCCTCGGCAACATCTACGCGCAACAATTGAACGACCCGGAACACGCGCGGCAGGAATATCTGAAAGTGTTGAAACTCGACCCGCGAAATCCACAAGCGCCGGACATCCAATTCTGGCTCTCCGCCAATCCACCGTGATGAAAATGAATCTGCCGCGCGTTGACGGACATTGACAGCGCGTTTCAATTTTGCGGAAATATCTCACACGTGATAACCATGACGAACAAAGCCATTTCCACCGATTCGTTGCTGCACGAAAACCGCACATTTCCGCCGTCACCGGAAGTTGTTAAACGCGCGCTGCTCAACGCGGAACAATTTAGCGAACTGTATCAACGCTCCATCCGCGAGCCGGAAAAATTCTGGCTGGAACAGGCAAAAACTCTGGAGTGGTTCAAATTTCCAACCGTCGCGCGAAAATTTATTTGGGACACTGCCGCAAAAAAAATTGAGCACACATTTTTTGAAGACGGCCAGTTGAACATCACGGTCAACTGCCTCGACCGCCACCTTAAAACCAAAATTCGCGATAAAATTGCTATTATCTGGCAGGGCGACAACGAGGATGAAGTCAAAAAAATCACTTATGGCGAATTGCATGTAGACGTTTGCAAATTTGCCAACGTGCTCAAATCGCTCGGCGTCAAACGCGGCGACCGCGTGGCGATTTATCTACCGATGATTCCCGAAGCCGCCGTCGCCATGCTCGCCTGCGCGCGCATCGGCGCGATTCATTCCGTCGTGTTCGGCGGTTTCAGCGCGGATTCGCTGTCCGACCGCATCAATGATTCGCAATGCAAAACTTTGATCACGGCGAACGTTTCTCTGCGCGGCGGCAAAGTGATTCCGTTGAAAGAAATCGCCGACGCCGCGTTGCAAAAAACGCCGAGCATCGAAAAAGTTGTCGTCGTGAAACGCAACGACGCGTCGTGCAATTTTGTGAACGGACGTGACCTTTGGTATCACGACCTGATGAAAAATACCTCTGCGGATTGTCCGCCGGAAAAGATGAACGCGGAAGATTTTCTGTTCATCCTTTACACGAGCGGTTCGACCGGCAAACCGAAGGGCGTCGTCCATAGCACCGCCGGTTACCTGCTTTGGAACGCGCTCACGCACAAATACGTTTTTGATATTCACGACGACGACATTTATTTCTGCACCGCCGACATCGGCTGGGTCACGGGACACAGCTACGTCGTCTACGGCCCGCTCTGCAACGGCGCAACGAGCCTGATGTTTGAAGGCGTCCCGACGTGGCCGGACGCCGGACGTTTTTGGCACATCGTCGAGAAATTCAAAATCACTTCATTTTACACCGCGCCGACAGCCATTCGCGCGCTGATTCGTCTCGGCAATGAATGGCCGGAGAAACATGATTTGAGTTCGTTACGCGTTTTAGGAACGGTCGGCGAACCCATCAATCCTGAAGCATGGATTTGGTATCACAAAATCATCGGCAAGGAACGTTGTCCGGTGGTGGACACGTGGTGGCAAACCGAAACCGGCGGCCATTTGATTACTCCCCTGCCCGGCGTTCATACGCTGAAACCCGGCAGCGCGAACAAGCCTTTCTTCGGCGTCGAGCCGGTTGTTTTGCGCGACGATGGAACGAAATGCGCGCCAAATGAAGGCGGCAAATTGTGCATCGCCAAACCGTGGCCGGGCATCATGCGCACGACTTGGGGCGACCACGAACGTTTTGTGAACACCTATTTCACGACGTTCAAAAATGTTTATTTTTCCGGCGACGGCTGCCGCGTTGACAATGACGGTGATTATTGGTTGCTCGGTCGCGTGGACGACGTCGTAAATGTTTCCGGCCATCGCATCGGCACGGCGGAAGTCGAGAGCGCGCTCGTGAGTCACACGAAAGTTGCCGAAGCCGCCGTCGCGCCGATGCCGCACGACATCAAAGGCCAGGCGCTTTATGCGTTCGTAACGTTGAAGGACGGAATTGTTGAAAACGACGAATTGAAAAAGGAACTGGCGAATCACGTCCGCAAAGAAATCGGCGCGATTGCCGTTCCCGACAAAATCCAATTCGCGCCCGGATTGCCGAAAACGCGCTCCGGCAAAATCATGCGCCGCATCTTGCGCAAGATTGCTGAAAATCAAACCGATCAGATCGGCGACACGACCACGCTGGCCGATCCAGCGGTGGTGGATGCTTTGGTGAAAGGAAAACAATAATTCTCACGCTTGCGCGCAGAAATGGAAACATTACACTTGTTGCCGATGAAATTTTATCTGGCGATTCTGACTTATCTGCTGATTGGGTTGATTCTCGGTGCAGGAATTTTACTTTTGGTCGCCGGCAAACCGTGGCTGCTGATTATCGGTTTGATTGCTTACATCGTCATCTTCGCGCAAACCGGCTGTAAAACGCATTGATTTTCACTTCCCCGGCACGGGAAATTTCTGTTGCATTGCGGAGATAATCTGCGGCGCGGTAGAACCAAAGTTGCTGTTCATCGTCCCCGCGAAAACGCCCGTCGCGTAAGCCGCCGCCGGCGACGTGCCTTGCACGACGTAAGCCTGACTGCCGAAATAAACGATGCTCGTGCCGGGCAACGCCATATCCACACCCGCCCAAAAATTCGCATACGACGCGATTTGCCCGGGAAGACTCAACGCGGTCACGTCGTTCACTCCCGGAATTGCCGCCGGAAACGTCGGCGTGTTGACCGGCGTATTACCCGCCGACGCGAAAAAAGTGATGCCGTCGCTGATTCCCTGTTGAATCACGGAATCCAAAATGGAACTATCGCTGGCACTGCCGAGACTTAAATTGACCACGTTCGCGCCGCCGTTGACCACGGCCTGAATTCCCAACGCCACATCCCAACTGGTCGTCGCCGCATTGCCACCATAAACATCCGCCGGAAGAATTTGCACGGAACTTTTTCCGCCTGAAGCCTGCGCAATCGCTTCCAGCAACGTGTAAGCCATCGCCGTTCCGTGCGTGATGCCATCACTGTCGGACGTGCCATCGGCGATGGAAATCTGTTTCAGCAAAAATTGATTCAACTGGTCGCCGAGCGATTGCACCGCCGTGTCCACGAGTCCGACAATGACTTTTCCGGAATTTTGCGGCGGATTGAGTTGCAACGACAACGGACCGATTGGCGCGGATGAAATCATTTGCGGCGATGTCGGCGGGTCGAAGTAATAATTGTAATCCGCGTCTAATACGTCGCTGTCGTTTTGCAATTGTGACAACGCGCTGTCGGTCGCGTCGGCACCGGCGAATTGCAGGCGATAAATGCCGTATTTGTCCATGCGTCCGGTGATTTTCGCGCCGAGCATTTTGGCCAATGCGTCAATATCCGTGCCCGGTTTCACGCGCAACAACAATTCGTTGGGAACGTGTTTGGCGTGTTTTCCCGTGCGCACCAACCGCGTCGCGTTTTGTATTTTGGTCGTGAAAACATAAAGCAGCGCCGGAGTGTTGGTTTGCGGCACGAGCGCGAAATTCAAATCGCCAAGCAACATCCGCAAGGCGTCGCCGGAAGGAAGATTCTTGAATTTGGCCGACGCGACGCGTTCCGTGCCCGGTTCCACGTAGATTTTCCAGCCGACCTGCGCCGCAATCTGTTCGAGCAACGGCCACAGCGTTTCGCCGCGAACGTCCGCGTCCACGCGGCCGGTTGTCTTGTGCCAGACGATGGAATTCGTTTGCGCCGCGTTCGCATGAAAACAAAACGCAAACAGCAGACAGAAAATGATGGCGCGCACGGCGTTCACAACATTTATTGACGTTTTGAAAGCGGCGGCGGTTAATCCGTTCAGTTATTTTTTGCCGTCACCGCTTTGACCCACGCCTGATTATCCAAATACCAGCGAATCGTTTCGCGAATACCCTGCTCGAATTTGTGCGCGGGTGTCCAGCCAAGTTCGCGCTGAATCTTCGTCGCGTCAATCGCATAACGGCGGTCGTGACCCGGACGGTCTTTGACGAATGAAATCAATTGGCGTGAATTGCCGCCAAGTTGCGGCGCAAATTCGTCAATCGTGTCGCAAATCAATTCCACGATGCGAATGTTCGCCCATTCGTTGTGGCCGCCGATGTTGTAAGTTTCGCCGAGTTGACCTTTTTGCAAAACCGTCCAAAGCGCTTCCGCGTGGTCGCGGACGTAAAGCCAATCGCGCACGTTCAAGCCGTCGCCATAAACGGGAACATTTTTCCGCGCGAGGACGCTTTGGATCACGACCGGAATCAATTTTTCAGGAAATTGAAACGGGCCATAATTATTCGAGCAATTCGTGATGACCGTCGGCAAGCCGTAAGTGTGATGATACGCGCGCACGAGCAAATCGGACGACGCTTTGCTGGATGAATACGGCGAGTTCGGCGCGTAAGGCGTGGTCTCGGTGAAAAATCCCGTTGCGCCGAGCGAACCATAAACTTCGTCGGTCGAAACGTGATGAAATTTTTTGCCCGCGAAATCGCCGTTCCAAAATTCGCGAACCGCTTCGAGCAAATTGAACGTGCCGACGATATTCGTCGTGATAAAATCGCCCGGCCCTGAAATCGAGCGGTCAACGTGCGATTCCGCCGCGAGGTGCATGACGTGCGAGACGGAATGTTTTTCGACCACGCGCAGCACGGCAGACCTGTCGCGCAAATCCACTTTTTCAAAAACGTATTTTGGATGGCCTGAAACAGTTTCTAAATTTTCGAGTCGTCCTGCGTAAGTGAGGCAATCCAAATTGACAAGTTTCGCGATGCGCGCGTCGTCAATAATGTGATGAATCAAATTCGAGCCGATAAAGCCCGCGCCGCCGGTAACCAATAAATTCATAGTTTAGGGTTGATAATTGAGAGTCACTCTGGTTTCCAATTTCTGAGCGAATCTTCCAAAGCCTGTTCAATCGGACGGATTTTCACGCCGGCCGACAATAATTTTGAAACATCCATCACGCAATTTGAACGCGGCGTCTTGGCAGCAATTTTGTAAAACTCCTCGTCATTTTTCCAGAAGTCGAATTTTTGCTGCGGTTTCAGGAATTTTTCAATCTGCTCGACGACATGACGCGTCGTGACAAAACCGGGATTCGTGATGTTGTAGGCGCCGAACGGTGCGCGCAATTGCCACAAGTCCAAACACGCCTTCACAAAATCGGCGCGATGCGAAATGGAATTCACGTTGTCATAAACTTTCGTATAGCGCTGGACTTTGCTCAAATAATTGCGCGAATTATCGAATTCATCGAAAGGAATCCGCAGTCGCCAGACGTAACTCTGGCCGATGCCGGCAATCGCTTCTTCGCCCAACGCTTTTGTGCCGCTATAAAAACTGCACGGCAAATCGCGGAAGGAAAAATTCGGCGTGTCCGTTTCCGTGTAGCCAAGAATCTTTTCCGGTGATTGCTCAACCAGCGCACGCAATTCCGGCTTCGTCATGTCCTTTTCCGCGCGGATTTTTCCGGTCTCAACCACTTTTGCGCCGGAAAAAATGCAACCACTGGAGACGTGCCCCCACGGAATGTTCGCGGCGGCGCACGCATGGGCAAGGGTTTGAGGCAACAATGCGTTGCCGAGCAATGTGCCCGCCTTGTCTAATTCGCAGGCGTCCACGTTCGGTTTGCCGGTGTAACCGGCGGAATTGATGACAAATTCCGGCTTTTTCGCGCGAAGAAATTCCAACAGCAAATTGAAGCACGTGTAATCCACCTGTTTGCGCGATAGCGGGATGAAATCTGTTTTACGTCGCCGCAATTCTGTTGCGAACGCTTCACCGATGTAGCCGGATGCGCCGAGAAGTAGAATCATTTTTGTAATCGTTTGGCTTCCGCGACGACTTCGTCGGCCAGGTAACATCGGTATTCGCAATTGGGCATTTCGCCGACCAATTTTTCCAATTGCGCCAGCGACAGAAATCCGTGGCGGAATGCCGCTTCTTCGGGACAGCCGATTTTGATGCCGGCGCGTTTCTCAATCGTCTGCACGTAAGCCGAAGCGTCGTGCAAACTGCTGCTCGTGCCGGCGTCCAGCCACGCAAAGCCGCGCGGCAGACGATGCACGCGCAACGTGCCGCGATTGAGATATTCCACATTCACCGCCGTGATTTCCAGTTCGCCGCGCGCGGACGGTTTCAGATTTTTCGTGATGCCGACGACTTCATTGTCAAAAATGTAAAGTCCCGGCACGGCGTAATTGCTTTTCGGCGACTTCGGTTTTTCCTCGATGGAAACTGCTTTGCTGGTCGCATCAAATTCCACGACACCGTAACGTTCGGGGTCGTGAACGTGATAGCCAAAAATCGTCGCGCCGGATTTGAATTCCGTGAACGCGCGATTGAAAACGTCGCCGCCGTAAAAAATGTTGTCGCCGAGAATCAATGTTACTGCGTCATTGCCGATGAAATTTTCCGCGATGAGAAACGCCTGCGCAATGCCTTCCGGTTTGGCCTGCTCGCGATAATCGAATTTCACGCCAAAACGCGAGCCGTCGCCGAGCAGTTGCTTAAAACGCGGCAAATCATGCGGCGTGGAAATCAGGCAGAGTTCACGCACGCCGCCTTCGATGAGCGTCGTGAGCGGATAATACACCATCGGTTTATCGTAAACCGGCTGGAGTTGTTTGCTCGCGACGAGCGTGAGCGGATACAACCGCGACCCCGCGCCGCCGGCGAGAATGATGCCTTTCATTTCTAAAGGATAAAAAATCGGCGGCTAAATGAAAGGTGGAAGTTCCGACAATAATCAATCGGAAATCCCGATGGAATTGGCGATGAACCCTAAAAGCATGGTCAAAAGCGGGAATGCCACGGCGGAACAAATGTTTCCAATCAATGAAGCAAATAAACTTCGGGAAATCGTCGGCATTGGCAACGGTGATTTTTGGGAAGACAGAAAACGGCAAATCAAATAAATCAGGCCGCCTTCAATCAACACGATGCTTCCTTCGCCGATGGACACGGCTGCCGCCGGATGCAATCCGTAGAACAGCCAGAGCAATCCGAGAAACAACGGATACGTCAGCGCGTGCATCGCCATGAGCCAAAGAATAAAAAACGCCGGACGGCGCGAACGGCGAAGAATCAGCAAAATGCAAATCGCTTCAATCAAAATGGCCAGAATGATGGGAATAAAAACTTCAATTGCGAATGGATTTCTTTCATCGCCGGTTGCGATCGGGTCCGCCTTCGCGGAAATGGCTGAAAGCAACAAGGCAGCCGCACATCCATAACAGCAAAATTGACGATGAATTCCGTTCATGGTTTTGGAAAACTAAAACTCTCCGCCAAAAATGCAAAGCTAAAAAAGCTCGCCAATTTTCTGAAAAAAACGCAAAGATAAATACACAGCGCGGAAAGAAATCATGAAAATTCGTCCGGCAAATTTATTTTGGCTGGTTGTATTGATTCTGGTTATTGGCGGTTTCATTTATGTAGCCATTCCGGCGCGCCCGGATAATCGGGCAAAGGCCGCCGTCGCCGCCACGCGACAATTGCTCCGTCAACAGGGGTTCAAGACCGACCTCGCCGATTTTGATTTTTCCACTTCGCCGAAATTACGCGCCCGCGAAGCGATTTTGAAATCAACCGTTCCAACCAATCGCTTTGCCGAGCCTTTCCGCGAGCATCCAAACCTCATGGAAATCATCGGAACTAATTCCGTTGTTGTCGTCTGGAAGGAAAATGCTTTGAAGCGGCCAAATCCGTCGTGGCCGGACAATAACGATGAAATGACGTGGAGCGAATTTCGCGAAGCCGTCAATACGAATCAGCCGGAAATTGACGCCGCGTGCGCTGCCATTTTAGCCGGGCCGATTGCCTTTAATCTCGACGCGCGCGGCGGCAATTACATTTTGTTGCCGCATCTAGCGCTGTTGAAAAATCTGACGCAAATTTTCGGCGACCGGATTGTTCTGGCGCTTCATGACGGCGATAAAAATTCGGCGTTCACAAATTTGCTGGCGGCGACGCGATTGGTCACGGCATGGAATCCCGAACCGGCGGAAATTTCCCATCTCGTCCGTTTCGGCGACGCCAAAATTGTTTTTGACGAAACGTGGCAGGCGTTTCAAACCAACGATTGGCCGGACGACAAGTTGGCGCAATTGCAAACCGAATGGGAATCGGCGAATTTTTTCGCCAATCTGCCGGGAACAGCCGCGTTCAGGCGCGCCAGTTACGTGGCTGCGTGCGAACAAGAACGGCGTGAAATTTCAGATTCTCGTCCGCCGTTCAGCGAATTTTTTTATGAAGCGTTGCATTATCCACTCGTCGTCTGGAGTGACCTCCGTTATCGCTGGAGTCGTGAGAATTATCCGCGCCGTGGTGCTTACAACGATGAAACCAATTTGCTGATTTTTTATCGCGACCGCGAGGTTGAACTCCGCAATGCCGCGCAAGCGCAGACCTGGGCGCAAATGCGCGGAATGCCCGGTGTGACCAATAGAATTTTCTTTCAAACTAAAAACCATTCGCGGATTCAATCCATGATGAACCTGCACGAATTAAGTCTGGGATTTCAAAGACAAGGCGGCAGTCTGTTGAGTCGCGCCGCCGAAACGGAAGCGCGGCGCAGAATTCTCATCGTCGCCATCGCGCTCGAACGCTATCGCGATAAACATGGTTCGTATCCCAAAACTTTGGCGGAACTCGCGCCGGAATTTCTGAAAACGATTCCTCCGGATTTTATGGATGGCGAACCGTTGCGTTATCGTCTGATGGACGACGGACACTTCATTCTCTATTCCGTCGGACAAGATTGCGTGGACAACGGCGGAAAGTTACCGGCATACGAATGGGAAACAAAACTCTCCGGCGGCGCCACACGTTTTGCCTCGCCACCGGATGCCGACCTCGTTTGGCCGCTACCGGCTTCAGCAGCGGAAGTTGCCTCGTTGCGCCAGAAAGAAAGGCGTGAAATGGAATTGCGAGACTTGAGTCAACAGCAGCGTGAATCGGAAGAAGAGTGGGAACAATCGCCGTTGCGCCAATCCCGCGTTGAAAACATTTTGGCGACGGATTGGCTTTCCGATACGAATTCTGATGAAATCCGGCGTGTCATCAGCATTTTCAGCAACAAACAAATTTCCACCAATCATCAGCCGTCGCTTGCCGAATTATTCACGCCACATCAAATCATCACCGGCGACGAACCGGAAGACCTTACTTTTGAATTCCCCGTCAGTTACGAGGTCGTGACCGACTTCGGATTTTTTCTGTTACTGGACGCCGACACAAATGCCGACGATATGTTTGCTCCTGACAGTGGCGCGAAAATGCAGGAACAAATTCGCGGAACCAACGGTGACTGTTTATTGGTCTGGCACACGATTTTTGACCCGCCGGGCAAACACGCCTTGCAAGTGGAATGGACGATGAGCGACACCAACGGTGAACGCTGGGGCAAAGGCCCGGCCATTACCATCGTCACCAGCAACCTTTGTCAGTTCAGTCTCGCCTCGGCGCATTTCGACTATGAACTCGGCGCGGATTTTCAGGCGCGTTTGCCTGAATCAAACGGCGCATACACCGCTGAAATGAAAACTACCAATGGCATTTTGCTTAAAACGATTTCCGGCAGCACGACCAACGGCGTCATCAAATTGCATTGGGATTTGATTGACGATCACGGCCAGCGTTTCACCAACGAATTTTTCAATTCCGTTTTCCACATCACGCTGCCGGATTCAGGACGTTCGCAGACATTGAGAGGGCCTTGAGATTCTGAACGCGAACGAATCTCACGCTTCCGCAATTTATCAATTTACAAAATTCCGCTGTTTCAACCAGAACAGGCAATCCGCCGCCCACGGATGCGGGTGCGGAAACGGCGGTTTGTCGTCCAAACCCAAGCCGTGTCGGCCGTTTTCATAAACATGGAAAGCAAACGGCACATGATTTTTCCGCAAAGCTTCGGCGAACATCATGGAATTTTCCATCGGCACAGTTTTGTCCTCGAACGTTGTCCACAAAAAACACGGCGGCGTATTCGCGGTCACCTGCAATTCGTTGGACAGCAGTTTTACCAGTTCCGGCGACGGATTTTTGCCGAGCAGATTTTCCTTTGAACCTTGATGCGTTAATTCGCCCATCGTGATGACGGCGTAACACAGGATTCCTAAATCCGGGCGCGAACTTTCTCTTTCAATCGGGTCGCTGGAATTCGGATTGCCGGAATCAAAATGCGTCAGCAACGTCGCCGCCAGATGTCCGCCCGCCGATGAACCCATAACGCCGACGCGATGCGGGTCAATTTTGTAATCCGCCGCGTGCGCGTGCACCCAGCGCATCGCGCGCGTGACATCCTGAAATTCCGCCGGATAATGATAGCCGTGCGAGCCGAGCCGATATTTCAAAACAAAGGCGGTAACGCCGTGCTGATTCAGCCAAAGCGCATAGTCGTTGCCTTCGTGTGACGCGAGTCCGGCATAACCGCCACCCGGGCAAATGACCATCGCCGCGCCGGTGGCATTCGTCGCGTCGGGCAAATACGGCGTGACGGTGGGAATGTCAAAATCGTTTGTGCCGAGTTGACCGGGCGCGCCGTTTGGCCAGAGTGGAATTGAATTTTGCATTTGCGCGCGAGACGAAATTATCGTCAGAAACAAGATTGTTGTGGATAGAAATGTTTTCATTTGTTTAGAACCATTTTTTCTTTTTGAAATACCAATAGGTGAGCAACGTGGAAACGATGGTAATGCTTCCGGCGACAACGTAGCCATGCTTCCAACTTAATTCCGGCATATCATGAAAATTCATGCCATACCACGTGCCAATCATCATCAACGGCGTGGTGATGACCGTGATGAGCGTGAGCAATTTGACGACTTCGCCGGTCTGGTTCGACGACATATTCAGATACACCTGCAAAATGCCCGTCAATGAATCGGTGTAACTCTGCGCCAATTCGCTGATGCGGCGCAGGGAATCATAAACGTCGCGGAAATACGGCACGATTTGCGGACGGATGAGTTTGAATTCGCCCGACGCGAACCGCGCCAGCACTTCGCTTTGCGGCGCGATGATTTGCCGCAGGTTCAGCACTTTCTTTTTCAATTGCAGAATGTGATTGAGCGTTTGCTTGCCCGAATGTTGCAGAACATTCTGCTCTACGTCGGCAATTTCCAGTGACAATTCATCCAGCGCCGGCTTGTAACCATCCACGAGCAAATCCAGCAACGCATGGGCGACGCGGTCGGGCGCACGCGCAATCTGCATCGCGCCTTTCATGCACCGCTCCTCAATCAACGAAACGGCGCGCAACGGTTTTTGGTGATAGGTGACCAGAAAATTTTTGCCGAGAAAAAAATCCAATTCGCTCGTGGCAAATTTTCCGTCCTGCCGGCTGTAATCCACCGCGTGAATCACCATGAACAAATACGGCGCGAACAAATCGCCTTCCTTCGGCGTGTATTCCTCGACTTTCGGCGACGAACTTACGGCGACGCAATCCTCGATGGACAACGGATGGAAATGAAACACGCCCGCGAGAATGGATTGCACTTCCTCCGGCGTCGGATTCTCGAAATCCACCCACAGAAAAAGATTCGTGTCCGCCAGCAACGTCGGCATGAGAAACAAATCAATGTTCTCGGTATGCAAACGCCCCTGCGTCGTGAAGGCAAATGACCGAATCATATTTAAATCCGCCGCGTAAATGTATTGCATCTTCATTCAGCCCCGATTTTTTCGCAAGTTTCAATTGCCGTTCGTTGACTGCGAGCGCAACCAGTCTAAAATGTTCTGGTGTTTGAACTCGTTTCCGATTACGCGCCCGCCGGCGATCAGCCGCAGGCGATTGAAAAATTGACCGCCGGAATTTTGTCCGGCGCGAAACATCAAGTATTGCTCGGCGTCACCGGTTCGGGAAAAACGTTCACCGTCGCCAACGTCATCAAAAACGTCAACAAACCCACGCTCGTCATTTCCCACAACAAAACGCTCGCCGCGCAGCTTTACGCCGAGTTCAAAAGTTTTTTTCCGCGCAACGCCGTCGAGTATTTCGTTAGTTACTTCGATTATTATCAGCCGGAAGCCTATATTCCGCGCACCGACACGTTCATCGAAAAAGATTCGTCGCGAAATGAAGAAATTGAGCGGTTGCGCCTGTCCGCGATGAGTTCACTTTTCTCGCGGCGCGACGTGATTGTCGTGGCCAGCGTCTCGTGCATTTACGGCATCGGCAGCAAGGAAGATTACGAGGAAATGATTGTGCCGTTGCGCGTCGGCAATTCCATTTCGCGCGAACAATTTTTGTCGCGCCTCGTTTCGCTGCAATACGACCGCAACGACATCACGTTCGAGCGCGGCCATTTTCGCGTGCGCGGCGACACGGTGGAAGTCCGCCCCGCCGGACGCGAAGACGGTTTGCGCGTGGAATTTTTCGGCGACGAAATCGAACGCCTCACGCGCTTCGAGCCGTTGACCGGCGAAAAAATCGAAACGCTCGATGCCGTCGTCGTTTTTCCCGCGAAACAATTCGTGACGACGAACGACAAAATGCGCCGCGCGATTCTGACCATTCGCGAAGAACTCGGCGACCGCATTGCTGAATTTGAGCGCGACGGCAAATTGCTCGAAGCGCAGCGCATCAAGCAGCGCACGGAATTTGATTTGGAGATGATGGAAGAAATGGGCATTTGCTCCGGCATCGAAAATTATTCGCGGCACATTTCCGGTCGTCCGCCCGGCTCGCGCCCGAACACGCTGTTCGATTTTTTCCCCGATGATTATCTGCTCGTGATTGACGAATCGCACGTCACCGTCCCGCAAATCGGCGGCATGTATGAAGGCGACAAATCGCGCAAAACCGTGCTCGTTGACCACGGCTTTCGTCTGCCGAGCGCGCTGGACAATCGCCCGCTGAATTTTTTGGAATTTCAAGCCTCGCAAAATCAGACGATTTACGTCAGCGCGACTCCCGCGAAACGAGAAATGGATTGGGCGCGCGCGAGTGCCGGTGTAGCGGCGGGCATCCTGCCTGCCGTAGAGCCGGGCTTCCAGCCCGGCGGAAAAAACGCGGGCACGACGAAAGTTGCGGAAATTTCAGAGACCCTTCCCAATGCGAGCGCAATTCCGGGCGGCAGGATGCCGCCCTCTACGGCAGGCTGGAAGCCTGCCGCTACCTTGCCCGGCGTCGTCGAACTCGTCGTCCGCCCGACCGGACTCGTTGACCCGAAAATCACCATCAAGCCGTTGAAAGGCCAGATTGATGATCTGCTCGAAGAAGCCCGCCAGCGCAGCGACAAAAAAGAACGCACGCTCGTCACCACATTAACCAAACGCACGGCGGAAGAACTCACTGATTACCTGCGCGACATCGGCGTGAACGTCCGTTATCTGCACAGCGAAATTGACGCCATCGAGCGCGTGGAAATTTTGCGCGCGCTCCGCAAAGGCGAATTCGACGTGCTCGTCGGCATCAATCTCCTGCGCGAAGGACTCGATTTGCCGGAAGTCTCGCTCGTCGCCATTTTGGACGCGGACAAGGAAGGCTTTCTCCGCAGCGAAACCAGTTTGATCCAGACCGCCGGACGCGCCGCGCGGCATCTGAACGGCGAAGTGATTCTTTACGCCGACGTGATGACCGACAGCATCAAAAAATTTCTCGCCGTCACAAATTATCGCCGCGAAAAACAGATTACCTACAACACCGAACACAACATCACGCCACGCAGCGTCAGCCGCGCCGTGGAAGAAAGTCTGGCCACCTACGAATCCAACCGCGAAGAAGCGGCGGGCGTTTTGCGCGACGCCAAAATGGACGTGGACTTGACCGAAACCATTTCCGAACTCGAAAGCGAAATGCTGAAAGCCGCCGAAGATTTACAATTTGAAAAAGCGGCACTGCTCCGCGACCAAATCAAGGAATTGAAACGCATGGTTAACGGCGAAAAACCGGAAGCAAAGACGGTGAGTTACAAAAAATTGAAACGGGTGAGAAAGTGACTTTCGATTTATTTACCGTCAAATAATTCCTTAATTCGTTGCTTTGCCCATTTCGAGCGCTCAATTTCCACATTCGACGGATATTTGCTGTAGCGAACAATCCATCCGTCGTCACCGAAAATTTCGCCGTGCATCCCGTCCGAAAGTTTTGCCACTTCTTGGCCGTTAACCAGAACTTTGATTGCACCATTGGCGTCAGCTTCTTCTTGAATCGCAAAAAGTAAATCGTGCATTCCATCAGTGATAATTTCTTCGGCTATTTCGCGGACAGTCTGCTTTTGTGCTTCGCTGAATTTGGAAATCTTGTTTTGCAGTTCTTGTATTTTCGGTGCTTTCGAGCCACCGCGAAGAAGTTCTTCCAAGTCATCAAGCATTTTGTCGCGCAAATTCTGGATGAAAAACGCTCCGAATTTTTCAAGTGGCTCTTTCATAATGACGCGCCATCAGCGCTCGCTCTTTGTAGAACCAAATCCAAACCGAATCAAGGTCTTTACAAACGGCCACCATTTACATTTTGAAAATAGCCCAGCCATTTATGGCTGGGTTCATGCGTTCAACAAAATTAAAAGTCCCGCAGGGACGGCACAAAATGCTTTCGTCCCTTCGGGACTTGATTTGTTTGGGCTTCATTTACCCACGGTTAAAACCGTGGGCTATTTTCACCGGCGCGTTCCGCGCCAAACATTTTCCAGCCCTGACGGGCTTGGAAATCCTGAAAGGATTTCAATCATTCAGCCCGGCGTTGGCGCGCAGCGACTACGCCGGGTGAACATCGCAAATAATTTTTCAACTCTGAAAGAGTTGAATCAATTCGTGAATCCGATAAAACCCTTTCAGGGTTTTCAATTTTTTTGATGATTTCCCGGCGTAGCTCGTGCTTCCCGCCTTCGCTACGCTACGGCGCGGCACGCGCAACACCGGGCTGATGGATTAAAATCCCTTCGGGATTTTAACATGCTCATTACGTCTTTACGGAATCATTTGGCGCAAATTTGCACGTTTGATTTTCCGCATTTTCAAATTCATGTGCTAAACTGGCGGCATGACGACGGAACAAATTATCGGGTTGAGTCTCGCGTTGCTGGTGATGGTAGCGGGATTGATTGGCAGTGTTTTGCCGGGGTTGCCGGGGACACCGCTGATTTTGGTCGCGGCCATCGGACATCGGCTTTATTTCGGCGCGGCGAGTGTCAGCAATTTGGTTTTAATTATCCTCACCGTGTTGACCGTCGCTTCGCTGGTGTTCGATTTTTTGGCGAGTGTGTTGGGCGCAAAAAAATTTGGTTCGACGTGGCGCGGCGCGGTCGGCGCGGTGATTGGCGGCATCGTCGGAATTTTCTTTGCGCCGGTGGGAATTTTTCTCGGTCCGTTTCTCGGCGCGATGTTGTTTGAATTGTTGGGCGACCGCGAGTTTGCGGCGGCGGCAAAAGCGGGTTTGGGCGCGACGCTGGGTTTGATTTTGGGCGTCGTCGGCAAATTCGTCATCGGCGTGGCGATGATGGTTTTGTTTGCGACGAATGTAATTTTGTGTTCGTGAGTGAAACATAACAGTCATTCATTCGGCTCGCGGGAACGCTCGCCTTATCGAATAATTTACTTCGCCGCGTTCGCGCCTTTGACGCGCATCGGAATCGAATAAAGCGATTTGGTGGCAGTGATGAAAAGAGTTTTATGGTCTTTGCCGCCGAAACTGACGTTCGCCGACCATTGTTCGTTGACGTCAATGTGGTCAATTTGTTTGCCGGTTTTATCGAAAATGGTCACGCCATTGCCGGTAAGATAAAGATTGCCTTCCTCATCAATGGTCATGCCATCGGAACCGGCTTTGCAGAAAAAAGTTTTATTCGTCAGCAAACCATCCGGCAAAATGTCGTAACGCCATGTTTGGCCAGCGCGAATGTCTGAAACGTAAAGATTTTTTCCGTCCGGCGTGCCGGTGATGCCGTTCGGCTTTTTCAAATCATCCGTGACGCGAACCAGACTTTTCCGGTCAGGCGAAAGATAGAGAACCTCCTCGTTCGTTAATGCCATCATGTCGTGATCCCACCATTTACGGCGATAAAAGGGATCGCTCATATAAATCCCGCCATTGGGCGCAATCCAAACATCGTTCGGGCCGTTGAGATATTTGCCGTCAAAATTCGTGACAAGAACGGAAACTTTTTTGTCCGGCGCGATGGACCAGAGTTGATTATGCTCATCGGCACAGGCAATCAAATTGCCGCTTGCGTCAAACATCATTCCATTGGCGCGACCGGCGGGTTGTAAAAACGTGGAGAGTTTTCCGTCCACACTCCATTCCATGATGCGATTGTTCGGCTGGTCGGTGAAAAATACATTTCCGGCCTTGTCGCACGTCGGGCCTTCAGTGAAGTCAAAGTCGCCGGCGAGTTTTTGCAATTTTGCGCCGGGCGCAATCGGACTTTCAGCGCGCACGGACAAAACAAATCCGCAAAGCGCGAACAACAGGAAATGGATTTTCATAAAAGGAGATTGAAACGGACGTTTTCAAAAGTTCAACAAAAAACGCGCCTTGTTTTTCCACCTTACATGACGCATTTTGAAGAATCCGATTATTTCGTCGGAATCATGAGACCGAGAACACAACAATTACTGCGGTTTTTGCAGAGTTGGCTCATCAACACGCTGGCGGTCGCGCTGGCGGTGCTGATTTTGCGCGGTCATATTCATTGTGAAACCAACCTAGATTTGGTGCTCGCTTCGCTGTTGCTCGGAATTCTTAATGCGTTTGTTCGGCCAATCCTGATGCTGCTCGCATTGCCGCTGCTGATTTTCACGCTTGGTCTGTTCACGCTCGTCATCAATGCGTTGCTGCTCTATTTCGTCGGCGTTTTGCTCACACCGCATTTTGAAGTGGATAGTTTCGGTTTTGCCTTTCTTGGCGCGCTCATCATCAGCGTCGTGTCCATTGCCTTGAACATTTTGACCGGTGCAGGCAACGCGCGCATTACCATTCAACGTCGTCCGCCGCCACCGCCCAAGAAAAAGGACGACGACGTAATTGACGTTTAATTTTTCTTCCGATAAGCCGCGCGCAAGGTTGGAATTCCTTTTGAATTAAAATCGCGTTCAAAGTCCGTCACAATCTTAGCCAATTCGACCGGCGTTTCGGTTTTTTCAAAATCTTTCGCCGCCGAAAACACTTCGGTCATTTGTTGAAAATAATCAGTGTCATCCGTTCGTAAACAAACCACGCCGTTAGCCGCTAGAGTTCCAGCGGTCAGCTTGGGAAATTGTTCGTTGATGAGCCGGTTCTTGCGATGACGTTTTTTTGGCCACGGATCGGGAAAATAAATGTGCAGCGCGGAAACCGAATATCGCGGTAGAAGAAATTGTAAAAAGTAAGACGATTCAATCCGAACACCGCGCAAATTTTTCAGGCTAATGCGATTGCCTTTGCGTTCCAATTTTTGAATCCGGCCAAGCAATCGTTCGACACCGATAAAATTTTTTTTAGGATTTTGCGCGGCGTATTCGACGAGGAACGAGGCGTCGCCACAGCCAAGTTCCACTTCCAGCGGTTGCGCTTTTTCAAAAAGTTGTGCCAAATCGAGCGGCTCAAGGACTGAGCGCAATTCGACGATTAATCGAGGTGATAAAAATTTTTCGCGCGAGCGAATTGAATTCAGTTTTGTCGGCTGGGTGTCCACAGCGCGGCATACTGACGGGAATCGGTCTTCTTAATCAAGTTTTCAAAGCGGTGAGCACGTTCGCCGACAACGGCACGCGGACGGTCCACTTGGCCGGGCGCGTTCCAAAGAATATAAAATTCGTAATCGTTGGGAGCGCGACCATGAATTCGTTCAAAGGTTTTGACTCGCACGTGCATGATTTGCCGTGCAGTGGCTAGTGCCGCGCTGGCGTCGCTGGGATCGCCACCGGGCCAGAATTCCGGTTTGATTTGGTAACGGGAAACTTCGCCCGCCGCGCCGACAGCGTAATCATTGTCTCCACTTTCAATCATGGACAGTGCCGTCCAACGATCCATTGCCGAAGCGTTGAATGCGAGGATAAACAGGGTCAAAGAGAAGAAAACGGATTTCATTACAACTCCTTTTTGCATCTGGTACGTCATTTTTTACAACTTTTACAACCCTTTTGACGGTTGTTTCAGTGGTCGGGGCGGTGAGATTCGAACTCACGACCTCTTGTACCCGAAACAAGCGCGCTAGCCAGGCTACGCTACGCCCCGCCAAAAGTTTGATAATGTTGCCTAGTTTTTGGAAAAAGGCAAATACGAATTTTG
>DASZXB010000097.1:0-3381 GCA_035546095.1 Verrucomicrobiia bacterium | reverse complement strand
GCCGAAAAAATTGCTGACCGCGAGTTTGTCGGTGTATTTGCGTTTCAAGTAATTGAACGGAATGAAAATGACGACGGCAATCAAAAGATAACCCAAAATGTCCGCCGCAGCCTTGTCCAGACGCATGGTGTTGAGAAAAATTTGGGCGATCAACGAATAGCATAATCCGCCAAGCACAACGATCATTATCCATTGCACCATCGGAATCATTTCCTTCGTCATGCCGTTTTTGCGGCCGCGAATCAAGCCGATTACCAGGGCAACAGCTAGTGTTATGTCGAACCAATTGAACGGCAAGTTGGCCATAAATTATGGCCTTAAAAGCAAGCGCCGCGCCAAGTTATGGCTTCCGATTGCGAAGATAAATCAAAATTTTGACAGCGCGCGGGAGTTGACAAAACAAATTTTCTCCGCAAGTTTCCCGCCCGACAAATGGGCAAAGCACTCGTCATCGCGGAAAAACCGTCGGTCGCCGGCGACATCGCCAAGGCGCTCGGCGGTTTCACGAAGGACAAAAGCGGCGAATTTTTTGAGAGCGAAAATTACGTCGTCTCGTCCGCCGTCGGCCATCTGCTCGAACTCGTTCCACCTGAAGGTGTCGAGGCCAAACGCGGCAAATGGACGTTCGCACATCTGCCGGTCATTCCGCCGCATTTCGATTTGAAGCCGATTGAGAAAAATGAAAATCGGTTAAAGGTTTTGTTGAAACTTATCAAACGCAAGGACGTGGACAAATTGATTAACGCCTGCGACGCCGGGCGCGAAGGCGAATTGATTTTCCGTTACATCGTTCAATACGCGAAAACCGACAAACCGATTCAACGACTCTGGCTGCAAAGTATGACGCCCGCGGCGATTCGCGAAGGTTTCGCCGCATTGCGCCGCGACGAAGAAATGATTCCGCTGGCCGACGCCGCGACGTGCCGCAGCGAAAGTGACTGGCTCATCGGCATCAACGGCACGCGCGCGATGACCGCGTTCAATTCCAAGACCGGCGGCTTTCATTTGACGACCGTTGGCCGCGTGCAAACGCCGACGCTGGCGATTCTCGTCGAGCGCGAGGAGAAAATTAAAAAATTTGTTCCGCGCGATTACTGGGAAATCCACGGAACATTTGCCGCGCAAGCCGGCGAATACACTGGCCGCTGGTTTGACGAAAAATTTGCGAAGAAGGACGGCGACGACCAATTAAGGCCGGAGCGCGTTTGGGAACTTTCGCGCGCGGAAGAAATCCAGAAAAAATGTCTCGGAAAAATCGGCGTCGTCACGGAAGAAAGCAAGCCGACGACTTCCATTTCGCCGTTGCTTTATGATTTGACGAGCTTGCAGCGCGAAGCAAACGGGCGATTTGGTTTTTCCGCAAAAAATACTTTGGGTTTGGCGCAGGCACTTTACGAAAAACACAAGGTGTTGACGTATCCGCGCACCGATTCGCGCGCGTTGCCGGAAGATTATATCGGCACAGTGAAAAATACGCTGGCGATGCTTGGTGATACGAATTACAAACCGTTCGCCGACCAGATTCTGAAAAGCGATTGGGTCAGGCCGAACAAACGGATTTTCAACAATGCCAAAATTTCCGACCACTTCGCCATCATTCCTACGCTCGTCGCGCCAAAACATTTGAGCGAGCCGGAGCAAAAGCTATACGATTTGGTCACGAAAAGGTTTCTGGCGATTTTCTATCCGGCGGCGGAATTTCTCGTGACGACGCGCATCACGCGCGTTGAAGGCGAGCCGTTCAAAAGCGAAGGCAAAGTGATGGTCAAGGCCGGTTGGATGGAAGTTTATGGCAAAGAGGCGCAATCGGAAGATTCGCCGACGCTCGCGCCGGTTCAACCGAACGAAGAAGTGAAAACGGCAAATATCGAAGTGCAGGCAAACGTCACCAAGCCGCCGCCGCGTTACTCGGAAGCAACGCTGCTGTCGGCGATGGAAAGCGCGGGCAAACTGGTCGAGGATGAGGAATTGCGCGCGGCGATGAGCGAAAAAGGTCTCGGCACACCGGCGACGCGCGCGACCATTATTGAAGGTTTGATTTGGGAAAAATATGTTGTGCGCAATCTACGCGAATTGCAGCCGACCGCGAAGGCGTTTTCTTTGATTACGCTTTTGCGCGGATTGAACATTCCCGAATTGGCGTCGCCGGAATTGACAGGCGAATGGGAATTCAAGTTGAACCAGATGTCGCGCGGCAAATTGAAGCGTGAAGATTTCATGCGCGAGATCGCCGGCGCGACGCGCGAAATGGTCGCCAAAGCCAAGAGCCATGAAAGCGACACCATTCCTGGCGATTTCGGGACTTTGAAAACACCGTGCCCGAAATGCGGTGGCGAGATTCACGAAAATTACAAAAAGTTCCAGTGCCAGAAATGCGATTATTCGCTTTGGAAAATTGTCGCCGGTCGGCAATTGGAAATTCCCGAAGTCGAGGAATTGATTGCCAAAGGCCAGGTCGGGCCGTTACAGGGATTTCGCAGCGCGAAAGGATTTCCGTTCACCGCTATCATCAAAATGGGCGCGGATTTCAAACCGGAATTCGATTTCGGCAACGACAAAAAAGCGGACGGCGAGAACGCCGCGCCGGTGGATTTCACCGGCAAAGAGCCACTCGGCAAATGCCCGAAATGCGGCGCGCGCGTTTTCGACGCCGGCATGAATTACGTTTGCGAAAACGCGACGGGCGCGAATAAAACTTGCACGTTCAAGACAGGAAAAATTATTTTGCAACAGACGATTGAGCCGGCGCAGGTCGTGAAATTGTTAAGCGAAGGCAAAACGGATTTGTTGAAAAATTTTGTCTCAAACCGAACTCATCGCAAGTTCGAAGCGTTTCTGGTTTTGAAAGACGGCGGCACGGCGTTTGAATTTGCGCCGCGAGAGAAAAAAGGCAAAGCGAGCGCGAAAACAAAATCATCCGAGCCGTTGCCTAAAATGGATTTCACCGGCAAAACGGAAATCGGCAAATGTCCGAAATGCGGCGGCAAAGTTTTTGACATGGAAACGGACGCGGGTTACGTCTGTGAAAATTCGCAGCGCGAAACCAAACCATGCAAATTCAGCATCAAGCGGACAATTTTGGAACAACCGATTGACGTGGTGCAGGCGGCGAAAATTCTCGCGACCAAAAAATCCGATTTGCTTGAAAAATTCATTTCCAGATTAGGTGAGCCATTTCCGGCATTTTTGGTAATGGACGAAAAAGGCAAAATCACGTTTGAATTTCCACCGCGCGACGCGTAAGTCGTGAAAATACTGCACAGATATTTAACACGGCAGATGCTGGCTTCATTGCTGCTGACCGTCGCGGTGTTCACTTTCGTTTTGCTGCTCGGCGACGCGCTGAAAGAAATCCTTGGGTTGCTGATCAACGGACAGGTC
>DASZXB010000096.1:0-2789 GCA_035546095.1 Verrucomicrobiia bacterium | reverse complement strand
ATCACCATATTTTTGCTGGTCAAAGTGATTCCCGTCTTCAAAGACGTCTATTCAAGCTTCGGTGCGAAATTACCCGGGCCGACGCAGGTGCTGATTAACATCAGCGATGTCTTGAGACATTATTTCTTTTTTGTGTTGATCGCCGTCGCCGGATTGGTTTATGGCTGGTTTTATTTCATCAAAACCAAACCCGGTCGTGAATTTTGGGACGCCAAACGGATTAAACTCCCCATCTTCGGTCAAATCGCGCACAAAATTTGTCTTGCCCGTTTCACCCGCACTTTGGCCTCGCTGGTTCGCAGCGGCGTGCCCATTCTGGAAGTTTTGCAAATCGTTTCTCAAACGGTCGGAAACGTCATCATGGAAAAAGCCGTCAAATCCGCCTCCACCGACATCGAACATGGTGAAGGCATTTCCCAAGCGTTGAGCAAACATCCCATCTTTCCCAGTATGATCATCCGCATGATGAGCGCCGGTGAACAGACCGGCAAAATTGATAGTATGCTTGAGCGCGTCGCCGATTTTCTCGACGAGGAAATTGAAACCACGCTTTCCGGCATCATGTCGCTGATTGAACCGTTGCTGATTGTTTTTCTGGGCGTCATCATCGGTGGCATGGTCATTTGTATGTTCCTGCCGATCTTCAATCTCGGCAACATTGTCAGCGGAAATAATCATTAAAACCGCAGAAACGTCTTCACAGAAAAACCGCCGCAGATTTTTGCGGCGGTTTTTTCAGGGTAAAACTACTTTGCCGGGTTGCGGCTGAAAAATTTTCATCTTCGGCCAGCGTTCGCGGATTTGTTCCTCAAACCAGTTGCGCGCAACATCGTCGCCGTGGCCAAGCAAAACCGCGCGCGGCGAAACCTGCCCGACAAATTCCAGCAATTCCTCGCGGTTCGCGTGCGCCGTCAAATCAAAATCCCGCACGTCACAATTTTTGGTCACGCGACCCGCGAGCGGGCTGAACACAAATGTTTCGCCGCGTTTCGCCGCTTTCAATCTTCCCGCCGGCGAATCCGGGTCGGCGTAACCGACAAAAAAAATGCTTTGTCGTTCGTCGCCAACCATCCGCGCCGCCAAATCATGTGCCGCCGTGTTTTCGCTCATCATGCCGGCGGTGATGACGAAAATTTTCCCGCCGCTCAATTTCATGTTTTCGGCTTGGCCTTTTTCGAGAACAATCAATTGCAGTGCCTCGTGCAATTGCAAATCCGGGTGCTGCCTTTTTACGCGATGCGACTCCAAATCATAAATCTCCGTGAACACGCGGCCAAGCCCGCCAATATAAATCGGCTGTTGTTTCAATTTCCCCGCGCGCATGAGCAAAGCCAGCAACGTGAGCATTTCTTGCGTGCGGCCAAGCGCGAATGCTGGAATCAAAATGCAGCCTTTCTTGCGTTGCGCTTCGTGAATCGCCGCGACCAATCGCTCAATTTCCTTTTCGCGCGTGAAATCCTTCGGCACTTCGCGATTGCCACGCGTCGTTTCCATGATCAAAACGTCGGCGCGCGCATCTTCAAATCGCGCGCTTTTCAAAATCGTCTGGTCGTGAAAACAAACGTCGCCGGTGTAAAATAATTTTTCTTTTTTGCCGCGAATCAAGATTCCCGCTGAACCAAGCGTGTGGCCGGCGTCGAAAAATTCCAGCGTGGGTGAAAAATGATTTCCCGCGCGTGTTTTGTGGAACGCCGCCCATTCGATTTCGCGATTGTATTTGAAGCCCTGAAATTGCGGCATGATTTCGTCCACCTCGTCGTGCGAGTAAAGCGGATAGTCGCGGATGCCCAGTTCATCGCGCTGTCGCGTCATCACGTTCACGGAATTGTGCAGCACGCGCTCGGCGATGAAATAACTCAACTCCGTCATCAACACGTGCGCGCGCGGAAATTTCCGGCACGCGACGGGCAGCGCGCCGACGTGATCGTGATGACAATGCGAAATGGCGATTGCGTCCACGTCCGTCGTTCCGGCTTTGTTGAACAGCGGCAAACCGTCGCGGCCTTCGCGTTTCGGGTGCATTCCTGCGTCGAGCAGGATGCGATGGTCGTCCATTTCAACGAACCAGCCGCTCGCGCCGATGTCCGTATCGGGATTCAGGTTTGTGATTTTCACAGAGATGTGACGTGCAAACAAAGCAACTTGCGCGGGCGACAGCAATCAAAATAGGCGCCCGGCCATTTTGAAAAACAGATTTCCCTTTCGCGCCAAAACCATTTAATCTGATTTGAGGGGCTCGTAGCTCAGCGGTTAGAGCAGGCGACTCATAATCGCTTGGTCCTCGGTTCAAATCCGAGCGGGCCCACCAGTTTGTCATTGCGGCGGATTGGTCGCGTTGCGTTCGTCCAATTGTCTTTCGAGATAAGTATCTTCCGGCGCTTCGAGCCATGCGGTCAACCAAATGTCGCCGAGCATTTGGCCGGCTTTGACGAGTTGATTTTCCAAAAACGGCAGGCCGTCCATGCCTTTGCCGCTTTCGCCGGTCAATTGTCCGTTCTTTTCCATTTCGTAAAGCGGTTCGACAAATTTATTTTGCGCGACCAGATAAGCGACCACGTCCCGGAACAAACCGTTCGGCTGGCTGGCGTTGGCAATGCGCGTGGCCGGTTGAATTTTCGAAATGAGCGGCTCGATTTTGATTCCGCCGATTTTCCGGAAATAGCCGCCGTCAATCCACGAGTGAAACGTCGTGCGCGTCGTGTAACCTTTGGGATCGTCCTTTGGATCCCAGCCGTTGAAATACTTCGTCGTATGCAGCGGTTGCGAGCCATCGCCGACAAAATGTCCCA
>DASZXB010000095.1:0-36405 GCA_035546095.1 Verrucomicrobiia bacterium | reverse complement strand
AATTAAACTTGTTTTTGCCGTCCTGTCCACAACATTCGACAATCTTCAAGACGCTTGGATTTGAAAAAAGTTCAAGTTTTTTGCAAAGGCGAATTCTTCAACGATTTTCCCGCCAATCAAATGCTCTTGAATGATGCGTTCTAAAACTTCAGGCGAGCAGGAATGATACCAGACACCTTCAGGATAAACGACGGCGATTGGTCCGCGCGCGCAGACGCGCAGGCAATTGGCTTTGGTGCGATAAACCAGTGGCTGCGTCCCGGCCAGATTCAATTCTTTCAACCGCTGTTTCAAAAATTCCCATGACTCCAAAGATTTTTCGCGCGGACAGCATTTCGGTTCCGTCGCATCCGCGCAAAGAAAAATATGTCGCCGGAATTTCTCCAGCCCCAATGTTTCAACAGCCTTTCGCAGTTCATCATTCATGCGCGCACATGAAAATGCGCGAGCGCGATGACGCCCGCAACGGCAATCAACGCGCCGGCGAGCGAACGGATGCCGATTTTTTCTCCGTCCACCAATCGGGTCATCGGCAGTAGGACGATGGGCGTCGTGGCCACAATGGCTGTGACAATGCCGGTGGGCGTGTGTTCAATTGCCCATTGCATTGCAGTGACACCGAGCGTCTGGCCAGCAAGACTGTTGGCCAAAACCCATGGCCAGATGCGTTTCCATTTTTCACGCGAGATACGCAATGTCTTTTCTTCCAAAATTCCGCCGTGCGCGCGGGCTGAACGCCATTTGAGCGCGATTAAAATTCCCCCCGGAACTAGGATGCCGCCGAGCACGCGTTGATAGCCAGTCGTGCCGGGATCGAGGTGTTGACCGGCGGCTTGCAAGACGTAGTAAGCTTTTCGGCTCAACACCACGCCGAGCGCGCCGCCGAACGCGGCGATGAGGCTGCAAATAATTCCGGTTTTCAAACGATGCGGTTCAATTTTCAAATGGTCGCCGGGAGCCAGCGCGACAATCACGCCGGCGAGAATGACGGTGATGGAAATGATTTCCGCGGGATTCAATTTAGTGCCGAGCCACAGCCATTCGATCAACGCGGCGAACGGCGGCGTGAAACATTGCACCAACAAGACTGTCCGGCGACTGCCGAGTCGTGGCAGAGCCTGAAAATAGCCGGTGTCGCCAAGACCGATGCCGAACAATCCGCTTAATGCAAACAAGGGAAAAGCGTCACCGGCAATGCCGTCGCCGAAGAGATTTGCCCATAGCGCGAGAAATAAAGTGGCCAGACCGATGCGCCAGAAATTGGCTTCAACACCGCCGATTTGCGTGGCCGAACGATGTCCGCAAATCGCGGAAATCGCGAACAACAACGTGGTGAGCAAAGCAGCAAGCATCGGGAAAATAAATTATTGCAACACGCGCGGCATCATGCCGGTTGAACATGACGAAAAATTTCATTGGAAGCGAGCGGCAAATGTGGAACTGCCATTCAAAGCGATTGGCTGAATGTAAGTTGCGGAAACAAAAGAAAAGTGCGACAAATTCTGCGCGGAAGGATTGGCATGGAACGGTGGCTCATATCAAAAACGAAAATACTTGGAGCGTTATTTCTGGCCGCAAGTTTGCGATTGTCGGCGATGGATCGTTGGGAGGCGCTTTCGCAGCTTGAATCCGGCGACAATGACCGCGCTTCCGGGCGCAACGGCGAAGTGTCGCGTTACCAAATCCAATTGCAAATCTGGCGTCGCTTTGCCGACGTCAATGCGAATTGGCAAAATCCAGCTGATGCGCTTGTCGTCGCTCAAAAAATCATGGCGCAACGCTGTGACGATTTTGAGAAAAAGTTCCGGCGCGCGCCCAACGACTTCGAATTCTACATTTTGTGGAACGCGCCTTCACAAATCGCCGCGCCGGGCAAAGCCGTGTCCGAACGCGCGCGGCGGTTCTGCAATCTATTGGCCGCGCCGGAACCGGAAAAAAATTCTTCTTCCAACAATATCGCCAAACCGCCTTCGTGATTTGCTCACAATTTGGCGGCAATCAATTGTTCCAATTTCAACGCGTCGGCGTTGAACAAACGGATGCCTTCGGAAGTTTTTTCCGTCGCCATCGCATTTTCGTTGAACAGCCAACGGAATTTCTTTTCGTCGAGCGGAATTTCTTCAATTTTGCTGTTGCGCGCAATTTCGGGACTCAATTTGCGCGGCAATGGCGCGGTGTTTTTCTGCAATTCACCAAGCAATTGCGGACTGATGGTCAATAAATCGCAGCCGGCCAGTTCCTGAATTTCGCCGATGTTGCGGAAGCTCGCGCCCATGACTTCGGTGGCGTAAGCGAATTTTTTGTAATACTCGTAAATTTCTTTCACCGACAGAACGCCGGGGTCTTCGGCAGACGCAAATTCTTTTTTCTCCTTCGCTTTATGCCAATCCAGAATTCGCCCGACAAACGGCGAAATCAATTTTGCTTTTGCTTCGGCGGCGGCGACAGCCTGCGCCAGTGAAAACAGCAACGTCATGTTGCAATTGATGTCTTCGCGCTGGAGAATTTCGGCGGCTTTGATGCCTTCCCATGTCGAGGCGATTTTGATGAGGATGCGTTCGCGTGGAATTCCATGCTGTTTGTAAAGTTCGATGAATCTTTTGGCCTTCGCGACCAGTGCGTCCGTGTCGAAAGAAAGATTGGCGTCGGTTTCAGTCGAGACTCTGCCCGGAACAATTTTCAAAATTTCGCAGCCGAATAAAATCAGCACGTCGTCCATGATTTGCGCGACCAATTTTTTTCCGCTCGCGCCGGAACTTTTATTTTCGGCAATCGCCTTGTCCAAAATGAAACTGTATTCCGGTTTGTCGGCGACTTTCAAAATCAGCGACGGATTCGTTGTCGCGTCGCGCGGCGTGTATTGCTTCATCGTCGCGAAATCACCCGTGTCGGCGACGACGACGGTGAATTGTTTCAATTGGTCGAGTTGATTTTCAGCGCTCATAAATTTTAATTGGCTTTACCATCGCGCAAATCCGGTGAATTGGCAATCGCTTTGGTTCCCGAAATTGATTGAGATAAGTGGCATTTAAGTTAAACATTGATAAAAAATGATTCCAGACCCGCCACGCAAGTTAAGCGCAGGAGCATTTTGGAGTGCTCTTTGGGATCGTCCACGCGCGCTGATTTTTGGCGCGTGGTTCACGATTTTTCCAATAATTTTCTTAATTCCTTTTTCAATTGCGATGGCCGCTATGATTCCGCACGCTCCAAATCGAACGAAGATTTTAGCCGAAGGAGTGGAAACCAATGCTGAAGTCACAAAAATCGAAACAGTTCATAACGAAGAAATTAATGGAGTAAATCCTCGGAAAATTTCTTTCCGTTATGAAATTAATGGCCGCACAAATTTGGCATCAATGGAAACGCTGTCTGTTGAAGAAACCGCCGATTGGAAACCCGGTCAGCAAATTGTCGTACGTTATTTAGGCGACGCGGCGACAATTCCTTCACTTGAACCCGTTGACTTTCCGTGGATACTTTTTTTGTTGATGCCATTGTTTTTTGGAATCTTTGGCGCGCCGTTTCTGATTTATTGCATTATCCGCGCACGAAACAAATTAAAAGTGATGAAGTTTGGAATTGTGAAAAAAGCGCGATTACTGTCACTTGCGCCGGTGACTTCTTTCGGAATCAGTTGGTTTTTCAAAACGCGCTTTGAAGCAAACTATGTTTTTCAAAATGAAAAAAGCAGTGAAGTTTACGGCTCTTCTTTGACAGCCGATTTAGTCTTGCTTAATGAGAAGAAAAAGGGAGACGAAATTGAAATCTTAGTTTTACCAAATCAAGAAATGAAATCGTTGATTCTGGATGTTCCCACGTTGAAAAGAATACAATCAGTTGTTTAAGATGGAGCAATCCAATTCCATTCCCGGATTTCGCAGCGTGCCGCGCACGGGCGTGATTTACGTCACGCACGAGGCGACGCGCCACGGGTTCTCTTATTCAAATCCCGAATGGTCGAACCTCGGCCAGGGTTCGCCCGAAACCGGAGAAATTCCCGGCGCGCCCGCGCGCGTCACCGAAGTCACGATTTCCGAAGCGAGCCGGCAATACGGGCCGGTCGCCGGAAACAAATTGCTGTGCCAAGCCGTCGCCGATTTTTACAACGTTACTTATCGGCGCGGGAAAAAATCGAAATACACCGCCGACAACGTGAGCATCGCCAGCGGCGGACGTCTCGCGCTCACACGGCTGGCCAGTGCGCTTGGCAACATCAATATGGGACATTTCATCCCCGATTACACGGCGTATGAAGAATTGTTGAGCGTGTTCAAGGCGTTCACGCCGATTCCGATTTTGTTGCGCGCGGAAAACGGCTACAAAATTTCGCCCGCCGATTTGCAGGAGGAAATTCTCGGTCGCGGTTTGAGTGCGTTGCTCGTCAGCAATCCGTCGAATCCGACCGGCCAATTGATGCAGGGCAAGGAATTGTCCGCATGGTGCGAAATTGCGCGCGCATGCCAGTGCTCGATGATCTTCGACGAATTTTATTCGCATTACATTTATTCCGAAAAATCCGAAAAAGATTCTGCGAAAGCAAAAATGGTTTCCGCTGCCGAATTTGTGGACGATGTCGAAAACGATCCGGTCATCGTCGTGGACGGCCTGACAAAAAATTGGCGTTATCCCGGCTGGCGCATCAGTTGGACGCTGGGACCGAAAGCGGTCATTGAAGCGATTGCCAGCGCCGGTTCATTTTTGGACGGTGGGGCGAATCATCCGTTTCAAGACGCTGCATTACCATTGCTCGATCCAAAAAATGCCGAAGCCGAAACGCTGGCGATTCAAAAACATTTCGGAAAAAAACGCGAGCTACTTTTGTCGCGATTGAAAAAGTTGGGCATCACCGCCGATGCGGAACCGTCAGGTGCATTTTACATTTGGGCGAATCTGGCGAAATTGCCGAAGCCGCTCGATGACGGCATGAATTTTTTCCGCGAATGTTTGAAGGAAAAAACGATTATCGTGCCCGGCGTGTTTTTCGACGTGAATCCCGGCAATCGTCGGGCAACGGCGCGTTACACAAATTATTGCCGCATTAGCTTCGGGCCAGAAGTCGAAAAACTGGAATCAGGCTTGAATGCCATTGCGCGCGTCATCAAAAAATTCAAGTAATCCGCGTGATTTTGGTTGGTTTTTGACCTTTTGTTTCGTTTTTTAATTCTTTCGTCACGCAAACTTTTTCTTCCTCAAATTTGCATTTTTTTGGCGTGAAAATCGCTTTATTCTGACGCGATAATTATGCTCTGGTGGAAATATCAACAACTTCGTGCATGGAATCCCAAGACGCGGATTGAGGCGATTGAAAAACTCGCCAAAGCTAATCCCGAGGACGCCGTGGACCCGCTCCTTTTTGCACTGAAAGATAAAAAGGTCGAAGTGCGTTGCGCGGCCATGAAAGCCTTGGGCAAATTCCGCGAAGCCAAAATGGTCGAGCCATTGATGCAAATGTTGAAAGACCCGATGGCGGAAGCGCGCACGCTCGCGGCGGAAATTTTAGGGCAACTCGGCGATTCCCGCGCCATGACTGAACTTGTGAATGCGCTGCGGGATGATGAAACAACCGTCCGGGCACGCGCTTCGCGCAGCCTGGAACGTTTGGGTTGGGAACCGGAAACGGAAAGCGAGCGGGTGTTGAAAGTCACGGCGACGGGCAACCTGAATGATTTCGCCGGATTGGGGCCGTCCGCCGTTCAACCCTTGGCGGAAATTCTTCGCACTGGAGCGTCGGACAAACAACTTTCCGCCGTGCAGGCGCTGTCACAAATCGAAGATAACCGTGTCATTGCTCCGTTGGTGTCGGCGCTGAAAAAAAATGACACGGCTATACGGCTCACGGCGTTGGGCGCTTTGGAACGTCGCGCCGACCCGAAGGCTTACGACGGCATTGAACCGATGCTGACGGACAGAAATTCCAACGTTCGCGTCGCGGCCATTGAAGCGGCCATTCAATGCGGTGGTGGGCGCGCGGTGATGGCGTTGATCAAACGTTTGAAAGATTCCGTTTGGGAAGTTCGCCATTCAGCCATCAAGGGCTTGGGCGCTTTGGGTGAGCCGGCAGCGGTGGATGCATTATGTGAAATGTTAAAGGACGAGGATCGCGACGTGCGCGAAAGCGCTGCGTCCGCTTTGGGGCGGATTGGCGACAAACGCGCGATTGGACATTTGGTGCAGGTGCTGATAGATGCGGAATCTTCCGTGCGTGCCGCTGCCGCCAACGCATTGGATCAGATTGACCATAAATGGGAAAAAGCGGAAGACGTTCGACGGATGGTGCCGGAACTCAAAAAGGCGGCGGAAAGCAATGAATACTGGACCCGCCACAGTGCCATCAAAATTTTGGAACGCATCAGCGCCAGTGCCGACGACCCGGATGCGCTGGAAAAACTCGACGACCCGGGCGCGCGTCCGCAGGCGGTCTTTGTCGTTCTCGCCGAATTGATCCGTGACCGCAATCGCGATTTGCGATTGGCCGCTGTGCAGGCGCTGGAAAATCTGGAAGCCAAAAGCGCGGAACCATTGCTCGCCGCCGCCGCGACGGACGCCGATCAATATGTCCGGCAAATCGCCCATCGTGCATTGTCAGCGCTGGCTTGATGGTCGCGCTTGTCTTTCCCGTCGGTTGTCGGCAATCTTTCGTTTGAAAATAGCGACTGGAATGTCGCGCAACCTTGGACATAAAGTTGAGCAATTCAGTTCAGCATCATCAAATCCTGTTCGTGGATGACGAACGCGTTTTCCTCGAAATGGTGGCGGAACTTTTTTCTCTATGGAGCAAAAAGACGTGGCAAATCCATTGCGTGATGTCTGCCGATCAGGCTTTGGAAGTCCTCCGGACGCAGAAGATTGATCTCGTTGTGGTGGACGTGAATATGCCCGTGCTCGACGGCTTGCAATTGCTTCGCATTCTGAACCGCCGCTATCCCGACATCAAAAAAGCCGTCATCACCGCGCTGGCATCCGAGGAAAAACGCGCTGATTGTCTGGCCAACGGCGCGGAATTGTTCATCGAAAAACCGCGCTCGGCAGACGGTTTGAAATCTGTTTTCGCCATGCTCAATGAATTGATTGCGTGGACGCCGCGTGAAGGATTTCACGGTGTGCTGCGGCGCGTCGGTTTGCAGGATGTCATCCAAATGGAATGTCTGGGACGCAATTCATCCGTGCTGGAAGTCCACAACACGCAGGTGCGCGGGCGCATTTACATCGAAGACGGCAGGATTGTCCACGCCGCCGTCGGCGGCGACACCGGCGAAATCGCGTTTCAGAAATTGCTCGCGCTGTCCAGCGGCGAGTTTCATCTGCAACCATTTGAATTGCCGCCGCAGCGCACCATCGACGGCCAATGGGAATTTTTGTTGATGGAAGCCGCGCGCGTGCGCGACGAAGTCGCGTCAAACCCGCCCGCCGCTGCGCCGGACGACGAATTGGAAAAAATACTCTCTGCGACACCGGAAAAAGAACCGCCGCAAATCCTTGAGACGTTGATTTGCTCTCTTCAAGGCGCGACGCTTTACACCGCGAATTGCCCCAATTTCAATTCCCGCGTCACTCTGCTCCGACAAATCGCATTGCAAGTGGAGGAATTGGACAAAGCCATACCGCTCGGAGATTTTGAACGGCTCGAACTGCAAATGCCCGGCCACCACGTTATCACGCAAATCAAACCCGACCGCATGGTCTTCGTCCGTGTGGCCGAAGAAAAAGTGAAAAATCCAGAGGCCAGAAGAAAATGAATCCCGCCGCGCTCAATCATTGGCTTGACAGTTGCGCCGCCGCGCCTGGAATGATTGGCGGCGGCTTTCGTTTGCCCGATGGCACGTGTCTGGTGAAAAATTTCAGTGACCGCTGGTCAAAAGAACAATTGGAAACTGCCGTCAAACTTCTCGCTGAAGGACGCGGATTATATTCTAACTATGGTTTTGACGCGCGCTGGCTGACATGGACCTTTGCCAAAGGCGAAATCCGTGTTGCCGCCCGCCCCGACGGTTTGGTGTTGGCCCTTGCCGCCGATCCGGACTCACTTGCCGCACACGACTTCAACCGCCTTTCCGATGAATTTCTGGCGCAGGGTTTCGCCGCCGGATAAAACTCATTTGCTTTTTCCTTTTATGCCGCCTCTTGACCGTCCATTTTGTCCGCGTGCAATTGAACGCCAAAGAAATCCGCGCCGCCGTCAAATCCGCTTTGGCCGAGGACATTGGTCGCGGTGACGCGACGACATTGGCCACCGTGCCAAAAAACCTGAACGCCGTCGCACTCCTGCGCGCGCGCGAAAATCTGGTCATCGCCGGAATTAAATTTGCCGAATCCGCTTTTCGCGAACTGTCGCCAAAAATTAAAATCCAAAAATCCGCGCGCGACGGGCAAAAAATTTCCACTGGGAAAACCATTTTGAAAATTTCCGGTCCGGCTCGCGCCATTTTAAGCGCTGAGCGCGTCGCGCTGAATTTCGTCCAGCGGCTTTCGGGAATTGCGACTTTGACCGCGCAATTTGTCGAAGCCGTTCGCGGCACAAACGCCAAAATTCTCGACACGCGCAAAACCACGCCCGGCTGGCGGCGTTTTGAAAAATACGCCGTGACGTGCGGCGGCGGAAAAAATTATCGCTTCGGATTGTTCGACCAGATTTTGATCAAGGACAATCACCTCGCTGCGTTGCGCGATGAAAAACCGAACGCCATCGCCGCCGCGATTTTGCGCGCGCGTGGAAAATTTCCGAAATTGAAAATCGAAGTCGAAGCCGACAATTTGAAACAAGTCGCGCAAGCTGCTGGCGTCGGCGCGGACATCATCTTGCTCGACAACATGGATTTGCCGCAATTACGCGCCGCTGTAAAAATTGTGAATGGTCGCGCCAAAACCGAAGCCAGCGGCGGTGTGAATCTGAAAACCGTCCGGAGCATCGCCAAAACCGGCGTGGATTTTATTTCCGTCGGCGCGTTGACACATTCCGCGCGCGCCGTGGACATTGGATTAGACTTTGAATGACGACTGACGCCAAAATTTTATCCGCGTTGCGCGTGCATCCCGATGGCATTTCGGGCGCGCAATTGGCTGACCAATTAAAAATCAGCCGCGCGGCGATTTGGGCGCGCATCGAGGATTTGCGAAAAGTCGGTTACGAAATCGAAGCGAGTCCACATCTCGGCTATAAAATTGTCAGCGAACCGGACGCGCTCATTGCTGACGATTTGCTGGCTCGACTCGGAAAAACCAAAATCATCGGACGCGACATCCGCGTTTTTGAGCAAACGACTTCGACGAATGATGTAATTGAAAAACTCGCGCGCGACGGCGTGCGCGAAGGTGTTGTCGTTTTCGCCGAATCGCAAACCAAAGGTCGCGGGCGGCTCGGCCGCAAATGGATTTCGCCCGCGCGCAAAGGTCTTTGGTTTTCCATTTTACTGCGGCCTAATTTGCGTCCGCAGGAAACGACGCAATTGACGGTTGCTTCAGCCATCGCCTTGCGCCGCGCGATTTTGGCGGAAACAAATTTGCGCGCGGAAATCAAATGGCCAAACGACATTTTAATCGGCGGAAAAAAAGTTGCCGGCATCTTGACGGAATTGAGCGCGGAATTGGACAAGGTCCGTTGCGTCATTCTTGGCATCGGTATTGACGTGAATTTGGACGCGCATGAATTTCCGGCAGATTTGAAAAAAATCGCGACGTCGCTGAAAGTTGAATCCGGCGAAAAAATTTCGCGGGCGGAATTGGCGACGGCGATTTTGCGCGAATTGGATTTTGACTACTCGCAAATTTGCGCTGGCAAATTTTCGGAAATCGCCGACGAGTGGGAAGCGCATTGCGCGACCATCGGTAAAAACGTGACCGTTCACATCGGTGATCGCAAAATTCGCGGTCGCGCCGAATCACTCGGCGACGATGGTGCGCTGTTGCTGCGAACAGAGCATGGGCGATTGGAAAGAATTATTGGCGGCGACGTGACTTTAGAAAAATGATTTTACTTTTCGACATCGGCAACACGCACACGCATCTTGGCCTCGCTGATGAACAGCGCGTTTTGAAACAAACCGACATTTCCACGCTCGCATGGTTCAGCGGTGACGCGGCAGCGCAAATCAAAAATTTTGTCGGCGCGCAAAAAATTTCCGGTGTAGCGTTGTGCAGCGTCGTGCCACGCGCCACGCCGCTCGCACGTAAAACCGTCCGCACGCTTTGGAAATTGAAGGCGTTTGAATTGAACGCCAAAACCATTCGCGGTGTGGGCATTGATTACCCACAGCCGGCTTCGATTGGCGGCGACCGTTTGGCCAATTCCGTTGCCGCGCGTCAACATTTCGGCGCGCCGGTCGTGGTCGTTGGTTTTGGGACGGCGGTCGCGTTCGACATTGTGAACGCGAAAGGCGATTACATCGGCGGCATCATCGCGCCCGGCCTCGCGGCGATGACGGATTATCTGCATGAAAAAACGGCGTTGCTGCCGCGCATCGCCATCCGCGAAATCAAATCCGTTGTCGGCAAAAGCACGGAACAGGCGATGCTCGTCGGCGCGGTGCATGGTTATCGCGGTTTGATTCGCGAACTCATCGGCGAATTGAAACGCGAATTGCGCGCGAAAAATTTGCCGGTCATCGCGACTGGCGGTTACGCGAAATTGATTGCCGCGAAATTGCCGGAAATTTCCGCCGTGCGCGATGATTTGACGCTCGAAGGTTTGCGACTGGTTTGGCAAAGCAATTCTGAACAGAAGCCAACGCAGGAAACAAAGGTTTTCAAATTTGAATCTTCATTACCTTTTGTAATCAAGTTGGCAAAATCTGCGTAAACAAAGTTTTTTCGGCGTTGAGCACTGCGTTTTTTAGCCAGCGCAGGAATATTCGGGCCTTCCACTCGAACGGTTTGAACAGCCTCAATCCCAACAAATTTTAAGATTTGGCGCAGGTATGATGAGGCTCAAATGTTTGGCCAGAGGCCTCTCATATCGGCTGCTACAAAGTTTTGGTTCCCCTTCTGTAAAAATCCAAATTTGCCACTTTCCATTCCCGCTTGCCGACGTGCTGGGATTTTCTAACCTAACCGGCGTGCGCGCGCGCCATTTCATCCAGATAATTTTATTTCTGTTGCCGGTCGTGGCATCGGCACAAATTGACCCGATGAAGCGCGATTTGATTCAATTTGGCTATAATCAAGCCATCGAAGGTCACGCGCCCTTTGCGGGTTACGCTTTTTATTATCATAATCAGCCGGATTTCATCCGCACCAATCTCACGTTGCGACTCGCGATTGCGCCGACTTATATGGATTCCGAATTTGGATTTAGCGGCGCATTGGGGCCGCAAACGGATTTGGGCATCGGGCTGGCCGGTGGCGGGTTTGCGGATAATTACAATGAAATCCGCGGCGGCACATTTCGGCCGGATGAATCGTTCGACGGCAGCGGCTTTGAATTGTCCGCAAGCGCTTATCATTTGTTCAATCCCGGCGACCGGATTCCCCTGAATTTCGTAGGCCGCCTGACCGCGCATTATTCTTTTTACAGCGACAATGACGACACGGCGTCCAATTTTCAATTGCCCAACAATCACGGCGATTTCAGTCTGCGAACCGGATTGCGCTGGGGCGGCGTTCAACCGACGCTGTTTCCGCCGTTGGCGATGGAATTGTCCATCTGGTATGAAGGTCATTTGCGAAGCAATCCGGGCACTTATGGTTTTGGCGGTGACCGCAATTTGAATTCGCAATCGCATTTGTTTTGGGGCGAAGCGGCGCTGGCTTACACACTGTCAAAAAGCCAGCAAAGTTTTTATGTCCGCCTGACCGCCGGCACGAGCGTGGACGCCGACCGTTTCAGCGCTTACCGGCTCGGTGGGTTTTTACCGCTCATCTCGGAATTTCCGCTATCGCTGCCCGGCTATTTTTACAACGAAATCAGCGCCCGGCAGTTTGTATTATTGAATGCCAATTATCTGCTGCCGTTGGACGAGGAAAAGCGTTGGAGCATTGACGCGAACGCCAGCACTGCCATCGTGGATTATCTGCCCGGCGAAAGTCAGCCCGGCAACTGGCTCAACAGTGTCGGCGGCGGCATCCTGTATCATTCGCCGTCCGACCAGCTTAAAGTCGCGCTCACGTATGCCTACGGCATTGACGCAATCCGGTCGCACGGGCGCGGCGCCAACAGCATCGGTTTGCTGCTGCAATGGGACCTCGGACGTTTTCACAGCAAGAATTTCAATCCCACGCAGCCTTCGTTCTGGCGCGGCGGCTGGCAACGCTTCTTGAACCACTAAAACGGCTTGCATAAAACGACGGCAACTGCTTCATTATGCAGCCGGACGCGGATATGGTGGAATTGGCAGACACGCTACTTTGAGGTGGTAGTGCCGCAAGGCGTACAGGTTCAAGTCCTGTTATCCGCACCAACTTCGCGGCGATTTCACAGCAAACTCCAGCCTGACATTCCTAATTTGTTCGCCGCGCTTACTGTAGTCGAATCCGGAAAAACCTCTGCGCCGTGGCAGTGTCGTTGGTGATGCTGATCAATCCACCGTCACCCAACAGGCTGTTGCCCAACGGCGTCCAATCGGCATCGCTCAAATTGTCCTTGTATTCAATCTGATAATTTTGTCCGGCAACCGTTTGCCAGCTCAAAATCATTTGATTGTTAATCGCGTTGACTGCGCCCAATTGCGGTTCCGGCCAGACGGTCACGGTGAAACTGCGCGTGGCGCTGGCAGGCGGCGTGCCATTGTCGGTGACAACAATGCTGATGGTGTTGGTCGCCGGCGCAAGCGTGGGCGTCCAACTGAATTGGCCGGCGGCAGTAATCGTTGCTCCGCTGGGAGCGCCCGCGCCCAAACTGAACGTTAAGGTTTGCGGTGGCAAATCGGCATCCGTCGCGCTCGCGGTGAATGTCAACGTCTGCCCCAGCGTCAGAACCGCGTTGCTGATGGCGGCCAGCACGGGCGCGGTGTTGTAAATGTTGTTCGTTCCCGGCGTCGGCACGGTCATGAAAACGATGTTCGCGGCGTTGGTGTTGCCGTCGGGGTAACGTCCCTGGGAAACGTCAGTGGTTTGCGCCCCAAAAGTCACCGTGTCAACCGCCGTGCCATCCGGCTTGAACAGGCCAATTGCCTCGCCGCTCTTGCTCAAGGCGAATTGCGCGTGCAAATCCGGCTGGCTCAATGAATTGCCATTGGTGTTATTGTCCGCCCAGACCAGCAAGAAGCTGCGCGGCTGAATCACATAATGACCGTTGGCCGGAATGCCCGATTCAAATTTGCTGGTCAATTTATCCGTCAGAAAATAGCCGCCTAAATCCACCGCGTTGGTGGCGGGATTGTAAAGTTCAAACCAATCGTCAAATCCGCCGCCCACCGGATTGGCTAGTGTGTGTTTGTTGTCGGCCATCCATTCGTTGATGACGACATTCGGCTGCGGCGCGCTTCCGTTCACGGTGTTGGTCACGGTGAAATTGCCGGTGTCGCCGGGAATCGCGTTGCCGTGCGAATCCACGCCGACGACGCTCAATTGATTGGTGCCGAACGGCACGGGAACGGACGCTGTCCAGTGCGTCACCGTCGTCCACGTGAGCGGATAACTCACGCCGTTGAACCAAATCGTCTGCGCGTCCACCGGCGCGATGCCGCTGATTTGCGCGATGCCATTGCTGACAATCGGCGGATTGACTGTGAAGCCGGTGGCGTTTTCCGCCGCCAGTTGCGACGCGATGCTGCTGCGTGCCTGCGTCAGCCAGCCTTTGATATTGGTGTTGGGGTCTTCAACGCCTGTAAGGCCATTCTCATTGAAAACTTGATATTTTGTGTCCAGCAACGGCCCGCTGTTGGCGACATTCAGCGGCCCGTTCACCAGTTCGTCCAGCGCCCGCCAATACATCCGCCGGAAAACCGGCGTGTTGTAAATGTCGCCCATCCAGGGATTGGAACTATCCGTCGTGAACAGATTTTGCCCCGGACTCCACGAGCCGCTGTTGCCCAGCACGATGTTGAAATCGAACATCAGCAGCGAATACTTCGTCCCCTGCGTGCCGATGTAGCCGTAAAGGTTCTGCCCGTTTTGCGCGCCGAAGGAATCCCAGTTGCCGGCGGCATGATTGGCGGCGAACACGCGCATCCAATTTTCCATGTCCGCGATGTTTTCTATGTTGGCGACGTAATTGGATGAGCCATACGTGTTGGCCGCGTCCACCAGCGCGAACACGTTGGTGTAATTACTGGCAGAATCCGGCGTGCGGCGGACGAGATAATTGTAGCGGTAACGCGCGACTTTTTTCGCGCCGCCGGTCGTGGTGTAATTGTTCAGCGTGCACCAGGATTGATTGTCGAAATCCATGGACTCGCCATTGAGGAACGGGGCGAATTCAAACCACGGCTGCATCTTGTAAAGAAAGCCATCCGAGTCGCTCGGAAAATGTTCCTTCACCATGTCCGCATCGGGACATTGCGTGTCTTCCATCAAATCGCCGCGCCGATTGCCGTTGACATAAACGACCACATAGCGGCGATTCAACCACGGCACGCCGAGCGCGCGCAAAAAGGTGTTCGCCAGTTGCTCGCGTTGCAGGCTGGCGTCGTCGCCCGCGCCGTTGCCCGGCTGATGAATTTTGTTAAACGACGTCGCGCCCAAAAATTGGTCGTCGTCGTTGAACGTCCATTTGTAATGGCAAAGAGCGCCGTTGGGCGTGGTGAAATTTTGGTGGTAAGGACTGCCGGCAAAACGCGCCTGCGCGTTATACATAACGCGGCTGCCGACCACGATGGTGCAATCATTTCCTTCATTGCTGAGATTGCCGAGATTCGCCCAGCGCGTCGCGTTCGTTTGTGTAATCCATAAATGATAAACGCCGAAGCTGCCGCCGGGATTTGAGTCGCCGAACATGACCACACCTTCGCGAATCGGCTCGTTGTCGCCCGAACGCACCGCCGGAAAACGGGTCGCGACGCTCAAACTGTCCGTCGCCGAAATATAAAACGCGGCAATCTGGTTCGCGGCCTGGCCGGGAATGGTCGCGCTGAAAACGCCGTCGCCGGCAATCGCGTCGCCGCCCGTGCCGTCGTCCTTCATCGGCACGGCGGTGTAACTGGTTGAAGGGTCGAGCCGGTAATACAGCGTCAGATTCTGCAATCCATTGGGCGCATGGGCGTTGGCCGTGACCACGACCGGCTGATTGGCCGCGGGCAAACTCGGCGTGTGCGTCACGTTGTAAATCGCCGGCCCCGCGTCGGCGATGGCCCGGCTGTTAGGCTGCCCCGGCGAACCCAAATTGGAAGGCACAGGCAGTGCGCCCGCCGCTTCCAGCCAATTGCCGTTCAAACGCAGCAACGCTTCCGGCCAGCCGCGCAGCCAGCGCGCCTTGAACCGCAGCGTCGCGGTTTGGCCGGATTGCAAGCTGGTGTTGTTCAGAGAGACCTGACAGGAATTGTCGCCCGTCCAAACGTGGTCGCTGCTGCGGATGTGCAGCGAGTAACTGCTGCCATTGTAGCCGGTGTTTTCCAAAGAGGAACGCGCCATGCAGCCTTGAAACGTCCAGCCGTTCGTGCCGTTTTCAAAATCGGGATTGGAGACGTAATTCACACCGTTGTAATCCACTTCGACATTGTCCACGAGACACTCGCCGGAATCCAAAAGCCCGATTTGCGCGTAGCCGATGGAAGAATCATGATTCGCGCCATTGTCCAGCACGCCTGTGGTTTCGATGTTGGTCCAAACGGATTTGGAAGTTTCGTCGCTGTCCGCCCAATTCGCGGCCAGCCGGTTATTACTGTTCGGGTCAATCAATTCCAAGCTGCTGCCGCCGGCGTGCGACCATTCGCCCCAGCGCCCACCCGTGCCATAAGTCAAATCATTTACTGTGACATTGATGTTTGTTCCATTGTGAACCACCGGCATCGTCAGGGCGATATATTCGCCATTGTGCGACAATTTTCCGCTATAATTGCCCACCGTATTGCCGGCATTCAAGTTCGGATATTTTGAGAACAGATTCGTTTCGTTGCGCGCCACGACCAGATAACCGCCCGAAGCGAGCGTCGTGCCGTTGGGAATGGTGAACGTGACGCCACCGGCCAATTGCCAGCCGCTTAGGTCAATCGTGTTCGTGCTGCGATTGTAAAGTTCAATGTATTGGTCGTCGTCGTTGCCGCTAATCGGGTCATACATCAATTCGTTGAAGACGACGTCGCTCAACAAAATCGGCGCGTTGCCGGCGCCGGGTGTCTTGGCGCTCAACCGGTAAAAATCATTCGCGCCGTCCGGCCAGCGTCCGGTGGCAACGCCATTTTGTTGCGGCCCGAAATTGACGGCGTCAAGGATACGACTGTGATCGGGATTGATGAAATAAATGGTTTCTCCCGCCGCATCCAATCCGAAGCCCATATCATTTTCCGTGTAAGAAACAAATCCGCCCGGCAGCATGACTGTGCCATTGGGAACGACGAATTTGTTCGTGCTCGCGTTGTCCGTGAGAATGCAACCGGAAATGTCCACGCTGTTCGTGCTGTGATTGTATAGTTCAATGTAATCAACATCCGGCAGATCGGTGTGCGCAAGAAATTCGTTGATGACAACATTGCGCAGTGGGCTGGGACGAAACGCATCCATTTGTCCCGGCGAACCGCCGACCACGTCGCTGATGCTCCACGCGCGCGGGTCGCCCTCGCCGTAAGTCGGATTGGCCAAAATGATGGAATGTCCCTCGCCGGCCGCACCAACCGGCCACGGAGACGCCGCCGAATACGGCACGGTCAACAGCACCGCACCCTGCTCGTCGAGCAGTTGCAATGTTTCCGATTTTTTCAAACTGCCGGAATACGGTCCCATCACATTGGTAATGCCGTAAACACTTTCAATGTCCGCCGGCGCGGGGGCGACAACGAGATAACCGCCGCCGGGAATGGTTGTGTTTGGCGGGAACGTGTAGCTCATGTCCGCGCAGGAAATCTGATAGCCGCTGATGTCCTGAAACCACGGATTGGAATTGTAGAGTTCGATGAACTCCAAATTTTTACCGTCCGTGCGCGACGCCGGTTTATACATGATTTCCGAAAAGACAATCGGCGTTGTGCGGCTGCACGGCCCGATGGCTTCGTGCGGAGTGACAGCCGTTCCGACCACCGCGCCGATTACATTTGTAACGATGTCGCGGAATTGCGCGGTCGTCACATTGGTGCCGTGGCTGCTCACGGAAAATCCGAGATACACCTGATTGGACATCGCAATCGTCGCGCTGCCCAATTGTGTCCAGGTCTGGCCGTCATAACCGGCAAAACCGCTGAACGTATTGCCGCTGCGTTTCAACCGCAGCCACGTGTTCGGATAATTCGGCGGGAAATTTCCGGCGGTGTTCGCCGCGCTACCCGCCGGATTGCGCCAGGAGAAAAATGAGCCGTTCATCGTCGGCGTCGTCAAACTGGCGGCGTAACGGGAATTGGTGGCGAGACTTTCCCGCGCCATCCATCCAGCCTTGGCAAAAATGTCAGACAAATCCAAACCGGACACGCGCGTCGCCACATCGAAATCACCGGAAACAAGTTGATAGGAAAAGCCGCCTTGATCGCTCGTGCCACCGGTGTCACTTCCCGAAGCAGCCAAATTAAGACCGTTGCCCGTGCCGACAATGGTTGAGAGCACCGGTGGATTACCAATGTTTTGCAATGTGTAAGGCAGAGCTTGAAATGTAACCGTCGTATTCGGCGCAATCGTGTTCGGCAAATTCATCTGGTCACGCACGTTGTTGATGACGATTGAATAATTCACGCCGTAAGTCATCGGCGCGGTCGTCAAAGTCACCGTCTGGCCATCGGCACTCAAGGAGGCGCCGATGACTTGGAGGCCGTTGGTGAAAACATAATTGGCAATGTTCGTCGCGCTGGCGGGTTCGACCGGCTTGGAATATGAAATCTGCACGTTGGTCGTGCCGTTGTTCAAGGCTTGTAAAACCGTGAAAATGTCGGGCGTGGTTGGAACGAGCATGAGGAAATTCACATTCACTTCCGGCTGGCCGCCGACTTGTGAACCGCCCAATTGCACCGTATTCCGCGAACCATCAAATTGCACTTTGACCGGATTACCATTGTTGTCCTCCAATAATGCCCATTCCCACGTGTTCCAGCCGCCGCTGTAAGGAATGAAAAATGTGCCAATCGGATTGACCGTTTGACTGGTGGTCGCATAACCGCTCACCAATTGAGATAATGTCGCTTCGGTGTTCGTGCTGCCTTCGGCGAAGCGTCCCCAGACATAATAAGTTCCCGCCGGATAATGGCGCGTGTAATTGACCCATGAACCGCCACCGAAAAAGCCAATGTTGTAATCTATTTTCCCCGAAGCGTATTGCGGCCTTTGCCCATCACCGGCAACCGTGGTTGAAGGACATGAACCGGCTGTGTTCGTGCGATAAAGAAATGGATTCGCGTTCAGATCAAATTGATGATTGTCCACATTCGACAAGGATGGCAGGCCAGCATAAGCATTCGTTTGCGGATTGTCGAAAAACAATCCGCCAATGCCGTTACTGGTGTAATCGTAATCTTCCGCTTCCCACTGATAATACGTGGATTGAAAATCGTTGAAATTGACCGTCGTTGTCGCCACGTTTCCATTTAATGCCGTCACTTTAATCATGACAGTGTGACTGGAATCCGGCGACACCGGACAACTGACATTCCAACTCGTCAACGAGCCGCTGAAAATCAGATTGGACACATTCGTTCCGTCCAACGTCACCACGATGCTGTTGGTCGTGATGCCGGCGGTGGAACTGGCGGTGAAACTGAAAGTATTCGTATATTGGAAAAAGCTGGAGCCATCAGGAAAAATGTTGGCAATGACGGGCAGGGAAACATCCGCCGGCATCAACAAGTAAAAATTCGCATTGTAATTGCCGTTATCCGTCGTCACGCGCAGCGTCTTGACTCCGCCGCCGGTGAACTGAACCAGATAGCCGTTCGTATCACGCAACGGAACCCAAGTGTAAGCTTGCCAATTGCCGGTGCCGGGAACAGAAAAAGTTCCCAAATTCGTCGTTGTTTGAGTGCTGGTTTTTTGTCCGCTCGTGACGAGCGACATGCTGGCGCTATCCGCCGTCACGCCGCCGGAATTGATATAAGCGGCGCGCATATAGATGTTGTAGGCACCGGACGGAAATGTTCTGGTATAATTTCCCCAATTACCGCTACCGCCATTATTCCAGCCCACGTCATAGTCTTGCGCGCCGGAGGTGTATGCCAGCCGCGGCTTGTCGCTGGCATTTTCGGTGTTCAAGCCGCTTGGGCGATAAGCGCTGCCGCCGCCACCGAAATTGTTGTTGTGCGTGTCAATCCCTTCAGTGGCGTTGAGATTTTTGTAGGCGTTGGTTTGTGGATTGTCGTGATATTGTCCGCCGGAATAATCAAAATCTTCTGCTTCAAAGGTATAGGCAGGCTTGATGGTGTCAAAATTGACCGTGGCCGTGGTCGTGTTTTCATTGGCGTCGGTCGCTTGAATAATGGCGGTGTAGACAATGTTGCTCGTCAACGGCGCACTGACGCTGCGACTCGTGGAAGTGCCGCCGACACTTAAACCACTGGCCGAATCCAAAGTTGTGGAAAAAGTCTCGCCCGACAAAGTCGTGCCGTTGAGCTGCACCGTAATGCTGCTGGCCGCAATGCCGGCGGAAGAAGCAGCCGTAAAAGTCAATGTGTTGGACGGCTGAAATTGAATCGAACCATCCGGGCTGATGTTGCTGATGGACGGCGTGGCTTGCGCCCGCACTGATGGCGCGCCGGTCAACAGAACACCGGCCATAGCCAGTCCGAAAATGATGGAATAAAATTTATGGATACAACTTTTAGTTTTCATTTGATTGGATTCCGCCGCAAAACCAGTGCTCCCGCCACTGCGTAAATCTTTGAAACATTAGAGGCAGATTCTGACATTTTGAGACAAGGTTGATGGAAATAAAGACAAAGAACGTCTGTGTTTTGCTTAAGCTTTTCTCATACAATATGCTACGAGGGATTTTTCTCAAGCCTAGCCGCAAAACACTGTCCCTTGCCATCCCCAAAAATGGGGAGTGTGTTATGGTTTTGGACGTCCGCTTGAAGCTGGCAACCATAAAATCGGCTGCGTGATGGCGATGTTTCGACGCACTTCGTCATTTGCCGGGTCGGCGGGCAGTTTGCGCCAAAGATTCAGATATTTTGGTTCGTCCAATGCAAATCCGGCGAAAAGCAAACTTGGTTCACGCGCCGGCCAGCCGTCCCACGCCTGCACGTCCGGTTTGCGTGGCCATTTTGATTTGTCGGCCAGAAATGGATACAAAAATTCCATCGCCTTGCGAATGCCGCGACCATCGGGCAATTCAAATTTCCATAAATCATCGTTCGTCGTTGAAAGCGCCTGACAAAGCGTCGCCATGTTGTCCAATTGAAAAATGGAATAGCCGTAAGGTTTCGTGCGCGCCAGTTCGCGCGGAAAACTGCCGTCCAACGCCATTTGGCGCGGAACAAAAACCTCTTTGAAACGGCGACGGCACTCGGCGAGATTCGTTTCATCGCCGGTGAATTGAGCGAAGACGGCGATTTGCAGCCAATAGGCGACGGCGTGATTGTTGGCCGCGTTCGCTTCCGCGTTGCCATTTTTGCTGGTGGTCAACCATTGAATGTAATCAGCAAACCATTTTTTCAATCTGCTCAAAACATCCGGCGGAAAAGCGGGCGACGACTCCATCGCTTCAACGGCCTTGGGAATCTCGATGAGGTGCAGCGAATCAATAATACCCCAACTGCGCCCTGATGAAACGCCGGGAACGGCTTGCGCGTATTTCAGATTTGGATTCATGCGCGTTGGCGCATCGAGAAAAAACACGCGCAACAATTCAACGGATTTTTTCACATAACGCTCGTCGCCGGTGATTTTGTAAGCCGCGCCGAGCGCGGCGACCGCATCGCGCAATTGTCGGAGACACGCGCGGTGTTCATTGAAATTATTCGGATTGGTCCGGCCATCGAGTTCAACGTAAGGCAATCCGTTTGTGCTCCCGGGATTTGGCCACCAATAATCGCCGTTGGAATAAAAATCATTCGCGTCGCCTTCGCTGTATTTCGCCCGAAATTTTGTAATCGTAATCGGCGTCAGCGATAGCGCGTTGTTCGCGGCGTTCAAAATGCGTTCGCGGTCAATTTGACCGACATCCGGCAGTGACGCAGATTGCGCGGTGAACGCGATAAAAAAAATCAAAGCAACGCACGCGCGTGGAACGGCTGTCAAAAAAATTTTCATCGGGCGGCTGGTTGGAAATTAAACACAACTTCAACGTCCGGCCATAGAACAAATGTTCAGTGGCGATTCAACGCGCGGGCAGCGACGATGAAGGAAATGACTGGTAATCAAAGAAATCGATGGGCGCATTTCCTGAAAAAATGGTTCAACGTCTGGTTCGCGGGAATTTTGTTCTCCACGCTGCAAGCTGTGGCGGGCGAACGGATTGTCCTCAATTTCAATCCTGATTGGAAGTTCATCAAAGCCGATTGTCCGGCGGCGATACAACCCGGTTTTGACGACAGTCAATGGACAACGGTTTCCGCGCCACACACTTTCAATGACGTGGATACTTTTGACGATTTTTCGCCCGGAAAAATGTTTGGGGAAACGAATCAATGGTCGGGGCGCACATGGTATCGCAAGACGTTCGCGCTGCCGGAATCTTCGCGCGGCAAAAAAATTTACATCGAGTTTGAGGCCGTCCGACAAGTGGCCGAAGTTTATCTCAACGGTCATTTCCTCGGCGCGAGCAAAAATGGTTTCGTGCCTTTCGGTTTTGATTTGACGCCTTATGTCCAATTCGGAAAATCGAATACGCTCGCGGTCATGTGTGACAACCGTTTCATGGTCAGCCAAATCACCAACCCCGCCGACACGTTGTCCGCCTACGAAAAACGGGTGAACGATTCTCTGCCGCAGGACGTGAATCAACTTCAGGCCAATCAAATTCCCTGGAACAATCCGCAATGGCATCCGCCGCTTGGCGGCATTTATCGGAATGTGCGTCTTTACATTGCCGATCCGCTGCACATTTCATTGCCGCTTTATGATTTTCTGAAAACTGCCGGCCCTTACGCTTATGCGACGGAAATTTCCAGCAAATCGGCGGGCATTGGCGTTGAAGTGCCGGTCGAAAACAATTGCGCAACCGCCGAAAAAATTGAAGTGACGGCGCAAATCCTGGATGAAAATGGCAACGCCGTTTTGACGATGAAACAAAATGGAACGGTCGCGGCGGGCGCGCAATCGCAATTCAAATTTTCCGGCGCAATCAAGAATCCGCAACTCTGGGAACCGGATTATCCCTATCTCTACCGCGTCTTTTGCTCAATCCGCGCGAACAATGAGATTGTTGATTCATGCGAAATTCCACTCGGCATTCGCGCGTTGTATTGGGACGCGAAAACCGGATTTTGGATTAATGGCCGTCATTTGAAATTACACGGCTGGGGACAACGCCCGACGGATGAGTGGCCGGGACTCGGCTCGGCACAACCGGATTGGCTGCACTTTTTCACGCTGCAATTGATGAAGAACGCGGGCGGAAATTTCGTCCGTTGGGGACATTCGGCGGGCGGACCGGAAATGATTCAAGCGGGCGACCGGCTCGGCCTCATCGCCGATCAACCGGGCGTGGACGGCGAGGCGGACACGGTCGGCGCGTCGTGGGAAATCCGGTCGGCGGCGTTTCGGGACGCGATTATTTATTTCCGCAACGATCCTTCGATTTTGATTTGGGAAGGCGGCAATCAAAAAGTCACGCGCGCGCACGCGGACGAATTGCGCCATTACGCGGATGAATTTGACCCGCATGGCGGACGGGTTTATTCGCAGCGACGCGCGGACAAAACGACGGGCGAATTTATGGACGTGAGCATCGGCACGGAAGGCAGCCACGAGATTGCGCGCCTGCCGGTCGTCGAAGGCGAATATGACCGCGAAGAATCGCCGCGCCGCGTGTGGGACGATTTTTCGCCTCCTGATTTTGGTTACGCCGGAGCCGAAGGGCAGATTTACCGTTTGACTTCCGAACAATTCGCCGTGAACGAAGTAAGCCAATACATTGATAAAATCGGCGCGTCCAGTCATTGCGGTGGCGCGAATTGGATTTTTTCCGATTCCACCAGCGGCGGACGCAACACGCTCGAAGTGGATCGCGCCAGCGGCGAAGTGGACGGCGTGCGTCTGCCAAAAGAAGCCTATTACGTCTGCCAGGCGATGTTCCGCGACGACCCGCAAGTTCATATTATCGGCCATTGGAATTATCCGGCGGGAACAAAAAAAACCATTTACGTCGCGTCCAACGGTGACGACGTGGAATTGTTTCTCAACGGAAAATCGCTTGGCCACGGCGAAAGGTCGGAGCGTTACCTTTTCACGTTTCCGAACGTAGCTTTTGAACCGGGAGAAATCAAAGCCGTTGCTTACAAAAATGGCGCGTCGGCGGCAACCCATGTCATTTGCACTGCGGGCGCGCCGGTTGCTTTGCGATTGACCGCCATCACCGGACCGGGCGGATTACACGCGGATGGTTCGGACGTCGCTTTGATTGACGTGGAAGCCGTGGACGCAAATGGCGAGCGTTGTCCGACGTTTCAGCAGCGCGTGGATTTCACTTGCGAAGGTCCGGCGATTTGGCGCGGCGGTTATGACAGCGGCAAAACCAATTCCATCAACAAACTTCATCTTGATTTGGAATGTGGCGTCAATCGTGTCGCTGTTCGTTCCACGCTTGTTGCCGGCGATATTTCCGTGACCGCGGCTTGTTCCGGTTTGAAACCGGCGGGCATTGTTGTTCCTTCGCATCCGTTTGCCATTGAAAATGGCTATGCACAAATCATGCCGGCCATGCCGACGGTCGCTTCGTCGGCGACGCATCCCGATTGGAGTCATCTGGCCACTGCGACGTCTCCGATGACCGTGACCACGGCGCTGGAAACAACAGCGACAATTGGCCGCTTCACGCAAACTTTCAATTACACCGGCCCGACGGAATCGGTTCACGTTGAAATGAACGCCGCCGATGGAAAAAGCATTTACTGTGACCGCACTTTTTCCTTCCAGAATTTGCCGGACGTTTTGTCCGGCGCGGATTGGGTTCAAACCGCCGCCGCCGACTGTTTTTACAGCGCGGCGGATTTGATGCAAATCGCGGCAAAAGCCGGAACGACGGTGTATGTGGCGCATGACGACCGTTTGCCGTTGCCGGAATGGTTGCGGCGTCAATATCTGCCCGCGAATTTATCCTTCATTGTTAATGGCCGGACGATGAAAATTTTCAAGCGGCAAATTGAAAGCGGGGAAAGTCTTACGCTCGGCTCAAACACTGAAGATTCCTCCATCAAATCCGGCAATATGTATGTCGTATTTTTGAAACGCGCGGTTTCGCTTTACGACGCGAGCCGCTGAACAGCATTGGAAGCGGACGCGCCTGCCTTGATTACAGTGTGTTTCGACATTACCATCATTTTGTGTCCGCCCTTTGTGTTGTCCGCCAATTGAGAAGGCTTTTGACGGGAACATTGTGGCTTGCCTTCGCGGTTTCCGGCAGCGAAGTGAATTCCACGTGGTATGAGCGCGCTTGGCAATCCGCCGAGGGGTTGCCGGACAACGGCGTCGTTGGCGTGGCGCAAACGCCGGACGGATATTTGTGGGTCGCCACGGCCGGCGGTCTGATGAGGTTCGACGGCGTGCGGTTTCAGGAATTTCCACTCGCCGGTTTGGACGGCGTTCCCAATCGCGTGGTGCGCGCGATGTTTCTGGACCATCACGGCCAACTCTGGCTGGGCATGGATCGCGGACCGGTGGTGTGCATCGCGCCGGAGGGGACAAAAATATTTGCCAACGGCCTTCCCGACGCGCGCGCCGCTTGCATGGCTGAAGACGCCGAAGGAGCGATTTGGATTACTTACACCGACGGCAGTTTGACGCGAATCAGCAAAGGACGCGCGACCATTTTTGATTCAGCCAAAGGATGGCCGTCCGGCGGCGCTTCGTCCGTGACCAGCGATGCCAAAGGCCAATTGTGGTTTTCCAAAGGAAATCGCGTCGGTGTTTTTCAAAATGAAAAATTCAAAACGTTGCTTACTTTGCCCGCAACCGTGTGGTGCGTCGGCAAACGTCGGGAAGACGGAATTTGGATTTGCGCGGGACGACAACTGTTCAGTTGCGATGAAAACGGCAACCTGCAACTGTTCGGAGAACTTCCCATAAAACCCGGCGATGTCGAAGGAACGACGCTTTTGGAAGACCGCAGCGGTGCTTTGTGGATTGGCACGGCGGCCAGCGGCCTCTTCCGTTGTGCTGGAACCAATGTCGCGCAGATGCCGACTTCTTATCATGCAATCGCCTGCCTGATGCAGGATTACGAAGGCAACATTTGGGTGGGAACCGGCGGTGGCGGCTTGAACCGCTTGCGCCCGCGAGTCATTGAATTGCTTGGAATTGAAAGCGGCCTGCCCTACGAATCGGTTCGCTCCGTCTGCGAGGACACTACCGGCGCAATTTGGGTCACGACGCAAAACGGATTGCTGGCCCGCTGGCAAAATAATTCGTGGAGTGAACTGCCGCGAGGAAACAACATGCCGGTCGGAAGTTTTTCCTGCGTGGCGGCGGACGCGCAAGGCGGATTGTGGATTGGGACTCACGACCACGGTTTGTATCACTTGCGCGACGGCGATTGTCGCAACTGGCGGCGGCGCGATGGTTTGTCGAGCGATGAGGTTCGGTCCCTTTTGCAAAGTTCAAATGGCGACGTTTTTATCGCAACCGATTCGCCGAGCCGGCTTCACCGGTTGCACAACGACCAATTACAGCTTCTGGAAATGCCGGTTCAACCGCGTTCCATTCGCGCTCTGGCCGAAGACGCCGCCGGTCGGATTTGGGCGGCGAGTGCTGACGGACGTTTGTTGCGCGTGCAGGGCGACCGGCTGGTGGATGAAACGCCCGCTGCGACCAATCGGTTGTTGTCCATCCGCTGCCTGTGCGCCACGCCCGACGGCAGTTTGTGGATTGGCTACGCCGGTTGGGGAATTGGCTGGTTGAAGGACGGACATTACGCGCGCATCACTGCTGATCAAGGATTGTATGACGATTACGTTTCACAATTGGCCGTGGACGACAAAGGCTGGCTTTGGTGCGCGGGAAATCGCGGCATCTTTGAAGCGCAACTGGAACAATTGCAGGACGTGGCGCAAGGCCGGCAAAGCCGGGTGCGTTCCATCGCTTACAGTCGCGGCGAAGGCTTTCCCAATCTGCAACCCAATTACGACAATGTTCCCGGCGCGTTGCGCGGGCGTGATGGCCGCTTATGGTTTCCGATGCACACAGGATTGGCGGTCATTCATCCCGACCGTTTTCCCGTCAACGCGCCGTCGCCGCCGGTGTTGCTGGAACGCGTGGCGGTGGACGACCAAACGGCGGGATTGTATGACCGATACATGCAATTCGACACCGAAAACACATTGGAATTGTTTCATTTGCAGAACACGAATTTGACGTTGCGGCTGCCGCCCAGCTTTCACAAACTTGATTTTGAATTCACGGCGCTCAGTTTCACAGCGTCGGAAAACACGGAATTTCAATATCGCCTGCAAGGTTTGGACGACAATTGGATTGAAAAGGGCGCGGACCGCGTCGTGACTTATTCCCGCCTGCCGCCCGGACGTTATTGTTTTCAAGTTCGCGCTGGCAACGTCGCGGGCGACTGGAATCAAAAGAGCGCGGCGTTCAATTTTATTGTGCTGCCATTTTACTGGCAGACGTGGTGGTTTCGTTTAAGCGCGCTCATCGCGTTCACCGTGGGTGTGACCGCCATTGTGCGTTACGTTTCATTCCGGCGGCTGCATCGCCGTTTGCATCTGCTGGAGCAGCAGGCCGCCTTGCAACGGGAACGCGCCCGCATTGCCAAAGACATCCATGATGACCTCGGCGCCGACCTCACGCAAATCGCCTATCTCGGAGAATTGGCGCGACAGGAACAGGTGGAAACGGCAAAAGTCGGTGAACGGATTTCCAAAATCTCCGCCACGGCCCGACAAGCCGCCCGGTCGCTCGACGAAATTGTTTGGGCGGTCAATCCGCGCAACGACACCCTCGCGCATCTTTTGGATTACGCCGGACAATTTGCCGTGAATTATCTGCGGACGGCGGACGTGCGTTGTCGCCTTGATTTCCCCGAACAGATTCCGGCGCGTGAGCTTTCCACCGACTTGCGGCACAATCTTTTTCTCGTCATCAAAGAAGCGCTGCACAACATCGTCAAACACGCGCAGGCCACTGAAGTCTGGCTGCGGGTCATTTTTTCTGAACGTGCTTTGGACGTGGTAATCGAAGACAATGGTCGCGGTTTCGAGCAGGAACCGGACAATGCGCTGGCGGATGGTTTGCGGAACATGCGCCAGCGCATGAATGACATTGGCGGCGAATGCCGGGTGGAAAGTCATTCCGGCTCCGGTGCGAAAATCAGTTTGCACCTGCCTTGGTCAGGTGATTAAACCGGACTGAACATTTGTTCAATTGTGAAAATGAAAACGCCGGCGCAGATTAACGAAAAGAAAAAAATGCGCATCGGTGTTTCCATCGTCGAAGATAATCGCGGCACGCGGGAAAGCCTCACCGAATTGCTGGAGCGCGCGGATTCATTGCGTTTTGTCAGCTCTCATTCGAGTGGCGAGGAGGCATTGCAGCAAATTCCTGTCAAAGCGCCAGATGTGGTCTTGATGGACATCAACCTGCCGCGCATGAACGGCATTGAATGTGTCGCGCGTTTGAAGGAGCAATTGCCCAAAATTCAAGTGCTGATGCTGACGACTTACGAAGAGAGCGATTTGATTTTTGATTCGTTGCGGCGCGGTGCCAGCGGTTATTTGCTTAAAAACATGACACCCGCCGAATTGGTGCAGGCCATTGAACAGGTTCATTCCGGCGGCGCGCCCATGTCCATGCAAATCGCGCGCAAAGTGGTCAACCATTTTCAGCAGATTAAAAAGCCTCAATCGGAAGTGGAAAAACTGACCAAACGCGAGCAGGAAATTCTGGCATTGCTGGCCAAAGGTTATCTTTACAAGGAAATCGCCGACCAACTCAACATCAGCTTGAGCACTGTGCGCGCGCATTTGCACGCGGTTTATGAAAAATTGCACGTGCAATCCCGCACCGAAGCGGTCGTGAAGTTTTTAGGCCGTGTTTAGCGAAATAGAACAAACGTTCAATGGCAATCGGCAGGGGGGTTGTGGCAAGTTTGAAGTAATGACTCCAATCTTTTCAGAGCCTGCCAGAACTCTCGAATGCGGCGGTCAACCGGCTCGCAAGTTTTCTGCTTTCACGCTCATTGAATTGCTGGTGGTCATTGCCATCATCGCCATTCTCGCGGCCATGCTGCTGCCGGCGCTGGCCAAGGCGAAGGAAAAAGCCTTGCAGACAGCATGCGTCTCCAATTGTAAACAAATCGCGATCGCGCTGGATTTGTATGTGGACGACAACAATGAATTTTTCCCGATGGCTTCGGATGCTTCCAATTCAAACATTTGGACAAAGGAAATTTCCGCGTATCTGCCGAAAAAAGGCAGTCTGGCCACCAGCGCGGAAAATCAGGTGTTCGTTTGCCCCAGCGCGCAATACACCGGCCTCGGCACCAATAGCATCGTTCGCACTTATGCTTGTTCGGGAACCATGCTAGGGGTTCAGGTCAACAGCAGCGGATTGACGGCAACGATTCCTCGAAAAGCGACTCAGCCGCAAAACAGCACCGAAGTTATTTTAGTGGTGGAAGGCAAACAACAAGCGCCCAGCGGCACTTCCGCCAGCTCATGCCAGTCAAATTTTCAATGGGATGAAGTCCAGCCCGATTTAACCAAACCAAGTCCGGCCAAGTGTGTCTGGCTGGATTTCCGGCATAATTCAAAATTAAGCATGAATGTGCTCTACCGGGATTTCAGCGTTCGTCCGATTAAGTTTACTGCCGCCGGACAGACTTGGACACAACCGCTTTGGGAAAATCGCATTAAACCTTAAATTATGAAAAAATTATTCTCCATTTGTCTGTTGTCATGCTTAGCGAATCTTTTTGCCACCGCGCAAACATTGACCAACTATCAAGCCATCGTCCTGGCTCAAAACCCAAGTTCTTATTTTACTTTTGACGGCGGTTCGTTGGCCAGCATCGCCGGCAATCCCGTAACCTTGTCCACATTTTACACCGCCGCCGACCCGAATGGAAATCAGTTGCAATACGACGTCTTTGGCAATTCCAATAATGCGGTTTATTTCACCAGCAGCGGCGACGCGGTATATGACGCCAATGAAAGCGCCGATCAACTTCTCGCCGGCGGCGGCCCGGTGGGAACTAACACCTCAACCGCCAGCGGCACCATCACTTTTCTTTTCCGTTCAACCGACCCCGGCCCTCCGCCTTCCGGTTCGCCCGGCCAACATTATGTTTTTTATGGCGGCGGCGACAGCGGCACGAGCAATCAGTTCAATCTCTTCTTTGAAAGTCAGGCCAATCTTTCCGACCCCGGCAGTCTTAAATTGAATTTCGGCGATACGACGACCGTCATCATCAGAACCAACGAACTTGTGCCGGACACGTGGTATTATTTTGCGCTCACCTACAATGAAACCGTCACCAATGTGGATGGGACGCCGAACACCAACAAAGCCACCTGGTATCTTGGCCGGCTCAACGGTCAGGGAACACTCGAAAACGGCGCGGTGTTGACGGACTCAAACGCCATCGCCGGAGACGGAGAAGATTTTTACATCGGTTGTCAGGGAAGTCTTTTCAAATCCAGTTTCCGCAATCCGGGCGACGGTCGTGTGGATGAATTTGCCATCTGGAAACGCCAATTGAGCAGCAATGAAATCTGGGTGCAATTCACCAATCTGCCGAACGTCGCTCTGCCATCGCGCGACAATTATCAAAGCGTCGTCACCGGCCAATCGCCGTCGCATTATTTCAAATTCGACGGCGATTCTACGGACTCGATAAACAGTTCACTCGTTTTAACCACTAACGGCAGCGCGCCGTTGCTGGGTTACAGTTTCGGCTATTTTGAAGATAATCCGGGCGGTGTTTATTTCGCTGCCGGCCCGGACGCTTTGTTCGCCAACAACAATCTTGTGAATGGCGGAGGAACGGTCACGGGTAATCCGGGAACCGGGCGGGGAGCCATTTCACTTCTGTTTCATCCATTGGCCGGCACAAACAACACTGGCGGAAAATTCATTTTTTCCGCGGGCGGTTCGACAACAACGTCCAACGGTTTGGCTCTGTTTTTTGAAGACCCTGCAAATACCAACAGCGGCGGCGCGTTGAAATTGCGTTTCGGCAATGTCACCCGCCCCATTCTGTCTTTCACCGACCGCGTGAGCGAATGGTATTACTTCGCCATGACTTACGACGAAACTCAAGTCAACCCGCAAGTCAATTGGTGGCTGGCGCGCCCGGGCACACCACTTCAATCCGGCTCTTTCACGGCGGCGTCCGGCTCATTGGCTGGCGGTGGCGGCGTCTTTTACATCGGCAATGAAGTTACCGGCGGCAGCGGTTTTCGCGGCGTCAACAGCGGCAGACAGAGCAACGGTCAAGTAGATGAATTTGCCATTTGGAACCGGCTGCTAACCAGCGGTGAAGTCACCAATCAATTCAACGCGCTGACTGTTTCCGCGCAACCGGCGCAACCGCCGACCTTGAGCATTGAGCATTCCGGCGCGAATGTCATTCTTTCATGGCCATCCAATACCGACCCGGCTTTCACATTGCAATCAAGTCCAACTTTGACTTCGCCATTATGGCTAAGCGCTGGCGCAGCGGTCATTGTCGGGAACAATTACACCGTGACTAATCCTATTTCTTCCGGCACGGCGCAATTTTATCGCCTGATTAAATAACCACAACTCGACAACCCAAAAACAAAATGAAAACAAAAATCCCTGTCACATTGAGTCTCATTTGCGTGACCACTTCGGCTCTTGCCGACATCGCAAATTATCAATCCACCATTTCAAGCCAGAGTCCGGCGTATTATTTCAATTTCGATAATTCGTTAAGTTCGGCGGGCAACACGGCGACGTTCACCGCCAACGGCACGGCCGGTTTTGGCGCTGATTATTCCGGCAATGCAAACGGCGCGGCTTCTTTTCCCGCCGCCAGCGATTATCTTTCTCTTTCCAGCACCATCATTAGTGGTCAAGGCACAGCCACTGCCGTTGGTTCATTGTCGCTCTTGTTCTACGTGCCGGCGACAATTCCGACGACGGGATACTATTTTTCGGACGGAGAAACGACGGGTGGCGCTGCCAACGGTCAGCCAGCCAATAGTGCTTTTGCTTTTCAAATCTCAAGCAGCGCCGGAGCGTTAACTCTTAAAGTGGCAAACGTAAGCATCACCGGTCTGCCAAATGTGACCGCTGACACCTGGTATTATTTGGGCATCACCTACGACTTGAATGGCACGACGACTGACATCAACGGAGTCAATTGGTATCTTGGGGCAATTGATGGAAGCCTTTCATCAGGATTCAAACAAAAAGGTGGAAGCGGAAACATCAATAGCACCGGCACTTTGGGTGACGGACTCGGGTTCATCGCCGGAAACAAACAGGCGGCAATAACCGTTGCCCCGCCAGGCAGCAGCACGGCTGGCGTTGCGGGCGGCGCAATTGATGAACTGGCAACGTGGGACACCGCGCTTTCGGCCGACCAGATTCAAGCCCAATTTAACGCACTGACAACAGCCGTGCCCGAACCTTCCTCTGAAATTTTGGTTGGCATCGGAGCTTTGCTACTTGTCCAATTGCGCCGAAAAATTCCGAGGCACTCCTGATTCACAGATGAAATTTCGAATCGGACTGGCTGCAAGTTTGCTTGCCATTAACGCCGGCGCGCAAATCGTTTTATGGTCGTGTAATTTTACCAATGACGACTGGCTGACCGGATGGGACAACACCAACGACGCGCCTAAAAAGGGAATCGCTTTCGGCTCGACCAATATCGTCCGCATTTCCGACGCAACTGCTCCCGGCGGCGCATTTCTGCGAATCACGTTTCCCGCCGGTTCCGACGCGCCTTCCGATGGCCCGCCCATCGGTGGAACACAATTTTATGGCGCGATGCTGCACACAAATGGCAATCAACCGCTCGACGCGGCCATTTTGAAATTTTCCGTCCGTTTTCCGACAAACTTTGATTTTGTCAAAGGTGGAAAACTGCCGGGATTTTATGGCGGCACTGGCAATACCGGCACCGGCGAAAGCAATCTTCCCGACGGCGAAGACGGATTTACCACCCGTTTCATGTGGCGAACCGGCGGCGCGGGCGAAGCCTACCCGTTCCTGCCCACTTCACCCACTAGTGGCGGCACGGAATTGGGCAAGGGCAATTGGAATTTTGCAGCCGACAATCAATGGCACACACTCCAGCAAAAGTGCGTGCTAAACGATATCGGCGCGTCCAACGGTGTGATTCAAGTCTGGTATGATGGTGAGATGGTATTAAACGCCGGCAATCTGTTTTTCCGCTCGACCAATTCTCTCAAGATTGACGGCGTGATTTTCCAGACGTTTTTTGGCGGCAATGGCGCAGACTGGAGCACGCCGATAACGACCTATGCCGATTTCGCCAATTTTTCCGTTTCCAGCACGAATAATCCGCCGCAACTGTCTGTCGCCCTTGCCGGAACGGATGTGATTTTAAGTTGGCCTGCGGATGGCGCGTCCGGCTTCATTTTGGAATCGTCCACGACACTTTTCCCGGCGGACGGTTGGAATTTTGTCTCCAACGGTAGCCTAGTTGGCAATCAATTCAAGGTTACGAACTTAATCAGTTCCTCCAGTTGCTTTTACCGGCTGCGTCACCCCTGAATGGCAAATGGTGCGCGGTGCAGGGTTCGAACCTGCGACCCCTTGCGTGTGAAGCAAGTGCTCTACCGCTGAGCTAACCGCGCAATCCAACCAGCAAGCCACGAAAACGGAAAAAATTCAATCTTAAAACGACCGCCCATTGCTTCAAAATTGATCTTCCTTTTCCGCGAACAAAACGTTGAATGTCGTGAACGAGCCGTAACTGCGCGTGATGTATTGCTGTATCTCAACTTTCTCGCCGTCGGACAATTTTTCGTGCGCGTTGATTTTCTGTTCCAGCACGCGCAGATTGTTCCGCACCATCACGATTTTGTGGAAGAAAACTTCGAGCGGCACTTCTTTCGTCTGCAACGTTGGGTCGCTCGGATGCAAAACCAATTTACCGTTGTGCCAGCGCACGCCGAGTTTATCCGCAACCGAATCCGGTTTTTCCAGACCTAATTTTTCAATCGCTGCCATGAGCGTTTGCTCGACGAATTGTTTTAGCGGCACGTCGAGGCCGCTGGCGGAAATCTGCGGCTCGGCATTTTCCAATCCGCTCGCTTCCGGCGCGACCGCGCGCTTGTTGCCGTCGTCGAAGAAAATTTCCGCGACCGATTCCGAAATCGTTTTGACCATGCCCAAACCATATTGCGGATGACGCACCCTCATGCCGATGCGAAGCGATTCAATTTTCATGCCGAAATTTTAGCCACAGATGGACACAGATGAAACGCGGATTTTCAGAGTAAAGTCAAACCGCGAACCGCGCGGAATACGCAAACGGAATTCAAAAAATTCTTTTCGCGTAGTTCGTGTATTTCGCGGTTAAAAATTGGGGCGACAAGTTTTTTGAAACAAGTTAAATTCGCCGCAGGCAAAAATGCCCGCCAAATTTTCCAACTCATTTGAATTCGAGCAAATGCTTTGGTCGCAAGGCACTACGCGCGTCGCGGGCGTGGACGAAGCGGGGCGCGGGCCGTTGGCGGGGCCGGTCGTCGCGGCGGCGGTGATTTTGCCATCACGCTGGGCACAATTTGGTTTGCCCGCCGAACTTTCCGGCTTGAACGATTCCAAGCAACTTACCGAAACGCAGCGCGAACGTTTTTTTGAATTCATCGTCGCTTGCGGCGAGATCGAATTCGCTATCGCCACCGTGGACGCGGGCGTGATTGACGAAATTAATATTTTGCAGGCCACACATCGCGCGATGAACGACGCGCTGGCGAAATTGAATCCGCTGCCGCCGCACGCGCTCGTGGATGGCCGGCCGGTGAAAACGTTGCGCGTGCCGCAGACGGCGATCGTGAAAGGCGACGCGCGAAGTTTTTCTATCGCCGCCGCCAGCGTGCTCGCTAAAGTCACGCGCGACCGGCTGATGCACAAATTTGATTCGCAGTTTCCCGAATATGGATTTGCCGAGCACAAAGGTTACGGCACGGCGAAGCATCTGGCCGCGATTGAAAAATTTGGTGCGTGCCCGATTCATCGCAAGACGTTCGCGCCTTTGAAAAAAGAAGAACTCAAACTTTTTTAGCCGCGGATGAAACACGGATTGAATACAGATTTTTGTATCTTGTTTCCGTGTTTAACCCGTGTTCAATCAGTGGCTAAATGAAATTACTCGAAAAACTGAAAGCGAAAATTGTCGGCAAAACGAAGTCGAAGCATTTGCGGCGCGGGGAATTGGGCGAACTGGTGGTGAAGAAATTTTTACAGAAACAAGGATTGAAATTTCTGGCGGCAAATTTTCGTTCCGCGCGCGGCGAGATGGATTTGATTTTTCGCGATGGCGATTGTCTTTGTTTCATCGAAGTCAAAACGCGTTCGTCGGAAGATTGGTCGCGACCGGCGGCGGCAGTAAATGCGAACCGTCGTCGTCGGCTTTCACAATGCGCGTTGGATTATTTGCGGTTGCTAAAAAATCCCGAAGTCAAAATTCGTTTCGACATCGTGGAAGTTTTGTTGAGTGATGGCCGGGTCCGCGAAATCCGTCATTTGCCGAACACATTTGCGATGTCAAAGCCGCATCGTTATGGCTGATGGCCACAATTTACTTGCGCCATTTCATAAACAGCGCGAATGTCCGTTAATCAGTTATGAGCCGGACATTCGAAATCGTCTTTAGCATGGCCTTTTCGCTCCTCGGAATTGCTTTCGTAGGTTGGTTATTTTGGTGTGCACTCAAACGGAGCGACGATCCGACTAGATTGGTTTTGAAATGGCTCATTACAACACCGCTGATCTGTTTTTACATTTGGGTAATTATGCCCATGGTAAAAAATGGAGGATTTGGCGCGATTGGAGGGGTTTTGCTGGCTGTTGTTCTTGGCAATGTGCTGGTCATAATTTGGAGACATAGCGTCATAGACATAATTGCCAATCCGATCGCGTCACTTTATGACGGCGGCAGAGAGCCGCCGGAATCAAAACCATTTTATTCGGTCGCATTGGCAAAACGGAAACGCGGCCAATTTCTTGAGGCGGCGTTGGAAGTTCGCAAGCAATTGGATCGTTTCCCGAACGATTATGAAGGCGTGATATTGCTGGCGGCGATTCAGGCGGAAGATTTGAAAGATTTGTCGGCGGCGGAAAACACGCTGAACATTTTTTTCAACGCGGAAGGTTCACCGCCGTTGCAGGTTTGCGCGGCGCTGACGCAATTGGCGGACTGGCATTTGAAGCTGGCGCAGGACACCGATTCGGCGCGGGTCTTTCTGGAAAAAATCATCGTGCTTTATCCGAACACGATTCAATCCGCGCAAGCCGCCGAGCGCATCGCGCATCTGGGCGGCACGCGGGAAACAATGACGGCGGCACGAGAGCGACAGCCGGCGGTTGTGCCGGAAGGAATTCAAAGCGCCGGATTGCGCGACACGATTCAGGAACTTGTTCCCGAAGAAATTGACCCGAAAAAACTGGCCGCCGATTACGTCAACCATCTGGCGCAACATCCGCAGGACGCGGAGACGCGCGAGAAGCTCGCGCTCATTTACGCCAATCATTTTCAGCGGCTGGATTTGGCGGCGTTGGAATTGAATCAACTGATTGAACAGCCGGAGCAACCGCCCAAGCGCGCGGCACATTGGTTGAATTTGCTGGCGGATTTGCAGGTTCGCGCCGGAGTGGATTATGAATTGATTCGTCAAACGCTGGAACGCATCATCGAGAAATTTCCCGATTACGCGGTGGCGGAAATGGCGCGCTTGCGTATCAATCGTTTGAAGCTGGAAATCAAAGGGCAAAAAGAAACGCCGGGCACGAAAAAGCTTGGTGACTACGAACAAAATATCGGGCTGAAAGGAGACCGGTATTTTTCACCGCGCCAATTGTAGCGCGATTTCCTTGTCCAATTCAGCGGCGGTATCCTTGTCGCCTGCGCCGTAGCGTCCGCGCACCTGCACGGTGACGGCGGTCACCGGCGCTTGCGGGTCAACGGCTTCAACGCGAACCCAAACCTGACCTTGATTCAATTTGCCGGTCAACGAACGAACGGCGTTGGTGCTGTCGTGCGGAATAAATTCGGTGGTGACCACGCCGTTGTTGTTCACG
>DASZXB010000094.1:0-36832 GCA_035546095.1 Verrucomicrobiia bacterium | reverse complement strand
GAAAATGTCCGTGATTTGCATCACTTCGGCGCGCGACTTGGAATCCACCGCGACTTTCACCAGCACGAGTTCGCGGTCAACGTATTCCGTGCCGTCGCGAAAATCCTGCACTTTGATGACGTCCGGCAATTTGTTGAGTTGTTTGACGATTTGTTCCAGCGTGGCCTCGTCGCCGTGCGTGACGATGGTCATGCGCGAGAGTTCGGGGTCGTGCGTCGGACCGACGTTGAGCGTGTCAATGTTGTAGCCGCGTCCGCTGAAAAGCCCCGCGACGCGCGTGAGCACGCCGAATTTGTTCTCGACCAGCACTGAAATGGTATGTCGCATAAAACCGTTTGGAGACGGACTGGAAAACTAGCAATGTGAAGAAAGCCGGTCAATTTGCAAATTCAACCCGGCTTTGGCAATTGAACTTACGATTTCACAAATAAGCAGCGGGCGATCATTCTTTTTTCTGCATGGCTTGTTTGAAAAATTCGCCCGCGCCGGTGAGGTCGTAATTCCACGATTGCAACAGTGTCGGTCCCCATTCGGGGTCGAAACACCACGCCGTCCAACTGATGCCTTTGTCTTCGAGATAATTGATAATCTGCGGGCCGTAATCGTCGTCCTTGAGCAGTGTTCCTTTCGGCGCAGAAAATCCGATTTCTGTCGCAATCATCGGGTATTTGGCAGCGGCAAAGCCGAAATCTTCCTCCCATTTCGGCGGCCACGGTTGCGTGCGTTTGTTCGGATACGGATGGGTCACGTAACCGATGCCTTCTGCGTTGATAGGTTCGATGTTTAGCGGCGTGAGGTCGTAAGCCCAATCCAGTCCGGCCACGAGTGGAATGGTGTTGGTGTCAAACGCGCGAATCAAATTGATCATCTGCTCGTTCAATTTCTTCCAATCACTCCACGACATGCTGCCGAGTTGCCTGCGATACAGCGTCGGCTCGTTGAACAATTCGTAAAAGGCGACGGTGCTGTTGCCGTGAAAATGCTGCGCAATGGTGCGCCAGAATTGAAACGTCTCCTTCTGCGTCGTGTCATACATCGGGTCCTGGAACAATTCCATTTTCAGATTGCCGATGCTGTGCCAGTCAATGTCCACGTAAATACCGAGTTCGGCACACCAGTTCACCGCCTGGTCGAGCAGCTTGAGATATTCGCGCGGCGTGCGTTCGCGCCACGCTGCCGGATGAACCGGAATGCGCACGAGCGTCGCGCCCATCGCCTTCACTTCCTCAAAATGATGTTTGTTCCAATGACCTTGATGCTCGATTTTGTCGGGATCGGAAATGGAAACGCCGCGGAACAAAATTGTTTTGCCGTCGGGATCAACAAATTTATTTCCCTCAACGCGGATTCGCGGAAGTTGATTTGTCGATGAACTATGAAATGGCCGGCCGTAAGATTGTTCCTGCCACCAATGACGAAAATCGTTGGTTTGCGCGTGCGCACCTTGAAAACAAAAACAGGCGACAAAAACGCCGGCCAGAAATGGAATCGGGGATTTCATTGTTCCATTCAACACCGCCAACGGACGGTCAACAAGTCACTAAAATTTGTGACTTGCTCCAAAACTCAATCCGACAAACGGCAATGAATCAAAAGAACGGATTGTACTCCTTTTCCTCCGCCACCGTCGTCAACGGTCCGTGGCCGGGGCAAATCAAAGTCTCTGGCGGCAACGATAAAATTTGTTCGCGAATTTTTTGCCGCGCCAAATCCCATTGGCCATTGCCGTTGCCGATTGAGCCGGCAAAAATCGTGTCGCCCACAATTGCCGCGTGCGGTGCATTCTCCGGCCAATTGCCGACGACGTAAGTCACGCCGTCTTCCGCGTGACCGGGCGTTTCGCGATGCGCCACGCGCAATCCGCCAAGAGAAATGATTTCGCCCGCTTTGTTGCGCTGATTCACCGGCACTTTTTGCGAACTGCTGTGCAATTGCGCTTCGGGAAAAGCGGCACGAATTTTCGGCAACGCTTCAACGTGATCCCAATGCGAGTGCGTGATGAAAATGTGCCGGAGTTGAAGTTGATTTTCCGCGATACAATCTAAAACCAGTTTCGCGTCCAGTCCCGTGTCAAACAACGCCGCGTCGCGCGAGATTTCGTCCCAAATCAAATAACAATTCACCGTGAACTCATCGCCCTGTGTCGTGAACACACGCAGTTGACGCCACGCGCTCAAATTTTTCGGCGCGGGCAGCCAATTGTTGGCGATGGATTCCAATTTGACAGCGTTCAAACCAATCAACGGCGCGAGCGCATTGAAATTGATTTTCTTCATGAGCCGACCGGATTCTTCCAGCGCGGAAAGTTCGGCGTCAGAAATACCAGCGGCGTTCGCGGCAATGTCGGCGGAAACATTGGACATCTTGCGCGCCTTGCGGATGATGTCGCCCAAATGGTCTTCAAGATTCATGCCCACACGTTAGCCGCGTTTTCACGCGCCGCAAGCTTCGGATTACATTGCCGTAAAAATTGTCAAAATTAAAATTCCATGCCTGTAAAAATTTACCGGCGGTGTCGCGAACAAATCCTTTTGGTTTTTACTGCGCGGTCGCTACGATGAAGCCGTGGACGCGTTGCTTGCCAATTTCCAGACACCGCTGGCGCGGCTGCTGCTTCAATTCATCGTCATCATCGCGGCGACGCGCGCGTTGGGCGCGGTTTCCAAACGCTTTGGCCAGCCGTCGGTGATTGGTGAAATCGCGGCGGGCATTTTGCTGGGGCCTTCGCTGCTTGGCTGGATTTGTCCCGGCGCGTCAAAAATTTTATTTCCGCAGGACTCGCTCGGCACGTTGCAATTGTTCAGCCAAATCGGCGTCTGCCTTTTCATGTTCGTCGTCGGACTGGAATTGGATTTGACGCAAGTGCGACAACGGTTGCGAATGGCGGCGGGCGTCAGCAGCGCGGGAATTGTTTTGCCGTTCGCGCTCGGCATGGGCGCGGCGGTTTTTCTTTTTCAAAATTACGCCGCGCCGGACGTAAAATTTCTGCCGTTCGCGCTGTTCATGGGAATCGCGATGAGCATCACGGCGTTTCCGGTGCTGGCGCGCATTTTGAAGGAACGCAATCTGACGCAAACGCCGCTGGGCATCACAGCCATCACTTGCGCGGCGGTCGGCGACGCGGCGGCTTGGGCGATTCTCGCTTTTGTTATCGCCATCGCAAAGGCGACGAATCTCGCTGCAACCAGTTTCAATCTCGGCCTCGTCATTGTTTTCGTAATCTTGATGCTATTGTTCGTGCGTCCGATTTTATCGCGCTGGATGCCGACGCACGATGAACCGAAATCCGGCGTCATCGCGCTCGTGTTGATTTTTCTGACTGCGTCGGCATTGACGACGGAAATCATCGGCATCCACGCCTTGTTCGGCGCATTTCTCGCCGGCGTCGTGATGCCGAAACAAAAAGAATTTCGCGAACGCCTCGTCGTGCGATTGGAAAATTTCGCGGGCGTATTTCTGCTGCCGCTGTTTTTTGCGTTCAGCGGATTGCGGACGCATTTGGACACGCTGAACGTCGGCGCGGGTTGGCTGATTTGTCTTGGCATCATCGCGCTGGCGACGCTCGGCAAACTCGGCGGCACATTTTTCGCCGCGCGACTCGCGGGCGTGGGCAATCGCGACGCCTTTGCGCTCGGCGCGTTGATGAACACGCGCGGCCTCGTGGAACTTATCGCGCTGAACATCGGCTACGACTTGGGCATTTTATCGCTGCCGATTTTTTCCATGCTCGTGCTGATGGCGCTCGTGACGACGTTTATGACCGGCCCGCTGCTGAATCTGGCGAAGGCAAAAAATTTGTCGCCCGCAGAAGTCGCCGGAAAAGCCGCCGCGTGAAAAATTGACGCGCAATGTGAACAAATAAATTTTGTTGCCGCGCCGCGCAACCGCTACGATGCGTCCATGTCAGCGACTTACAACGAATTGCTCGACGCGACGATTCAACATCTCGAAGGCTTGAAATCGCGCGGCGAAAAATTCGTGCCCGTTTCACCGGAAACATTGCGCGCGCTGTCGCAACCGGCGAAATCAATTCCATCGCCCGCCGCCAAAATTGAAAATCCAGTCGCCATGCCCGCAAAAAAAATTGCCCCGACAATTTCAACGCCAACGCCAATGGCATCGGAACTTTCCCTCGCATTACCCGGCGAAACCGTTCCTTCCGACAAACCGCCACTTGACCCGAAGGAAAAAATCGCCGCATTCAACGCGTTGCGCGAACGCGCTTTGGCCTGCGTGAAATGTCCGAATCTCGCGTCGTCGCGCAAAAATGTCGTGTTCGGCGTGGGCAACATTGACGCGCAACTCATGTTCGTCGGCGAAGCGCCGGGCGCGGACGAAGACGAGCGGGGCGAGCCGTTCGTCGGTCGCGCCGGACAATTGCTCACCAAAATCATCGAGACGACCGGTCTCACGCGCGGCGACGTTTTCATCGCCAACATTTTGAAATGCCGCCCCGACACGCCCGGCCAATCTTCGGGCAATCGCAAGCCGACGCCGGACGAAATGGCGACGTGCATTCCGTATTTGCACGAGCAGATTGATTTGATTCAGCCGAAAGTTCTCGTCGCACTCGGCACAACCGCCGTGGAAGGTTTGCTCGGCAAAACGCTCGGCATCACGAAATTGCGCGGTCACTGGCAAACGTATCGCGGGATTTCGCTGATGCCGACGTATCATCCGGCGTATTTGCTCCGCAACCAATCGCTCTCGGAAAAGCGCAAAGTCTGGGAAGATTTTTTGCAAGTGATGGAAAAATTGGAAATGAAAATCAGCGCCAAACAGCGGAATTATTTTTTGAAGGCGTAAATGCAATGAAATTGCGTTGGAAAATTTTGATTGGAATTGAAATCGTCGTTGTTTTGACGGTTTTGATTTCCGTCGTGCGTCATTATCAACTGCGTTTTGCCGTCGATAAATACATTTCCGAATTGAAAGCCAAAGGCGAGCCGCTGGAATTGGCGCAAGTGATTCCGCCGCCCGTGCCGCCGGAACAAAATGCGGTTCCGTTGATAATTAACACGCTTACAAATTTTGAAAACGCATACAACATCATTGAAACCAATCCGCCGTCAGCCATGCGTGTGGTCGCGTCCGGCAAAGCAATGATTGGCTGGCGACAACCAATCATCGTTGGATTTGATGAAATTGGCCTTGGCGGGTTGTTGACGAATTCTTGGGAAGATTTGGAAAGCACGCTTGCTGCGGCAAAAGACAATCTTAATTGCCTTCAAAATTTGACCAATCATCCGGCTCTGGATTTCAATTTGGATTACGGGAAAATTTATTCTGTTCAGCTTCGACATTTGTATCAGCTTAAAGTCGCGGCGCAGTCGTTAGGCGCAGAAGCACTTTACGATTTGCACGAGCGAAAAACATCGGAAGCGTGCGCGAATGTGCGTTTGATTCTTGTGCTGGTCAAAGGAGAAGCTGAAGAACGATTGGAGATTTCCCAACTTGTTCGCAGCGCACTTGCAAATATCGTTGCCAGCTTAACTTGGGAAATTTTGCAAGACCCGAATGTTTCGGAATCTGATTTGGCAATGTTGCAACACGATTGGGAATCCATTGAGTTTCTTGACGCAGCTAAAAAATCTTTTTTAGCAGAACGTGTCGTCAATTTGCTCTCAATGGAACATTATCTTCAAAATCCTTCCGATTTGTGGAACGGTGTGAATGGAAATGACCAAGAAATTTCAAGAAAGTTGTGCAAGTTTTACTGGCAATGGTTCGGAGTTTACAGCGACGAGAAACGAATGATGCAGGCGTATCAAGTTTTGGCCGATGCGACCCAAATGACTGAAACCAATCATTCGTTTCAATCAGCGAAATCATTTGTGCGAACAAATTTTGACCAGATTGGTTTTGAAAAATGGCATTTTCCCGAAGAAGGAACTTTTCGCATAGACATTGACCCGTTTGGAGTCTGGTGGCTTTTGTCTGAAGATGCTTTTGACTCGTTTCAGTTATTGAGAAGAGCATCGGCTATTGAAACTGCGAAAAACATGACCTTGGCTGCAATCGCACTCAAGCGATACGAACTTCAGCATCGTGAATTTCCGTCATCGCTTGATGATTTAGAACCAGAATTTTTGAAGGTAATCCCGCTGGATTACATGAACGGAAAACCGTTGCGCTACAAATTGAATTCCGACGGAACTTTTCTGCTTTATTCCGTCGGCGAAAACGGCGTGGACGAAGGTGGCAAACCAACGATTCATAAATGGTGGGAATTTTATTGGCTCGCTCACGATTTTGATTTGGTCTGGCCGCAACCCGCAACCGAAGCGGAAATCCAAAATTATTTCGCGCATCCGCCAAAGTGATTTGCACCTTTTCAATTCTCACCAATTAACGTAATTAGCGGACGCACTTTTCACAACCGATGCTCAAAACCCTTTTCCAGCCGCTGCTCGATTGGTATCAGCACGCGCTCGCGTCCGGCGGCGCGTGGGTCGTCGGCCTGCTGATGATGTGCGAAAGTTCCGTGCTGCCGTTGCCGAGCGAAAGCATCATCCCGCTCGCGGCAAGCTGGTCGCATTCGGGAAAAATTTCCGTCGGTCTGCCGGCCATTGTGTTCGCGGGCGCGCTTGGCTCGTGGCTCGGCGCGACAATGGTTTATTGGCTCGCGCGGCTGGCAGGTCGTCCGCTGCTGATGCGTTACGGAAAATTTATTTTGATCACGCCGGACAAAATCGAAAAAAGCGAAAATTGGATGTCGCACTACGGCGCAGCCGGTGTGTTCATCGCGCGGCTGCTGCCGGGCGCGCGGCAACTCGTCGGCGTTCCCGCCGGCGTGGCAAAATTTGATTACCTGAAATTTTCCATCTTTACAATTCTTGGCGCGACGATTTGGTGCAGCGTGCTTTGCTACGTCGGCGTCAAAGCCGGACAGGATGAAAAATTGTTGAAAGGCGATTTGCGGGAAATTGCGTTGTGGCTCGGCGGCGCGGCGATTGTGCTTGGCGGACTTTATTATTTTTTCGTCCACCGCCATTTGCGGAAAAAACTTTGACACGGATTATACTAATTTTCACGAATGACTTTTTAATTCGTGAAATTTGTGTCTAAAAAATCTTTGCGTCTTCGCGTCTTTGCGTTGAAATTCTTCGCGTGCTGGTTTCCGAACACATCCGCAAAAAATTGAGCAGCGTCCCGCACAAACCGGGCGTCTATCTGCACAAAGATCGTTTCGGCTCGGTCATCTACGTCGGCAAGGCGCGCGATTTGCGCAAGCGCGTCAGCCAGTATTTTCATCCGTCGCGGCGCATGGGCTGGGATTTGAAATTCAACGCGCTTGTCGAAGCGATTGCCGATTTCGATTTCCACGTCGTCCGCAGCGACGCCGAATCGTATCTGCTCGAAAGCAAACTCATCAAGGAATTCAAACCGCGCTTCAACGTCAGTTTCCGCGACGACAAACGTTTCCTGATGCTGAAAGTGAATTTGAACGACCCGATTCCGAATTTCACTTTTGCGCGATTCAAAAAAGACGACGGCGCGCGCTACTTCGGTCCGTTTGCGAACGCCGGCGCGTTGCGCAACACGCTCACGCTCGCGCGGCGGCAATTCAACTTGCGCGGCTGCCGCGTGTTCACGCCGGGCGAGGCGGATTACAAGCATTGCCTCTACGCGCACTTGAAATACTGCACCGCGCCGTGCGTCGGCAACGTCACGCGCGAACAGTATTTGGAGCAAGTCCGCGCCGCGTGCGATTTTCTCGAAGGCCAGAGCCGCGAGATGCAAAGCGAACTTGAAACGGAAATGAAACGCGCCGCCGCCGCGCACGATTTCGAGCGCGCCGCGAGCTTGCGCGATTTGATCCGCGATTTGCAGGATACGTGGAAACGCACGGAAAAATTCGAGCGCATTCCCTACACGCTGCCGCTCTCCATCAATCCTGAAAACGATTTGACCGAACTTGGCAAAATTCTCAATCTGCCCGTGCCGCCGCAACGCATCGAAGGCTTCGACATTTCCAACATCAGCGGCACATTCAAAGTCGCGTCGCTCGTCAGCTTCAAAAATGGCCGTCCTGACCGCGCGAACTATCGGCGATTCAAAATTAAAACCGTCGCCGGACAAGACGATTTCGCCAGCATCGCCGAAGTCGTGCGCCGCCGCTATTCGCGTCTGCTGAATGAAGCGAGCAAATCCGCCGCGCCGCCGTCGCAAAAAACGCAAGACGACGACAGCGGCGAAGCAATTCCGCAAGAATTGCAAAAAGTCGTGGATGAGACTGCCAAAAAAATTCGTCGCGGAATTCGTGTAGGACAGGCTTCCAGCCTGTCTCAAACTGAAAATAAAAATGGAGACAGGCAAGATGCCTGTCCTATGTTGCCCAATTTGATTTTAATTGACGGCGGGCGCGGACAATTAAACGCAGCGTGCGGAGAGTTAAAAAAACTCGGCCTTGAAAAAATTCCCGTGATTGGCCTGGCGAAAGAATTTGAGGAAATTTATCTACCCGAAAAATCCGAACCGTTGCGGCTTGGCCTCGACCATCCGGCGGTGAAATTGTTGCAACGCATCCGCGACGAATGTCATCGCGTCGCCAACTCCTACAACGCGCAGTTGCGGCTCAAAAAAATTTCCGAAAGCGTGCTGGATGAATTCCCCGGCATCGGCGACCGGCGCAAATCGGCGTTGCTGAAAAAATTCGGCTCCGTGCGCCGCTTGCAACTGGCGACCGTCGAACAAATTTCCGAAGTCCCTGGTTTCGGTGGCAAAGCGGCGGAAGAATTAAAAAAATTTTTGGAGGCACGGTAACTTTCATCAGTTAATATCAGTTAATGGGCGTGATGATACAAAGCTGGCGCTGCGACAAGAATTGAAATAGTCATCAAGGTCAGCGAAAGAAGAACGACCGCGTTAAAAAGGAAAGCCACAATGCCAACTGCCGTCCGGCGATAGCGCGACCACCGGCTGAAATACCGTTCTAACAAAATGAACGCCAAGACGATTGCGACGCCGATTAAAAAACCGTGGCTCGTTAGAAAAACCAAGGTCTGGCTAGTTGCAGCCCAAACTCTTAATATAGCAGGAATAGGCTGTGCAAAATTAAAAACAGTTGTGCCCGCCACCGAACAAATTTCATTCGCTTTTGGCAAAACAAAAACAACGGTTAAAAGCCATAAAAAAACCGCGGGAAAAAGGAAAGTTCCGGCTTTGGTATAAGTTACCCAACGCGGTTCGATGTTTGGATTGGTTCTATTCATATTTGTGACGAGTTGATAATTTGGAATTCCAGACAAAGTAAAAAGGAAATGTTTGAGGCACTCTGAAATTGTTCCGCCAATTTTTTTGAATTCACTTTTCAACACGCTAGACTGTCCGATTTTCTGGGTTGCAAAATTAAAAGCCTCTTGCTCGTTCAATCCTGATTTGACCTGCCGTTCGATTTCTTCGCGCAGATGAATTTCCAGTTCTTCCAGCGGCACGGGTGATTTGATTCCGGCGGCGAGCATTTGCTTGCGCCAGTCGGAAATGGATTTTTCGAGATCAAACATAACTTTCCTTTCTCAAACCGGACAAAACGGAATGAACCAGCGACCATTGTTCGTGATGTTTCGCCATCGCCGTTTTGCCGTCTTTTTTGAGCGAGTAGTATTTGCGTTTGCGTCCGGTCTCGCTTTCGCCCCAGCGCGATTTAATCAAGCCGCGCCGTTCCATGCGGTGCAAAACCGGATACAGCATTCCGTCCGTCCAATTCATTTTGCCGCCGGAGCGCACCTTCACTTCCTGAATGATGGCGTAGCCATAGCTTTCACTTTTCGACAGCAATGATAAAATCAACGGTTCGGCGGATGCCGCCACGAGTTCTTTACGAATCATAGGAACACAATACATAGAAATAAAATGTATGTCAAGCGGAAAATGCCAGCGAGTTTGCGGCTTTGTTTCTTTGCGTCGTTGCGTTAAAAGTTTGCTGTGCCGGTTTTTCTGGAATGCCAACGTTGCACGGCCTGCTGTCGCTGGCCAGGGCAGGTGCGTTTGACGGACGCGGAAATTGCGCGGCTCGCGGCGTTCAAACATTCGTCCGAATTTGATTTCATCCAGCAATTCACGCGTTTGACGAATGACCGGCGCGGTTTGGCGTTGCTGGACAAAGCGAATGGCGAGTGTATTTTTCTGGAGAACGGAAATTGCGCGGTGCAATCGGTGAAGCCGCAGCAGTGCCGTGATTTTCCGAATCTCTGGAATTTTCCCGGCGCGGAGAAATCCTGTCGCGCTATTCCGCGAAACGTGGGCGACGAAGAATTAGTTCAACTTGTTTCGCAGGCGACGCAGCGTTCATCGGAATCGGTCAAGGAAATTTTGCGGCAGCAAAAAGAAATTCGTGCGAATTCGTGAAATCCGTGTCTTAATTTCCGCATGGCAAATCACGAAACCGTTCTGCAACTCGATTTACCCGGCGTCAAAAAAGTCCGCTCCGGCAAAGTCCGCGAAGTGTTTGATTTAAGCGACGCTTTTCTACTCGTCGCCACTGACCGCATTTCCGCGTTCGATGTCATCATGCCCAACGGCATTCCGCGCAAAGGCGAAGTGCTCACACAAATCTCGCATTTCTGGTTCGACCAATTTTCCGCGCTCGTGCCGAATCATTTGCTTGCCAAAGCCGACGACCCGTTGCCGACAAATTTGTCGCCGTTCGCGGACAAACTCGCGCGGCGTTCGATGATTGTGAAAAAGGCGAAACCGCTCACCATCGAGTGCATCGTGCGCGGCTACCTTTCCGGCAGCGGCTGGAAGGAATACAAAAAATCGCAGACCGTCTGTGGCATTTCGCTGCCCGCCGGTTTGACGGAATCCGCTGAATTGCCCGAACCGATTTTCACGCCGTCCACCAAAGCCGAAGCCGGTCATGACGAAAATATTTCGTTCGCGCAGGCGCAAAAAATTGTCGGCGCGGAATTGGCGAATCAGGCGCGCGATTTGAGCCTGAAGATTTACAAGGCCGGACGCGATTACGCCCGTCAACGCGGCATCATCATCGCCGATACAAAATTTGAATTCGGCTTGCACGACGGCAAATTGATTTTGATTGATGAAGTGTTGACGCCCGATTCCTCGCGTTTCTGGCCTGCCGACCAATATATGCCCGGCAAAGGTCAGCCGAGCTTCGACAAACAATTTGTCCGCGACTATCTCGAAACGCTCGACTGGGATAAAACGCCGCCCGGCCCGAAATTGCCGGACGATGTCGTCGCTAAAACTTCCGCAAAGTATTTGGAAGCGTATGAGCGATTGACCGGGAAGAAGCTTTGAAACCAACAGCGCCAAAATTTGCACCCGGTTTTCGTCTTTCGATTCGAGACGTAATTGTGCTGATTCTTGGTGTCGGCTGCTTGATTGCACTTCGCGGAAATTACTGGCCGGCAAGTTTTGTCGTTGCATTCGCAGTTGGGCATTTCTTTTTGTTCTGTAACGTATTTAGAATTTCACGCAGGTTGGAATTAGTTTGGACAGGAATTTTCGTTGTTTTGACTGGCGGAACAGTTCTTGTGCAATTTCCTGGCTGGCCTGCGACATTTGCCGTTTCAATTTGTGCAACCGTCGTAGTGATTGCCGTCGAAATGAAAAAGCCATCTTATCACGGAATTTTTTGGAAACAAATCAATCCACGTTTGCGAGATTGGTGGAATTCAAGTTTGTTGCAGAATGAGTTGCATTAAGCCATGCAAGCACTCGTCGAAGATTTTTTACAATACCTGCGGCATGAACGCGGGCAATCCGACAACACAGCCAAAACTTACGCCGCATTGCTCGGTAAATTCGTCACTTGGGCGGAAAAACAAAATCTGACGGATTGGAAATCAGTCGAGTTGAAACATCTGATGGCATTTCTGCAATCTGAACGCGCGCGCAATGCCGTGGTTGGACGACCATCCTCAAATAACTCTGCCCCGAAAAATCCTACGCGACGAATGAGCGGTGAAAGCGTGTATCTCGAGATCGCGGCGTTGCGGGCATTTTACAAATTTGCGGAGAACGAAAAAATTCTACCGGTGAATGTAGCGGAAAATTTGTCGTTGCCACGCCGCTGGAAGCGGCTGCCAAAAGCGTTGTCGAACGACGAAATCGAAAAAGTATTAAAACCGGAAGAACTAGCGACACTGGAAAGTTTATGTGATCAGGCGATTTTGGAACTGGCCTACGCGAGCGGCTTGCGCTTGAGCGAATTAAAAAACCTGCGGCTGGAACAATTGCATCTGGACGCCGGATTCATCAATGTCATCGGCAAAGGCAATAAGGAGCGCGTTGTGCCGGTTGGACGCAAAGCCGTTGACGCACTGAATCGTTACATTGAGAATGCGCGCCCCAAATTGGTCACGCCAAAATCTCCGGCGAATGTTTTTCTGACGAAACGCGGCACGCCGTTCGCGTCGGTCACGCTTTGGTTGCGCATCAAAAATCGGATTCGACGCGCGGGCATCGAGCGTAACATCACGCCGCATATGTTGCGACATAGTTTCGCGACGCATTTGCTGGAACACGGCGCGGATTTGCGGGTGATTCAGGAATTGCTCGGCCATGCGAACATCGGCACGACGGAAATCTACACGCACGTCACCGGCAATCGCCTGCGCGACATTCACCGGAAATTTCATCCGCGCGCGTGATCATTCAAAATCGTAAACGATGACTTTTTTCACAAACGGCTTCACGCATTTCTCGACGAATTCGAGATGTTGTGGGTGCATTTGGTATTCGTCCTGCGCTTGTTTGCTGGTAAAGATGATGTTCAACGCCACTTGATAGTTTTGGTCCACGACTGGACGATGGCTGGCCACCATTTTGCCGACGTGAAAATGCGTGATGCCAGGAATCGTCTTGAGAAATTGATTTGCCCCGGCGATGACTTCGGCAACCGCATCAGGCTTGGTGGAATCCGTCCAGAAAATGACAACGTGTGAAAACATGGTTTTATTTAACCATGAATTCGCGAAGGAATGAAACGAAAACCGGCGACGGAAGAAAAATTAAGCGCCGTTATCGCCGATGGCCTCGACGGGGCAACCCTCCTTGGCTTCTTTGCAACGCGCTTCTTCTTCAGGCGACGCAGGCTGTTTGTAAACGAAGGAATAGCCGCCGTCGTCGTTGCGCTTGAAATTGTCCGGCGCGGTCTCGCGGCACAAATCGCAGTCAATGCACTGGTTGTCCACGTAGTATTTGCCCGCGACATTTTCGGGATATTTGTTTGCAACGTCTGCCATAAATTTCTCCCGGCAATATGGATTTAATTCTCCGCGCTGGCAAGTCTCAATCTGAATTTCGGCTCATGTGTAAAACTTCCTATTTCATTTGAATTGCGTCCCTAAAACTGGAAGAATTTGCTAATTTGTTTGTCAGATCAGCAAGGGCTGCTTCTGTAGTTTCTTTGCGGTGACTTTCACTGTCAATTTGAAGTCCAGTCATTTTGCCAAAACCCGTAAACACTTCACTCCAAATTTGCTTTCCTGTTTCCTTTTCCTGTAGTTTGAGGCTTACTTGAATTGTACAATCAAGCTCACCACTCCAAAATCCTTCTAAAGGGGTTGAATCTAGCCGCAACAAATCGCCAGAAAGAATTAAATCACCGTTTCCTGCTGTTACCTTGTAATTCAAAACAACTAATGTTTCTTTGATTGCATCGGTTACAATCGTTGCAATGGGCTTTTCAGTCACGTAAGCACCACTGGTTTTGATTTCAATACCTTTGTTGGCAAGTAAATTAGGATCGGTTCCACGTTGGTCTTGTAATTGTGTTACCATGATTGATTGGCTTATATTAACTTTGTTAGCTTCTGGGTGCGGTTTGAAATCAATAACTACTGTTGATTTTGTGAATGCGCAGCCGCTCGTGAACAAGCCAAACACAAAAAAGTACGCTAGCGGTATAATTTTTGTCTTCATTCTGTTTGCAAGGAAAAATAATTGTATACGGTTTGACAAGCTTATTTCCATTTCTCCTAAAGCTTCAATTTGAATAAAAACTTTTCTTCGCGCCGTGCAAGAGTATGTTTTTCCCATGCGACAAGGAACTATTCGCCGCACCAAAATCGTTTCCACGCTTGGACCCGCCACCGATTCCGCCGAGATGATCGGCAAACTGATTGACGCGGGCGTCAACATTTTCCGGCTCAACATGTCGCACGCGCCGCACGATTGGGTGCGCCGCGTGGTCGCGGATATTCGTTCCGCAGCCATCACGCGCAAAAAATTCATCGGCATCATGATGGACACACAAGGTCCGGCCATCCGCACAGGCGACATCGGCGTGCCGCTGGATTTGCAGCCGGGACAGAAATTCACATTGACCGTGCGCGGCGAGCGCGACCTCGAAGAACATTCGGTGGATGTGAATTACGAAAATTTTGTCAACGACATCAGCGTCGGTGACGTGGTGTTAATTGACAACGGCACGATTGAAATGAAGGTGCTGGCCAAGAATGGCAACAAGGTGGAATGCGAAGTCCTCACGGAAGGCAAACTCGGCAGCCGCCGCCATATCAATCTGCCCGGCGTGAAAGTTTCGCTGCCCGCGTTGACTTCCAAGGACATCAAGGACGTGAAACTTGGCCTTGAATTGGAAGTGGATTTCATCGCGCTTTCATTTGTGCGGGAAGCGCGCGATTTGCTGCAGTTGAAGGAAATGTTTGAAGAGAGCAAACCGCGTCCGCTGGTTATCGCCAAGATTGAAGATCAGGAAGCCATCAAAAATCTCGACGCCATCGTGCAGGAAGCCGACGGCATCATGGTCGCGCGCGGCGATTTGGGCATTGAGATTCCCTACGAAGAATTGCCTATCGTGCAGCGGCGCATCGTGAAGACCTGTTTGCGTGTTGGCCGTCCGGTCATCGTCGCGACGCACATGCTCGAAAGCATGATTGAATCGCCAATGCCGACACGCGCGGAAGTCACGGATGTTTCCAACGCCGTTTTCGAGGAAGCCGACGCGATCATGTTGAGCGGTGAAACGACTGTTGGCAAATATCCGCTCAAGTGCATCGAGGTTTTTGATCGCATCGCAACCAGAATTGAACGCAGCGGCAGCGCTGGATTTCACGACGCAGCGGAATTGACGACTGCGCGCGAAAAGCTGGTGAAAAGCGCTGTTGTGATGGCCAACGAATTGAAGGCGGCGGCGATTCTGGTTTTCACGCGTCATGGCAGCATGGCGCAATACGCCAGTTGGATGCGTCCGCGTTATTCTCCCGTTTATGCAGTATGCGAAACCGAGAAGACCGCGAATGAAATGGCCTTGTGCTGGGGCGTCACAGCGTTTGTCATGAAATTTGATTTTATTGACCCGCAAAACACCGTCGAAACCGCGCTGAAAAATCTTACGGAAAAAGGCCACTTCAAACCGGGCGCGACGGTGGTCATCATCGGCGCGATTTCCGTCGGCACGGAAATTGTGGACGCGGTGCAGATGCGGACGGTTTAGAAATCAGATGCCCAGCGCTTTCGCGGCTGCGTCCGCCAGATTCAAAACGGTGTTGGGGAAAATGCCGAGCCAGAACATTCCTGCGATGCAAACGGCAATGGAAAATTTCGCCGCGCCGGAAAGCGGAATTGGCGACAAATCCTTCGCGTCCTTGCTCCAGTAAATCGCACGCACCACGCCGAAGTAATAATAAAATGAAATGACCACACCGGCCAAAGCGACAAAAACGAGCCAGTAATAATCATGATTGCCGGTGACTTGTGCCGATTGCACCACGGCTTTGAGCAGCAGGAATTTTCCAAAAAAACCGGCCAGCGGCGGCACGCCCGCGAGCGAAACCATCGCGAGCATCAAGGTTGACGCCAATAACGGCGAACGCTGATTCAATCCGGCCAATCCCGAAATGTCTTCATTGTCCAAATGGCGCATTACAAGCGCGACAACGGTGAATGCCGCGACAATCGTGAACAAATAGCCGGCGAGATAATACATCACCGCCGATTGTCCGCTCGCGCTCACCGCCGCGACACCGAGCAGCAAATAACCCGCGTGCGAAATACTGGAATAACCGAGCAAACGTTTTAGATTGCGCTGCGGCAGCGCGCAGAGATTTCCGTAAAGAATCGTGAGGCCGGAAATCACCATCAAAAATCCCGCCCAATGTTTGGTCACGTCGGGAATCGCGGTGAACAAAACGCGCAGAAGTAAAACGAATCCGGCGGCCTTCGAGCCGATGGCGAGGAACGTGGTCGTTGGCGTCGGCGCGCCCTGATAAACGTCCGGCGTCCAGATTTGAAACGGCACGGCGGAAATTTTGAAACCAAGTCCGGCGAGTAAAAATAAAACGCCGATGAGAAAGATTTTGTTGTCGAGAAATTGCGGCGCGACGGCGGCGAGTTCGGTGAAATTGATTTTGCCGGTTGTGCCGTAAATCAGCGCGATGCCGAACACCATAAATGCCGACGACAACGCGCCGATAATCAAATACTTCACGCCCGCTTCAAGCGAAATCAATTTGCCGCGCTGGAAACTGACGAGGACGTAAAACGTGATCGTGATGAGTTCGATAGAAACGAACAGCATTGCAAAATCGTTGGACGATGCGGCGAACAACATCCCTGCCAGCGCAAAGACCACGAGCGAATAAAATTCCGCGATGCCGCCGGAAATTTTATCCGAAAATTCGGCCGTCAAAAACAAAACCAAAATAGCCGCGACGAGAAAAAAGTGTTTGAAAAACAACGCCAGTCCATCTTCGATAAACGCGCCGTTGAACGCCGTGCCGAACTGGCTACAAATGCCGTCGCCGCTAAAACTGATGAGCAGGAGGCCGCCCAACGCCGCCGCGCCGAAATACGCCAGAAATTTTTTGCGATCGGCGGGCACCCAAAAATCCGCGAGCAGCATCACCGTGCCGAGCGCCAACACCAAAATTTCAAGTGTCATCAGGGAAGAGTTCATCAATTTTGGATTTCGGATTTCGGATTTTTGATTTCTGAAAGGACGACAACATTTTGTTTTTCAGAAACGGAATTCGCCATGCTCACAATTTTTTGCGCATCTGGCGTGATTTGATTCGTCAATAATTTCGGAAAACAGCCGAACACGAATAAACTGGCGAGCAACAGCGCGTAAGGCAATTTGCGCCAAAGCCCGGCGTCAGGCAGGCTTGCATATTTTTCCGGCAAAGGACCGTGCAAAATTTTTCGCACGGCACGCGTCATGTAAATGCCACCGATAACCAAACCGCCCCAGACGGCAAAAACAGTCACGGTTGGAAACGCTTTCCACGAGCCGAAGAAGATGGTGACTTCGCCGACGAAATTCGCAAAACCAGGCAAACCGCAGCCAGCCATCGCCGCCATGAGCAACGCTGTGCCGATGAAACTTAATTTTCGGCAAAGTCCGCCGAGTTCGGACATTTCGAGCGTGCCGGTTTTTTGATAAATGTAACCGCTCAAGCCAAACGTCAGCGCCGCCAAAAATCCGTGCGCGACCATCACGAACACCGCGCCGGTGACACCGATGAGATTCAGGCTCGCGATGCCGAGGAAAATGAAACCCATGTGCGCGACGCTGGAATTGCCGATGAGCAGATTCAAATCGCGCTGGCGCATGGCGACCCAGCCGACGTATAAAATGTTGCCGAGGCAAAGCCACGAGAGAAAATTCATCCAACTGTGCGCCGCATCCGGCAGCAGTGGCAACGCGATGCGGATTAAACCATAAAGTCCGAACTTTTTCAGAACGCCGGCATGAATCATCGCGGTTGGCGACGGTGCAGAACCATAACCCAGCGGCGCCCACGAGTGAAACGGCCAGAGCGAAACTAAAATTCCAAACCCGAACAGCAGCAGTGGAAAAATGAAATTCTGTGCGTTCGTCGAAAGCGGATTTGCTTTGGCATGTTCAATCAGCGTCGGGATATCAAACGTGTTCGCGCCGCTTTGCAAATAAAGCGCAATCAAACCGATGAGCGCGAGCAGCGCGCCGATGCTCAAATAAATCGTGATCTGAAACGTCGCGTAATTTTTGCGTTCACCGCGTCCCCAAACACCAATCATGATGAACGTCGGCACGAGCGCGAGTTCGTGCAGGAAATAAAAGAAAAACAGATCGAGCGACGCGAACGCGCCGAGAATGCCGCCGCTCATCACGAGCAGCAAAATGTAAAATTCCTTTTCGCGCGTCTGGATTTCCCACGAACACAGCGTCGCGGCGAACGCGACGATGGCGCCCATCAAAATCAGCCCGACGTTCAAGCCGTCCACGCCGACGTGATAGCTGATGCCGAGCGATTCGACCCAGACATGCCGTTCGGTGAACTGGTAGCCGTTCAATCCCGGCGTGAACTGGCAAAACATGATCACAGCAAGCACGGCGGAAACGAGCGTCGCCAGAACGGCAACGCCACGAATGATGACGCGATAATTGCGCGGCACGAAAATCAATGCGAGCGCCGCGATAATCGGCCAGCCTGCGATGTAAGTTAAAATGGACATTTTATTTCAAGACGAAATACAGCACCAGCGCCACGCCGAGCACAAACAGAAAGGCGTAGGTCTGCAAATTTCCGGTTTGCACGAGACGCAGCGCGCGTCCGGTCAAATCCGTGCCACCGCGAACGAGGCCGATGCAAAAACCTTCGACCAGCCAGCGGTCAATCCAATCGCAAACCGCCGCAATGAAATCATGCGCGCGGACGAACGTCGCTTCGTAAAATTCGTCGAAATAAAATTTGTTTTTCATCCACGTCGCGAGTGTACCGAGTTTCGCGGGCAACGGATCTGAAGTGACATTTTTGTAAAGCGCGAAGGCCAAATAAATGCCGGTGAGTGCCACGACAATGCCAATCAACATCGGTACGGGATTATGCAGCGGCTCAATCAATTGTTGCGCGAAAGAAAGATTTTCATGGTCGGCGGCGAATTGCGAACCGTAATTGTTTGTGATGCCGATGAAACCGCCGATGGCGGCGAAAATCGCCAGCGCCACGAGCGGCAGCGTCATGATGGCAGGCGATTCGTGCGCGTGCTTGGCGTGGTCGGATTTTTCTTTGCCGGAGAAAACAACGAAGAACAATCGGAACGTGTAAAACGCCGTCAGTCCGGCGACAAATACGGCTACGGCGAACAGCAAATAATTTTTCTGTTCCAGACATTGCGCGAGAATCGAATCCTTTGAATAAAATCCGGCGAACGGCGGAATTCCGCTCAACGCGAGCGCGCCGATGAGAAATGTCCAAAACGTGACGGGCATTTTTTTGCGCAGATTTCCCATTTGCCAGATGTCCTGCTCGTGGTGCATCCCGATGATGACCGAACCGGCGGCGAGGAACAGCAGCGCCTTGAAAAAGGCGTGCGTGGTGAGATGAAACATTGCGGGCGTCGGGCCGTTCAAGCCGACGGCCATGACCATGTAACCGAGTTGCGAGAGCGTCGAGTAGGCGATGATGCGTTTGATGTCGTTTTGCTGGACGGCGATGAGCGCGGCGAGCAAAGAAGTGAATCCGCCGATGTAAGCGATGACATGCAACGCATCGGCGTTGAGCAAAAACAAAACCCGGCAAAGCATATAAACGCCGGCGGCCACCATCGTCGCGGCGTGAATCAAGGCGGACACGGGCGTCGGACCTTCCATCGCGTCCGGCAACCACACGTGCAGCGGAAATTGCGCGGATTTGCCGACGGCGCCGCAGAAAATTAAAAGACCGGCAATTGTCGCCATTGTTCCGAGCGCGGCGGAATTTTGCGAAATTTGATTTTGCAGATTCGCAAAATTCAGCGAGCCAAGAATTCCCCAAATCATCAAAATGCCGAGCAGAAATCCGAAGTCGCCGAGGCGATTGACGATGAACGCTTTTTTCGCGGCATCACCGGCACTGGGCTTTTCAAACCAAAATCCGATAAGCAAATAACTGGAAACGCCGACGAGTTCCCAGAAAATGAACATCTCAATGAAATTATTCGCGAGCACGATGCCGAGCATCGAAAACGTGAACAGGCTCAATTCCGCGAAGAAACGCGATTTGCCCGGATCTTCGTCCATGTAGCTGTAGGAATAAATATGAATCAAACCGCCGACGCCGGTAACAACGAAGAGCATCATCATGCTCAACGCGTCGAGTTTAAGGCCAAAATCAATGTTGAGATTTCCGATGGAAAACCAACTGGCCGTGGTTTCACCGCTGAAATGAATTCCATTGGCGTTGACAAAAATCACCGTCATCACGAATCCGGCGACAACCGCGCCAATTGAAATCAAGCTGCTCGTCGTTTTGCAACGCAACGTGAAAAGCGTTATCACCGCCGCTGACAACAGCGGCAGAAACAAAATCAGCCAGGGTAAATTTTCGTATTTCACTTCAATTTGTTGCGGTTGAAAATTTTATTGTCCGTGCAAATTCATCTACTTGCTTGCGAAGACTTTTTAGTCTTTCAGGTGATTTATCGTTGGATTTGGCTTCGAGAGAATCGTTGGCATCAGCGCTGACAGCATAAATGTAATATCCATGTTCAAAAATTAACATTGTCCTACATAAATCCAGATGCTTTCCATAACCATTAAGCGCACTCAAATCGCCTTCCGGTGCAACTAGAACGGCAAACAATTGGTCATCATTAAATTCTTGATGCAACATGTATGCGTTTGGAGAAGGAATTTTTTGATACCAATCCAATTGTATGTTCAACATTCTATTTAATTCATCTTCAAGCGGTGCTTTGTGCGCAACCATGTAATCAATTCGATAAGTTCCGATATAAGATACAAAACGAACTGTTCCAGCCGTGACATACATTTTCTGCTCGTCAACGGAATCTTGAACTTGAACAGGATGCGCCAATTTTGAATATGGAATTGGACAGGAAAAAATTCCTGCCGGAGCAACATACGAATCGTTCTCAACTTTGCCTTGCAGCGACGAGCATCCTGTCATTGCCGTGGCAAAGCCAATGAACGCGAGCAAAAATAAATTATTTTTTAATGTGCGCATTTACAGTTTCATGCTCGTCAAATCTTCCACGTGCGCGGATTGGCGGCGGCGATAGAGCGCGACGATGAGCGCGAGGCCGACGGCGACCTCCGCCGCGGCCACGGTGATGATGAAAAACACCAAAACCTGTCCGTTCAAATTGTCGTTGAAGCGCGAGAACGCGACGAGCGCGAGGTTCGCGGCGTTGAGCATCAGCTCCAGCGACATGTAAATCACGAGCAGGTTGCGCCGCATGATGACGCCAAGCAGCCCCAGCGCGAACAGCAGGAAGCTGACGGTCAAATAATGTTCGAGTCCAACGTGCATTTTAATCCAGTTTCTTTTTGCTCAACAAAATCACGCCGACCATCGCCACGAGCAGCAGCACCGAGACGACTTCAAACGGCAAAACGTAATTCGTGAACAGCAATTTTCCGAGCGCGGCGGTGTCGCCTTCAACTGTCGGCGACGGTTGCGCGTTCAAATCGGTCGCGCGCAGATTTTTCAGGAAAATTCCGAAGATCGCGCCGACGGAAATCAATCCGGCGATGATGCCGTAGATTTTGATTTTGCGCCGCTGTTCCTCTTTCAAATCCAGCAGCATGATGACGAACAAAAAGAGGACGATGACCGCGCCGGCATAGACGAGGATTTGCACCGCCGCGAGAAAGAACGCGTGCAGCAGCACAAATAATCCGGCCAGCGAAATGATGGTCAGCACGAGAAACATCGCGCTGGTGACGGGATTGCGGCTGAACGGGTTCGCGATGACGAGGACGCCGCACAACAGCGTCAGCGCCGCGAAGGCGTAAAATAAAATGTCAGTGAGTTCCATTTCGGATCAAATTTTCACCGGAAAATTTTCCTGTTCGCGCGCTTCTTCCAGTTTGTGCTTCCATTTCTGGACGCCGCCGTGGACGCCGCCGAGCGCGAGCAATTTTTCCTTGTTGTAAATCAGTTCGCCGCGGCTCAAGCCGGTGAGCGAATAATCTTTTTGCAGGAAAATCGCCTCTTCCGGGCAGACTTCCTGGCAAAAGCCACAATAGATACAGCGCAAGAAATTGATCTCGAATTCCTGCGGCATTTTTTCCGCGTTCGTGCGATCAGCCACTTGTCCCGTTGGTCCGGGTGGCGTGATGGTGATGGCTTTCGGCGGACAGACGAATTCGCAAAGCTGGCACGAAACACATTTCGTATTGCCGTCCTGATCCTTCACGAGATACGGCGCGCCGCGATAATGGTCGGGCACGGTCCATTTCTGTTCGGGATATTCCATCGTCACTTTTTTGCCCTCGAATAGCGTGCGATAAGCATGACGGAGCGTGACTTTGAGTCCGCCGATGATTGCCGGCAGATAAAGTCGTTCCCAAAACGTCAACGGTTTGCGATTTACAGTGATCGCCATATCAACTCCTCAGCCACAGCCAGACGGCCGTGATCAAAATGTTCGCCAGCGCGAGCGGCACGAACCGCCGCCAGCCCAAGTCCATCAATTGGTCGTAACGAAAACGCGGAAACATCCAGCGCACCCAGATGAACAACGTCATCAGCGCGGAAATTTTCGCGAGGAAAATCAGCACATGCACGATGCCGATGAAAATGTTTTGCGCCGGTTGATCCAATCCCCAGAACGGCAGCGTCCAGCCGCCGAAAAACAGCGTCGTCATCATGCCCGCCGCCGCGACCATGTTGGAATATTCCGCGAGAAAAAACAGCGCGAATTTCATCGAGCTGTATTCGGTGTGATAACCGCCGACCAATTCCGTTTCCGCTTCCGGCAAATCGAACGGCGTGCGGTTCGTTTCCGCAAAACTCGCCACGAGAAAAATGATGAACGACAGCGGCGCATAAAACACAAGCCAGCCGTGTTGCGTCTGCCATGAAATGATCTGGCTCAAATTCAGATTGCCCGCGATGAGGAAAACTGGAATCACGCTCATGCCCATCGAAATTTCATACGAAATCATCTGCGCGCTGGAACGGATGCCGCCAAGGAACGGATATTTGGAATTCGCCGCGTAACCTGCCAAAACAATTCCATAAACGCCGAGCGACACGATGCCGAACGTGTAAAGGATACCGACGTTCAAATCCGCGATGACCATTTTTTGATGGCCAATCTGCGAGCCGAACGGAATCACGGCGATGACGAGAATCGAAGGAATCACCGCGACCGCCGGTGCGAGCCAGAAATACGCTTTGCGCACGCCCGCCGGCATAAAATCTTCCTTGAGCATGAATTTCAAACCATCCGCCGCCGGTTGAAAAATTCCCCAACGCGTCAAAATCGGGCCAAGAATCGGAACGTATTTCATGAACGGCGGCGCGACGCGATTCGGCCCGACGCGATCTTGAATCCACGCCGAAACTTTTCGCTCCAGCAAGACCGCGTAGCCCGCCAGCGTGTGCAAAATGCCGAGCACGAGCACGATTTTCACCAAACTAAAAATGATAAAACTCCAGTCCATTAAATTTTAACAGTTGCTCCGGTATCGCCGAGTTGCGCCCACGTCAAACCATTGAACGCGGAAACATCTTTCGCCATTTCGTTGAATAGACCTTCAATCGTCACAAAACCGTTTTGGCCGGTGACGTTGAAAACCAAATCGTGCAAAAATTCCCATTCGGCGCGCGCGTCGCCGGGCGCTTCGACGGCTTTCATGAATTTTTGGACGCGGCCTTTTGTATTCGTGAACGTGCCGCGTTTTTCCGCGTGCGCGCAGCCGGGCAACAAATAATGCGCCAGCTTTGTCGTCGCGTTCGGCAAAATGTCACTTACAATGAGAGTTTCCAATTTGCCGAGCAAATCCGCGCCGATGCCGTGCTTTGTCACGTCTTCGCCAAAAACAATAAGCGTTTTGATTTTGCCACTTGAAATGCCGTCGGCGATGGATTTCAAATTCTTGCCCAATTCGGAATCCGAAATTCCCGTGAGTTTTGCTCCGTTGCTGTTTGGATTTTTGTCTGCGCTGACGAGCAATTTGTCGCCTTCGCCAAAACGCGCGACAGAATCGCTGATCGCACCGAGTTTTGCTTTCAATTTTGAAATCAGCCAAAGCTCTTCGTTGGTCTGGCGTGCCGAAGCGACAATTGCAACCGAACCTTGCGGCGCGTTTTTCAATTTGTCGGAAATTTCATTTAATGCCGCCGTCCACATGGATTTTTGCCCACGAACCAAAACATCTTTCAAACGGTCTTCGCGTCCGATCCATTTGTAATTCAAACGTCCGGCGTCGCACATCCAGCAGGAATTGACGGCGTCGTTCTGGCGCGGTTCGTAGCGATAAATTTTTTCTTCGCGCGAGCCGATGATGATGCTGCAACCCGTCGCGCAGCTCGTGCAAACGCTTTTGGTTTCCTTCAAAAACCAGACGCGCATTTTGAAACGAAAATCCTTCGACGTGAGCGCGCCGACCGGACATATATCCACCGTGTTGAGCGTGTAATTGTTGTCGAAAATTTTTCCCGGATACGCCGTGAGCGTGTTGTAGCTGCCGCGATTGACGATGCCGAGCGCGTCGTCGCCCGCGATGTCGCGCGTGAAGCGGATGCAGCGCGTGCACAAAATGCAGCGCTCGTCATCCAAAACAATTCGCGGGCCGAGGTCAACGGCTTTGGGCTTGTGAACTTTCGGTTCGACAAACCGGCTCGCGCTTTGGCCGTAGTCCACTGAGTATTCCTGCAATTTACATTCGCCGGCCTGGTCGCAAATCGGGCAGTCGAGCGGGTGATTGATGAGCAGAAATTCCAGAACGCCCTCGCGCATTTGCTTCACGCCGGGCGTGTTCGTGTAAATTTCCATTCCCGGCGAAATCGGCGTCGCGCACGCAATGGCCGGACGCGGCGACTTGGCGATTTTCGGCGTGCCGTCGGGATTCAAAATCGGCTTGCGGTCAGGACCGAGCGCAGGCGTGCCAAATTCGACGAGGCACATACGGCAGTTGCCGACGACCGGCAATTTCGGATGATAACAATAATGCGGCACGTCCTGCTTCGCGATTTCGCAAGCCTGAATCATCGTCGTCGGCACGGGTTTGCCTTGCCAATCCGGCGTCACCTTTGGCACCTCGATTTCACGACCGTCCACTTTCACCTTGATTTTTTCAATCGCAGGCGCGGGCTTCGTTTCAGTTGTCATTGCTGCTGACATTTTTTAATTAGCCACCGAGGCACAGAGGCACGGAGAGAAAAAAAATTTCTCTGCGTCTCTGTGTTTCTGTGGCAAAAAATTTCATCTCAATTCAATGGTGCGATTCCACCAATTGTTTCTTTTCAATCGGCGCGACAATTTCTTTCAAACGGCGTTCCTCGTCAGCTTTGCCTTTGGCGATAAATTCGTCTTTGAACTTCGCCACAAAACTTTGCACCGGCCATGAACACGCTTCGCCAAACGCACAAATCGTCCGGCCGCCGGGAATATTGTCGGCAATTTTCACCAGATAATCCGCATCGCTCGCGCGTCCTTCGCCGTGGGTCAAACGATGCAGCGCCTTGCTCATCCAAAGCGAGCCTTCGCGGCACGGCGTGCATTGGCCGCAGCTTTCGTGCGCGTAAAATTCGGAAATGTTCGCGAGCACTTCGACAATGTCGGTAGAATCATCCATGACAATGATCGCGCTGGAACCGCTCATCGAACCGGCAGCAATCAGCGAATCAAAATCGTAAGGCAGATCGAGCATGTCCACTTCCTGCTCGACCATTTGGCCGTCGGCGGATTTTTTCTTCAGCTTAAATTTTTCGCCCGCTTTGAAAACTTTTGCGGACGAACCGCCGGGAATGACGGCTTTCAATTTGCGACCGTCGCGCAAACCGCCGCCGAATTTCGGGTCGTTAATCAATTCACCAATCGTCGCTTTGCCAACTTCAATTTCGTAATAGCCGGGGTTTTTGACGTGGCCGCTTAAGCTGACGATGCGCGTGCCGGTGTTGTTCGGCGTGCCGAGTTTAGCGAATTCCGCCGCGCCCATCGCGACGATGTGCTTCACGTTGCAAAGCGTCTCGACGTTGTTGACGATAGTCGGGCACATCCACAAACCGAGAATCGCCGGAAAATACGGCGGCTTGATGCGCGGATATGGCCGCTTGCCTTCGAGCGATTCGATGAGGCCGGTCTCTTCGCCGCAAATGTAAGCGCCCGCGCCGCGATGAACATGAATCTCCAAATCGTAGCCGCTGCCCAAAATATTTTTGCCGAGAAAATTTTTCGCGCGGGCTTCTTTGAGCGCGGCGTTCAGAATTTTCGCGCCGTCCACCATTTCGCCGCGGATGTAAATGTAGGCGAGATGCACATCGTTGGCGAAGCATGAGATGGCCATGCCTTCAATCAACTGGTGCGGGTCTTTATACATGATTTGCCGGTCTTTGAACGTGCCCGGCTCGGATTCGTCCGCGTTGCAAATCAGGTAAATCGGCTTGCCGCTTTTGCGGTCAACGAAACTCCACTTGAGTCCGCAGGAAAATCCCGCGCCACCACGCCCGCGCAGACCGGAAATTTTCACATCTTCGCGGATTTGTTCCTGCGGCGACAATTTTTTGCCGTCGGGCAAATCTTTCGGTGCAATCGTGAGCGCTTTTTTCAGCGCGTCGTAGCCGCCGTGACGCAAATAGCATTCGATGTCCCGCGTGTAACCGGGTTCATCGGCGTATTTCAAAATCAATTTGTATTCCTGCGCCATGTTAAATTTTATTCTTCGCCGTCGTAATAATTCGCTTCGGTCGCGCGAACCCATTTTCGTTCCGGCAACGGCACGCCAATTTTTTTGCTGTCGGGCTGATAATACGATTCGCCAATCGGATTGTCCGCGACGACATAAAGAATCAGTTCCTGCGAATCGTCGCTGAAAAGTTGGTGCGGTTCGCCGGGCGGAAAAATAAATGCGTCGCCGGTTTTAATCGGCGTCGTTCCGTCTTTATGTCGAACCGTGCCTTTGCCCGAAATCACATGATAAAATTCCCATTGCGCGCTGTGGGCGTGATACGGATACGGCGTTTTGCCCGCCGGAACGCGGCAAATCTCAACGTCAAACGGATGCCGCTCCATCAAATCGGTGGACTGCGGCTTGCGTCCGAGTTCTTCCGAAATTTCCTTGCCCGCGCCGACAAATTTTCCTTTCGGCGACGACCAAGCGAACTCGGCAATTTCGTTTGTGTTGACTTTGCGCATAACTTTTCAAGCCGAACAGCAGCTTGACTCTGCGATTAAAAACTCTAGCTTAACTGCCCTTTCTTGCCCGATGGTGTAACGGTAGCACAAGTGACTCTGAATCACTTTGTCATGGTTCAAATCCATGTCGGGCAGCCAAATTTTATTGCATTCGAAAATAAATGCTTTCATTTGCATTTCCCCACAATCTCATCCGCTTTTTTGTGCGAAACGTTTTCGTAAAAATCGTCGTTGCACATCATCACCGGCGGCGTGCCGCAACTGGCGAGACATTCGACGAATTCGACCGTGAACTTTCCGTCCTTCGTCGTTTGCGGGCCGTGCGTGTGCGCATCCAGCCCGAATTTTTTGCAAAAGTGTTCGCGCAATTCATACGCGCCGCCGAGCGCGCAGCTCAACGTGCGGCAAACTTTAATTTGATATTTGCCCATCGGCTGCTGCCGCAACATCGGATAAAACGTGACGATTTCGTAAATGTTGATGGGCGGTAATTCCAGTTTCTTCGCCGTCCACTCGACGGCTTCCTGCGAAATCCAGCCGAATTTTTCCTGAATCGCGTGCAGCACCATGAGCGACGCGGCGCGTTTGACCGGATAATGCGAAATCAATTCGTTCACTTCCGCTTCGAGCGCGGGCGTGACGGCGAAATCGCGCTGATGTTGCAGCGGATTCGGAATCGGTTCTGTGTGCGTGGCGTTCATCGGTCGGCTTCTCCCATCACAAAATCAATCGAGCCGAGAATCACCGGCACGTCGCTGACCATTGCGCCGGGCATGATTTCGCCCAAAATGCTCAAGTTGATGAAGCTGGGTGAACGGATTTTCAGGCGATACGGCACGCCGCCGCCTTTGCTGCAAATGTAAAAGCCCAGTTCTCCCTTCGGATTTTCGTGGCCGAAATACGTTTCGCCCGGCGGCACGTTCATGCCTTCGGTCACGAGCATGAATTGATGGATCAATTCCTCCATCTTCGTCAAAACTTTTTGTTTTTCGGGCAAAACAACTTTGCCATCGGGCACGTTGACTGGTTCGCCGGATTCGTTGTGCCAGCCGCCGGGAATTTTTTGCAGGCATTGTTCCAAAATCCGAACGCTTTGGCGCATTTCTTCCATGCGAACCAAATAACGGTCGTAACAATCGCCGACGCTGCCGACGGGAATGTCAAATTGCAAATCCTTGTAACAAAGATACGGTTGATTTTTTCGCAAATCCCATTCGACGCCGCTGCCGCGCAGATTCGGCCCGCTCAAGCCGTAATTGATGGCCTGCTCCTTCGAGATGACGCCGAGGTCGCGCAGGCGGTCCACCCAAATGCGATTGCGCGTGAGCAGCGTCTCGACTTCGTTGAGCGCGGGGATAAATTCCTCAATGAATTTTTTCACGTCCGCGCACCAATTCGGCGGCGTATCGCGCATCACACCACCGATGCGCGTGTAACTGGTTGTGAACCGCGCGCCGGAAATGGACTCGGCCAGATTGTAAATTTTTTCGCGTTCAGTGAAAATCAGCAGGAACACCGTGACCGCGCCGACATCCATCGCGAACGCGCCGAGTCCGAGCAAATGCGAGGAAATCCGCGCCAATTCCGTGCACATCACGCGGATGTATTGGCAGCGCGGCGGCAAATCTTTTTCAATGCCGAGCGCTTTTTCCACCGCGAGCGCGTAGGCGACGTTGTTGGCCAGCGGCGCGAGATAATCCAGACGGTCGGTGTAAGGAATGAACTGCGTGTAAGTCATGTTCTCGGCGATTTTTTCATCGCCGCGATGCAGATAACCCACGTCCGGGTCGGCTTTGGTGATGACTTCGCCGTCCAATTCGAGCAAAATGCGGAGAACGCCGTGCGTGGCCGGATGCGACGGCCCCATGTTGAGCACCATCTTCTCGCCTTCCATTTCCTGAAGTTCTTCGACAGCCTGCGTGGTTCGCGCGGCGGAATCAGGAATTTGAATGTCTTGAACGTTGGCCATTAAATTTTCTTTGGCAAAATTTTCTTTCTTCGCTCAATAAAATTTTTTGCTTCAAACAAATTGAGGCTGAATTTTTTATGCACACACATCATTAAACGATTGACCGCTTCGGGTTTGTTTCCTTTGTCAATCGCCATGTCTTATTTCAATTTGTTCTTCAATCGGAATTGTTTTCCACAATTCTTCGTCAGTAAATTCTTTGATTTCTTTTGCAATCGTCATTCTTCAGGAACGCGAACGCGCGGTTCTCTGGCGGTTGCATTTGCGTTGCTTGGCAACGTCACGAACGGTCCACCTTCGAGCGGCGCAGGCTTGGTGAACGCGACGTTTGGCAAATCCGTCGGCTTGCCCGCGAGCGGGAAATCTTTCCGCAACGGAAAATACGGATAACCTTCCCACATCAAAATCCGGCGCAAATCGGGATGGCCGCTGAAACGGATACCCATCATGTCGTAAATCTCGCGCTCGTGCCAGTTGGCGGTTTTCCACACGCCGACGACGCTGGGCAATTCGGATTTTTCCTCGCTGACATCGGTTTTGAGCCTGATTTCATTGGCATTTTGCAGACTGCGCAATTCATAAACGACTGTCCAGCGCGGGTCGTCGCCGTAATGGTCGAGGCTGGAAACGTCCACGAGATAATCGAAGCCGAGATTTTTTTTGGCAAATTCGGCGACAGCGGCGATTTGTTGCGCGTCGGCAATGGTCACGGAAATTTCGCCGCGAAATTCCGCCGGTTCGGAAATCAAATCGCCGAACTTTTCCTTCAACTGCTTCGCTTGTTCCAAAGAATTCACAGTCAAAAATTTTTAACCACAGATGGACACGGATAAACACGGATGAAAAAAACAAAATGTCTTTTCAAAAAATCCGTGTGCATCTGTATTCATCCGTGGTTCAAATCAAAATTCAAATTACGCCATCGCTTCTTTCAAATGCAGCGCGGTCAAATCTTTCAAGACCGGCTGTTTTTTGATTTTATTCTGCAATTTCATCAGCGCGTCGAGCACAGCTTCTGGACGCGGCGGACAGCCGCTCACGTAAACGTCCACGGGAATGATGTTGTCCACGCCCTGCAACACCGCGTAGCTGCGATACATTCCACCGGTCGAAGCGCACGCGCCCATCGCGATGCACCATTTCGGTTCGGGCATTTGGTCCCAAACACGTTTGACGACGGCGGCCATTTTGTAAGTAACCGTGCCGGCAACAATCATGCAATCGGCCTGACGCGGCGAAAACCGCATGACTTCCGAGCCAAAACGGGAAATATCAAAACGGCTCGCGCCGACGGCCATCAATTCAATTGCGCAACACGCGAGACCCATCGGCATCGGCCAGACGGAATTGGCGCGAAACCAGTTGAGCGCAGCGTCCACGGTGGTGACGATGACGTCACCTTCAATCTTTGAATCATAGCTGATTTCGCTTTGCGTGGACATAAACCTTAATTGCTCAAACGGACGCAAAATCAACCTAACTGGCGGCGTTTCGACGGGCAAGTAAATTTGTGATTTTTTTCACAATCTTGTCCGACCGCTGCATTTGTCACGAGATTTTAACAATGGCGCGAAGAAATTCTGCTATCAAGTTGCGCTTGTCGCCGATGGATACTTCGATAGAATTACAAAACGCCGCTGGCGTGACGATGAAAACATTTGCGGAATTGAATTTCCCCGGACGCCTCATCGCCGTCGAAGGTCTCGACGGTTCGGGCAAGTCCACGCAGATTTATCTGCTCAAACGCTGGCTCGAAGCCGAGGGCATCAAGGTTTATTTCAGCGAATGGAATTCGTCCGAACTCGTCAAATCCGCCACGAGCAAAGGCAAAAAGCGCGAACTGCTCACGCCAACCACGTTCAGTTTGATTCACGCGACTGATTTTGCCGACCGTTATGAACGGCATTTGTTGCCGTTGTTGCGCGCCGGTTATGTCGTTTTGTGCGATCGCTATGTTTTCACGGCGTTTGCGCGCGACACGGTTCGCGGCTGTCCGCCGGAATGGGTTCGCGGCATCTACAATTTTGCCGCGCTGCCGGACATCACGTTTTTCTTCAAAACGGATTTGGAAGTTTCGTTGAATCGTATCTTGGAAGGCCGACCGAAGTTGAAATTTTTTGAGGCTGGAATGGATTTGCGGCTTTCGACCGACCCTTACGAAAGTTTCCGCATTTTTCAGGGACGCATTTTGGACCAATACGTCGCGATGAGCGATGAATTCAAATTTGTGGTGATGGACGCGAACCAAAACGTCGAGAAACAGCAGATTCTCGTCCGCAAAATCGTGGGCGACCGGATTGACCTGCGAAAATTCCGGCGGCGCAGTCCGCTGCCGTTGCCACCGTCCATCGTGCCGGAAAACAAGGCGAAAGAACACGAGGAGGATTTGGCCGCCGCATGAAAAAGAACAATCGCAGATTTTACGGCCACGGAATCCCCGGCGTCAAAATCGAGGAGCTCGCGGGCAAATTGATTGTCGTTGAGGGCGCGGACGGTTCGGGTCGTTCGACGCAGATTGCGCGATTGGTGGACTGGCTGGAAACCAGCGGTCATCCAACCGTGCAAGTCGGTTTGAAACGCTCCTCGCTCGTAAGTTCCGAACTCGAAAAAGCGCAGCACGGCAACATTTTAAGCCGCACCACGCTCAGCCTTTTTTACGCGACCGACTTTGCCGACCAACTGGAAAATATCATTCTGCCCGCGCTGAAAGCCGGTTTCATCGTTTTGTCCGACCGTTATATTTACACGCTCATGGCGCGCGATTTGGTGCGCGGCATGGACGAGACGTGGCTGAAAAAACTTTACGGCATCGCGCTGGAACCCGACGCGGTTTTTTACCTTTCCGTCGAGCCAGCGGAATTGGTGCAGCGTAATCTTTCCAAAAACGCGACGCTGGATTACTGGGAAAGCGGAATGGATTTGGGGTTTTCGCGCGATATGTTCGACAGTTTTTTGAAATATCAAACTTCGATGCAGAGCGCGTTTCGCAAATTACAGAAGACTTACGGTTTTCAAATTGTGAACGGGAATCGTCCGGTCAGTTCCATCACGAAAGAGTTGCGAAAAAAAATCCGCGCTCTGCTCGCCGAGAAATAAAATCAGTTGGCCGGCGGATTGGTCGTTGCCAGCGGCGGCGCGTTGGTGGCTCCCGGCGGACGGCGCGGCTGATGAAATTGCTTTAACAATTGCTCGAATTGTTTTCGTTGTTCCGGCGTCAATTTTTCCCGGATTTTCTGATGCACGTCCTGCATGACTGAACGGAATTGCGGCGAAACCAGTTTCCACAAATCACGATTGCGTTGCTGGCCGTCGGCCAGAATTTTTTCAATCGCCTTGTGTTGTTCCGGCGTGAGATGCAGTTCGTTATCCAATTGTTGCACGAACGCCTTGTTTTGCATTTCTCCGCGCGGCATCGGCAAATCATTATCATGATTGTCGTGATTTTCCGGCGGCGGGCGATGCGGTTCAAAATGAACACGGTCAACGTGATTGACCAGCAGGCCGCCGGTGAGAACACCCGCGCCAAAAATCACCACTGTGGCCAGAATGATTTTCCAGGAATTCACTGCGCTTGTTCGTTTTGGTCAATGGAAGCCAGCAACGTCGTCTCGAAATTTTGTGACAGGTCGTCGGACGCTTTGGAGGCGGAGACCGAACTGAAAAACGCCCACACGCCCATCAGCATCGTGATGGCCACGCAGGAAACCGCCGCGCGCCAAAGACCACGCACCCACAAATTCAGATTGCCAGCGGACACCCGCGATGCGAGCAAGGCCGTCACCCGCTTCTCAAAGGCGTAAGGCACGCGGTCGTCCAAAACTTCCGTTTTGGCCGCGGCGATCAATTTCTCTTGCAGGTCAACAAGGTTCATACACGTTCCGATTTTTAGACGCGACCACGCCGCGTCGGGTTACAATTACAGATACTTGTCCTTCGCCATTTTTGCCAGAATTTTTCGCATTTCGCCGCGCGCGCGAAAGGCGCGGACTTTCACCAGCGGCACCGACCAGCCGGTCACTTGCGCGATTTCCTTCACCGACCGGTCTTCGATTTCCAACAGGGTAATCACCATCCGCGCCTGCGGCGAAAGTTTTTCCAGCACACGGTGGACGAGGAGTTTCGCCGCGTCCGCGTTTTCACTCGCGCTTTCCGGCGCAGCGACAAAACGTTCGAGCCAGTCATTTTCCGGTTCGCTCAAATCGGAAAAGGACGATTCACGGTTGCGTTGATGCCCGCGCAGAAAATCGTAACACGTCCGCACAGTCAGACGCATGAGCCAATGTTCAAACGGCGCTTCACCGCGAAAACTTTTCAACTTCTCAAACGCCTTGAGCCAGACTTCCTGCGCGATGTCTTCAATTTCACTTTCGCGGCGGGCGTAGCGGCGGGCGGTCGCGAAGACGCGCGGCGAATATTTTTGGACAAGCGGCTCGAAACTCGCAGCGTCGCCCTGCAACACCGCGGTAATCAGTTCCGCTTCAGTCCGTTCCATGTTTTGTCAAAAGTGTGGCGGAAACGATGGCGATGCTAAAGTGAAAATCAATCCACGAATCAACTTTGCGGAAATATATTGAGTAAAAATTGGAGCGAGCGAAGGGATTTGAACCCTCGACGTTCACCTTGGCAAGGTGATGCTCTACCAACTGAGCTACGCTCGCTTGTTGAAAAGCGACTGGAAGACTACGCGAAAGTCTGGGATTTGCAAAGCCCGAATTTCAAGCGGGAATACTCACGCCCAAAGTGACCCGGATGGTCTTGATCATGTCATCGTAATTGACCGGCTTGGGGAAGAAGGCTACGGCGCCACTTTCAATGGCGCGTTTCTTGTTTTTGTCGTCCAACACGCCGCTGATGATGATGATGGGCGTCCGTTTCTTGTCATCTACGCGGTTCAACCATTCGATGATGCGAAAGCCGTCCCATGGCACACTGGTCACGTCCGGCGGAAAATTGATGTCCAAAAGAATCAAATCCGGTTTTTCCTTCCGCACCGCCGCGACGCCTTCCGCGCCGTCCAACGCGGTGGCAACGTCAAAGCCGGCCCCCTGCAATTTCATGGTGGTCGTTTTGACGACAATTTCATTGTCATCCACGACCAGAATTTTCTTCTTCTGTCCTGTTGCCACCGGTTTAGTGTCCATAAATAAATACAATTAAACTGCCGCCGCATCTTTCCTGAAACTGGAAAGAAACCTAGTAAAAACGGCATTTTCACAAAAGCATTATTTATGCCCTTTGACTTTTACCCCACCCAATGTGTTAAAATGCCCTCGTGAGCAATGTCTTCTATGTCCCCGGCGAACAGCGCGCCGCCAAGGTCAACGACCTGTTTGCTGCCATCGCCCGCCGCTACGATTTGCTCAACGATCTGCAAAGTTTCGGCCTGCACCGCCGCTGGAAACGCCGCGTCGTCGAACTTGCCCAAATCAAACACAGCGACCGCGCCTTGGATTTATGTTGCGGCACGGGCGACATTTCCTTCCTGCTCGCCCAACATGGCGCTGAAACCACTGGCCTTGATTTCAGTGCCAAAATGCTCGAAGTCGCAGAATTACGACGGCAAAAAGCAAGCCAACCTTCGCAAATAGCAAACTTGAGATTTATTCAGGGCGACGCACAACAAATCCCATTTCCCGATAATTCCTTCGATGTCGTGGCCGTCGGCTACGGCTTGCGCAATCTGCCAGGCTGGGAAAAAGGCTTGGCCGAAATGCAACGCGTCGCCAAACCCGGCGCGCGACTGATTGTTTTGGAATTCGGCAAACCGGCGAATCCGCTTTGGCGCGAAATCTATTTCACGCACTTGAAATGTTCCGTGCCGCTGATTGGCCTGCTCTTTTGCGGCAACGCGCGGGCTTACGCCTACATTTTGGAATCGTTGAAACATTATCCGGCGCAACTGGCCGTCGCTGAAAAAATGCACGCGATGAATTTGAAAAATATCCGCTGTATCAATCTGCTCGGCGGCGCGATGGCGATTAACTATGGAGAGAAATGATTTTCGCCTTTGTCAAAACTGTTTGAACGTCCATTTTGGCCGTAACTTTATCTTCGACAAAAACTTGCGTCCAGAATAGGATTACAACATGAAATTAGATAGGCCACAAAAAGCGTGGCCTAATTACTGTTAGGTGGCGAAGTGTGAGCACATAATTTATGAAGCGATGTTCATATTGCGGCGCAGGATATCCAGACGATACGATGGTATGCGCCGTTGACCAGACGCCGCTTGAGCAGTCGCGTCTTGCCGAAGCGCCAGCAGTGGTCAGCATGATTCGGCGCAAGATTCCGCTGCCGCTCTCGATTGTTTCATGCTACTTGGTCGCCAGCGGTATTTTTCAGATAGGTTGGAGCATTTTGATTGCACCGTATCTTGGTAGCATTCCTATCCTAAATGTTGTCTATGGAGTTTTGATTCTAGTTGTCTGCCGAGGATTGAGGCGGTGTTCGCGTCATTGGTATGTTTGTGCCCTAGTCATTATCGGGGTAGTCCTGTCCGCGATATGTTTTGAGATTGTTCGGGGCTTTATGCATTCAGTTCCCTTCCATTTTACGATTTTGTATCTGAAGGATTTTGCGATTTGGCTATGTATTATCTTAGTTTTGACGCGCTCAGCCATTCGAGGTTTGTTTTTCCATGAGCCTGAAATCGCCACCTAACACCTAGATAGGCTGCAAATTTCCTTCGCGTCCTTCGCGCGATACTTTTTAATTTCCGCCGAGTTGAATCGTCATGCCTTCGCGCGCAGCTTCCACTTTTAACTTCGACTTCTGTTTAGCCGCCAGTTTGCGCGCGTGTTGCAACAACGCGTCCACCTGCCGGTCACTACGCGCCGGGTCGTGATGAAATAAAAACAGCTTTTTCACGCTAGCCTTCACCGCCAGCGCCACGGAATCGTCCACGCTGCCGTGTCCCCAGCCCGCGTGCCGCTCGTATTCGGCGGAGTTATATTGCGAATCCAGCAGCAGCGCGTCCACGCCGCGCACAAACTCAATCAGCCGCCGGTCGTTGCCACACGCGACAGATTCGTTATCGGGAAAATATGCCAGCGAACCATCAGCCAAAAACAAACGATAGCCCAGACACACGCCGGGATGATTCGCCAATTGCGCGCTGACCCGCACTTTGCCGATCCGGAAATCGGCTTTTTTCAATTCCTCGATTTGCACGTGGCCGGAAAGCGTTTTGAGCGAAACGGGAAAATAAGGATTATCGAACGCATCGAACAACGCCTTGCGAAGACCGCGCCCGCCCAAAATCCGAATGCGACAGCGCGGATTAAAGACCGGCGCAAAAAACGGCAGCCCCTGAATGTGATCCCAATGCGTATGCGTCACCAACAGCGTAAGATTCAACGGACGATTCTTGAATTCCGCCAGCAACCGGCACCCCAGCGCGCGCAACCCCGTGCCCGCGTCGAGAACGATGATTTCGCCATCGTTGCGAACTTCGACGCAAGCCGTGTTGCCGCCGTAACGCGCCGTGTCCGCGCCCGGCGACGGAACCGAGCCGCGCACGCCCCAAAATTTTATGAAATTGCCGGTTTTGATGCGAACACTGTAATCCGATTTCCGAAAAACACAAATTTCAAAACGTTCCAACAACGTTCCAAAAAATCTTGCCTAACTGCACGCGGAAATTTAGAATGAAAGACTCGCTGGGTTGGTAGCTCAGTTGGTAGAGCAGTGCCCTTTTAAGGCATTGGTCCGGGGTTCGAGTCCCCGCCAACCCACCATTTTCAAATTTTTCTCCGGTAAAACTTTTGCGCCTTTGCGTCGCCAAGCTTTTGCGCTAAAAAT
>DASZXB010000093.1:0-8630 GCA_035546095.1 Verrucomicrobiia bacterium | reverse complement strand
GGGCAAATTGTGTGTCAAAAACAGCATTGGGCTTGGCGTGCGTGTGACGGTCAATGGTCTGATTCGGGTTCGTGACCAACAAAGTTTCGCATCCGTAATACATGTCCAATTGCCGTGCCTTTTCGACCAATGTCATGCGGCCAAGCAAATCCTTCACACGAACATCCATCGGCAAAGCTGAATTCTTGTATGACGGCAATAAATCATCGCCTCTCGCCACGATAATTCCCATCGTCAATAAAAAACCGGCAGTGATTGGTGGCAAAAAAATATGGAAACATTGGCGCGCAAGGAATTTCATAATCGCTTCGACACAAACTGGCTTAAATCAGCTTTTTTGAAATCCCCGTTTTCGGGGATGAAATCGAAAGTGAACCAAAAACCTACGGATTGTTGAAAGATGGTGGAGCCGAGGAGGCTCGAACTCCTGACCCCCACAATGCCATTGTGGTGCTCTACCAACTGAGCTACGACCCCATCCAGAGCGGCGAGCAATCTAAATTGCCCGCCTGAATTGTCAAAGTTTTTTCGCGCGCTTTTCATGCGCCTCACTTTCCGATTTACTTCTTTTTTGTAAATGCCGCCCACGACGGCGGAAGATTTTTCATGACTTCGATGTTTTTGAACGGTTTGAGCGGATAAATTTTTGCGGTTTTCGCCCAGCCAGACATCCGTTCCAAACCAACGCGCAAGGAAACGTCTTCAATCAAATCGCCGAAAAATTTCCGCGCTTTTTCGTGCGAGGAATAAGCGTTGACGACTTCGTTGCGCGCCGGCAAATGGACAATCGCCGGTTTCACGCTCATGCAATGCGCGACTTCATTGGCCAATTCCAGCACGGAATACGGATGGTCGGCGCCGACATTGAAAATCTGATTGTAAGCTGGCGGACGTTCGACGCTGCGCGCAATTACCGGCGCGACGTCGCTGATGTAGCTGAACGCGCGCGTCTGTTTGCCGTCGCCAAAAATGGTCAGCGGTTTGCCTTGCCGGATTTGTTTCATGAAAATGCCGATGACGTTACGGTAAGGGTCGCTCAAATTCTGCCGCTCGCCGTAAACGTTGTGCGGACGGAACACGATGTAATTCAATCCGAACATTTCGTGCGCTTCCTTCAAATCCAATTCGACGGCGTATTTGGAAATGCCGTAAGGGTCTTCCGGTTGCGGCGCAAGTTCCTCGGTCATCGGCAATTGATTGCGGCCGTAAACGGCGATGGACGACGTGAACACAAAACATTTCACCGAGCCGGCGTTGACGGCGGCGTTGATGAGATTGACGCTGCCGATGAGATTGTTCGTGTAATTGAACGTCTTGATGAAATGGCTCAAACCTTCGGCGGCGTAGGCGGCCAAATGAAACACATAATCGAATTTGTGTTTCTTAAATAATTTTGCGATGAGAATTTTATCTTCCGCGCGGCCTTTCACGAATTGCGCCTTGCGCGGCACGTTCGCGGTGAAACCGCCCGACAAATCGTCCAGCGCGACGACGCGATGTCCCGCTTTCAACAATTCGTCGCAAACGTGCGAGCCGACGAACCCGGCGGCTCCGGTGACCAAAGATTTCGGCATAAATTTTCAATCAGGAAAACATTTGCCCGCGCCGGAGTCAAATCCTCTGCTTGTGAAACCGGATTTCATCGCATAATTTTTTGATTTCGCGCATGAACATCGGCGTTTTGACCCACGAACCGTTTTATCCGCCCAGCGGCGGCGGCTCGTCGCAGGCCATTTATCTCATCGAAGAAATGGTGCGGCGCGGCCACGAAGTTCATTTGTTCGCACCGCAATTGGAAAACGTCGCCGAACTGGAAACGAAATTCCAAATCAAAATTCATCCGTTCACGGCGTGGCAAATGGGACGCTACACGTCGCTCCGCAGTTTGAAATATCTCGCGTATCCGATTTTTCTGAAACGGCTCGTCCGCAAAATCGCGCGCGAAAATAAATTCGACGCGCTGCTCGCGCAACACGCCATTTCCTGCGCCGCCGCCGGCAGTTTGCGGCGCGAATTGAATTGCGCCGTCGCCATGAATTTTCTCGATTATCTCACCGGCTATTTCGACAGTTGGCCGAAATATCTCGCGCCGCCGCCGTTGGTGAAACGGCTGAAACATTTCGAGCTTTCGCTGCCGGTGAAATATCGCGCCGAAGGCATTTTCACCATTTCGGACGAACTGGCCGATTTGTTCAAACAAGTTGGTTATCCGGCGGAAAAAATTCTGCCGATTTATTATGGCTACGACGGCCAATTATTTCAGCCGACGTTTCAAACTTCGCCGACGCCGCTCGTCGTCATGCACGGTTCGCTCGATCATCATCACATCAACGAATTTGGCGCGCGCGCACTGATTCAAATTTTTCGGAAACGACCGGAAACGAAATTTCGATTTGTCGGCAAAAAAACCGACGCGCTGCGCCGCACGCTGGAAATGTTGAAGAATCAAATTCCCGATTCCGCGATTGAATGCACGGATTTTGTGCCTTACACCGAAGTCGCCAAAAAAATTCACGACGCGACCGTCGGCATCGTGCCTTACGCCACGTCCACCGGCGCGCAATGTACGATGGTCGCCAAAACGGTCGAATACGCCGCGATGGGCGTGCCAATGGTCTGCACGCCGTTGCGCGGCACGATGCGTTATTGGCAGAACAATTCGATTATCCGTTTTTCGGAAATGAACCCCGAAAGTTTCGCGGAAAAAGTTTTGAGCTGGTTCGACGAATCGCCGGAAAATCGCCACGCTTGGGGTCGTGCCGCCAGCGCGAAAGTTTCCGCCGAATTGGATTGGCAGCCGTTCTCGCGCCGCGTCGTGGAACGATTGGAAGAAATCCATCAGCAGCGCAATCGTTGATTTTCAAATTTGTTGAGAATCACGCTTTGTCGCGTTGCCGCGCCGCTTCGTAAAGAAACACCGCGCCCGCTGCGCCGACGTTCAGCGAATCCACGTTGGCCGCCATCGGAATCGCCACCGCTTCGTCGCACGCCGCCAAAACTTCTTGGGAAATCCCGTTGCCTTCGCTGCCGAAAACGAGGCAGCAATCGCGCGTGAAATCCGCCTGCGACAGATTTTTTTTGTCCGTGTGCGGATGCGCCGCGATGCACCGGACGCCGCGCGAACGCAATTCGTGAATTGTTTCGACCAGCGTCGGTTTTTGGTGGGGCGAGTGTCCCCGCGAGCCGTCATCGGAAATTTCCCGTCGCCGTAATTCCGCGTTCGATTCATGCGGTCCGCGTTTCTGTTGCAATTCGACAACCGGCAATTGAAAAATCGCTCCCATCGAATTTCTTACCGCGCGGCGCAAATATGGACTGCTGCTCGTCTCGCCGACAATCAACGCCTGCGCGCCGAACGCGACGCAATTCCGCACAAGCGCGCCGAGATTTTCCGCGTTCGCTAATTCGTCCACCGCGACAAATAATTTTGGCGATTCGCTTTGTGCGAGAATTTCTTCGAGTGAAATCGCTGGCGGCACTTTGCCGACAGCCAGCACGCCTTGAAACATCGTGAAGCCGATGAGTGTTTCCAGCGTTGGTTTTTCCGCGAGATAAACGGCGACATTTTCCGGTCGCGCTGTGAGTAGCGGACGATATTCCGCCAGCCATTTTTCCGGCAGCACGACGGAGACGACCGTCAATTTGCTTTCGAGCAATCGGCGCACAACCTTTTCGCTTTCCGCCACGAAAATGCCTTGCTGCCAGTGTTCCAATGGCCGCCGCAGCGTAGCGTAAGCCCGTAATTCCGGCGCGTCGAACGAGGAAATTTTTTGGACGTGGAACATGAAACCGGCTCACCAATCAAGCATGATGAAATCGCCCGATTGAATTTTCTCAACTGCTTGAACAATTTCATTTTGATGCGGCTGGATTTCCGGCCAGCTTGTCGTTGGCAAAACCAAAATGGCAATTTTTCTCTCCGAAAGATTTTGCTGATATTGAAGATTTTTGTCCGTCGTGACGAGTAAATCGAATTCGCGCTCGGCTTCGCGCAACAGATTTCCGTTGCTCAAATTCGACCAGCCTTTTTCAAATGCGGTGGCGACGGAATGATTTGAAAGCGCGCGACGCAACGGCGCGGGCGTTCCCTGATCGAAAAGAATTTTCACGGAATCAGTTCGTGACAAGGCTGGCTTCGGCAAATTCCAGAACGGCCTCGACCTGTTCGCGCCCGACGCCGGGAAACCATTCGAGAAAATCATTCACGCTCGCGCCGCTTTCGAGATTTTCAAACAAAGCGCGCACCGGCACGCGCGAATTTTTGAAAACCCACGCGCCGCTGACTTTGGTGGAATTGCGTTCCACCGCCACACACTGGCTCCAATCGAGCATGACAAAACGATACGACGGTTTGGTTTTTCAGGCAAGGCGCAACGTGGCGTAAGGCCGCAATTCCGGCGCGTCGAACGAAGAAATTTTTTGGACGTGAAACATTTTAGTCAAAGACTCAATTTTACCCGAAAACTATTAAAACTTTATAGTCATTCCTGCTTTAACATTGAAATAACCGAAATTGCTGAAAACATCATTATCGAAACCTTGATTGGATTGCGGGAAGAAGACTGTTCCGCCTAAACCAACCTCACCAAAAAAACTTAAATGGCTGTTTCTTTTAATAGCCGCGCCAATTCCCATATAGCCACCTACACCAGATAAGCTATCACCAGAAATGTTTTGTCCATCGGCAATAATTGAATTGCGATAATCCCAAGTTAAAATTTGATAGGAAATATTTGCAGAAAAATATGGGCTCAGAAAAGCATGAGCGGGAGTAAAATAATAACGATAAGCAATTCCGCCTTCTAACATCCATGTATTATCAGTCGCTTTGTCGGGTAAACTACCGGGTTGCAAATTTACAATATCGCCACCAATAAAAAGACCGACAAAATGGTGATCGTTCTCTACTGAAATCGGAGTAAGTGTAAGTCGAGTAAGCGATTGAATCTCGCCGTTAAATGGAACTGAATATGATATATCAAAGGGTATCTGCCAAGTATAAGTCGTGTTGCCATAATCTACTAAGTCCAAGTCAAAGCCTCCTCCTTTACTCAGCAGAGGCGTCGAAGCATTTACTTCCACGGACGGGTTAGAACTTTCGGAATTTTGTCCTGTCAACAGTTTTCCACCACCGCTTGCTGATGCTTCCATCGCTTTGCTTAAGGGAATACCTCTGGAATTCTGATCCTCAAAATCAAAGCAGCAACCACCCAGTAAAAATAGTGTCGTGATGAAAATAGAAAGCTTTGCAGAAATGAAAATGAAACGGTTGAACATGGGTTTTACTTTGCCTTCACGCTTAACTCATTTACAACTCCAATGTTTCACACGGCATATCCTGCGATGTAAGTTGCAGTTGAACGTGCGTCGCGCCGATGTGATGGAGTTGCTCGGCCATGACGTGTTCGGCGAGTTCGGGTTTGTTGCATTCGCGGCTCAAGTGCGCGAGGTAAAGATGGCGCAGGTCGGCGGACATGATTTGCGCGGCGGCTTCGGCGGCGGCGACGTTCGAGAGATGGCCGTGGCGTCCGAGAATCCGCTGTTTCAACGCCCACGAGCGGCGCGATTCCTGAAGCAGTTTCACGTCGTGGTTGGATTCGAGCACGAGGACGTTTGCGGCGCGGATGCGCTCGACGACGAGTTTGGTCATGTGGCCAAGGTCGGTGGCAAAACCGATGTTTGTCGTCGGGGTTCGCAGAAGAAATCCGACCGGGTCTTGCGCGTCGTGCGGAATGGAAAATGTCTCGACGAGCAAATCGTCCAATTCAAAATGGTCGCCGGTCGTAAAAATCCGCCAGTCAATTTTGGATTTTAGCGCGTCCGCACCATCCAATCCGTTGAGCGCGGGATGATTCCGGCTGCTTAATTTTTCCTTAAGCGCCCAAATGGTCGCGTCCTGCGTTTCGCGATTGCAGAAGACGGGAATCTGAAATTTATCGGCGATGCCGAGCAAACCGGAAATATGGTCGCTGTGTTCATGCGTGAGCAGAATGGCGGAAAGATTTTCCGGCGCGCGACCAATGGTGGCGAGACGCGCGCGGATTTGGCGCGGGGAAAATCCGGCGTCAATGAGCACACGGGAATTTTCGGTTTCGAGGTAAGCGCAATTTCCGCTGGAACCGCTGCCGAGGATTGTCAGTCTTACAGACACAGACGGACATTAACGGCGTATGAAAAATCGAGCAAATTATTTCGTATTTTGAATTTTACGTTGGCACAAAGCCTGCATAATTTAAGCATGTTTCAATTGAATTCCTTCAAATTACAACGGTTGATTTTTGTCGCAAACTTTGCCGTTTTATTGGTTTTTCCGGTCAAATTGTCGGCACAAAACTCGGCACGGCAATTTCTGCGCGACCGCGTGGCGACGATGGTCAGGCAAATGCAACCACAAGGACGATTGTCGGACACACAACGTCTGGATTTGGCGATTGGTTTGCCGTTAAGAAATGAGAGCGGCTTCGATCAATTGCTTCAGGAAATTTACGATCCGACCAGTCCAAATTTTCGTCATTACCTGACGCCGCAGCAATTCGCGGAACGATTCGGCCCGTCGGAATCAGATTACGCGGCAGTGATTGCTTTCGCGCAGACGAACGGTTTGACGGTGACTGGAACGTCGTCTGACCGGACATTTGTAAGTGTGAGCGGCTCTGTTGCGAACATCGAAAAAGCGTTTCACGTAACGATGCGAACCTATCGGCATCCACGCGAAAACCGGAATTTTTATGCGCCGGATACCGAACCATCATTGGATTTGGCCGTGCCAATCTTGCACATTACCGGTCTGGACAATTTCGTTGTGCCGCATCCGGCGGATCTGAAGAAAATTTCAATGAGCCAATTGGCGAATCTCCCGCCGAATTCCGGTTCCGGCCCCAGCGGCACTTTCATTGGGCAGGATTTTCGGAACGCCTATGCGCCGGGAGTTTCGTTGGATGGTTCAGGACAAATTGTCGGACTTTTTGAATTGGACGGCTATTATCCCGGCGACATCACCGCATATGAAACCAGCGCCGGATTACCCGACGTGCCTTTGACGAACGTTTTGGTTGGTGGCAGCGGCTCCGCCGGAAAAAATAACGGTGAAGTGGCTTTGGACATTGAGATGGCCATTTCGATGGCCACGAATCTTGCTCAAATCATTGTCTATGAAGGTCCCAATCCCCTTTCCAATTCTCAAGTTGTGACCATTTTGGGCCAGATGGCCTCGGACAATCTGGCCAAACAAATCAGTTCTTCGTGGACCATCGGCGACGATCCGAATTTTGAAACCAAATACAAACAATTTGCCGCGCAAGGACAGTCGTTTTTTCAATCTTCCGGCGACGACGGCGCTTATTATTCCGGCATCCTGCAATCGGCGGACAGCACGAACGTCACACTTGTCGGCGGAACTACTTTGTCAACGGATTCGGATGGTGATTGGAGTTCGGAAACCACTTGGAATTGGTATATCACCAACCCGCCGCAGACCAACAGCAGCGGCGGCGGCGTCAGCACAACCTATTCGATTCCAAGCTGGCAACAAGGCATTGACATGACGGCCAATCAAGGCTCGACGACGAAACGAAATGTTCCCGACGTTGCGTTGACGGCTGACAACATTTTTGTCGTTGCGGACAACGGAAAACATGAAGTCGTCGGCGGCACAAGTGCAGCGGCGCCGTTGTGGGCCGGATTTTGCGCGCTGGTCAATCAACAAGCCGTCGCCAGCGGACAACCAACCGTCGGCTTCATCAATCCCGCCATTTATGCCATCGGCAAAAGTTCATTTTATCTTTCTGATTTTCATGACATCACGACCGGCAATAACACGAACAAAATCGTCTCAAGCAAATACTTTGCCGTTTCCGGCTACGACCTTTGCACCGGCTGGGGCACGCCAAATGGAATCAATCTCATTATTGATCTGGCAACACCTGACACGCTTGGCATTCTGCCCGGAAACGGATTTGCTGCCAGCGGACCGATCGGCGGACCTTTCGCTCCTCATTCCGAAAATTTTTCGCTGACGAACACCGGCGCGAGTTCGTTAAACTGGGCAGCAATCACACCATCCTGGCTTGCCGCCTCGCCGAATAACAACACTTTAACTGCGCATAGTTTCGCGACGGTTACTATCAGCTTGAATTCCGCGGCTACCGGATTGTCGCTGGGAACTTACACGGCGAACGTCGTGTTCACCAACCTCACCAGCCATGTGGCGCAACTCCGCCAATTCACATTGCAGGTAAATCCCATCGTCCAGAACGGCGGTTTTGAAACCGGAGATTTCACGGACTGGACTTTCGACGGGACAGAAACATCCAGTGACGGTTTTCTGCTCAACGGTGTGGTCAACGCCAGAACTTTCGCCGATGATTACGGCACAAACTTTGTTCATTCAGGAGCGGATGGCCTTGCGTTGGGACAACCTGGCAATCTCGCGTTCCTTTCGCAAACGTTGCTTACTGCGCCGGGGCAAAATTATTTGCTTTCCTTCTGGGTGAACAACATCGGCGGCGCGACGCCCAATCAATTTCTGGTGAACTGGAATACCAATACCGCCGCGACGAACACCATTTTCAACCAGACCAACGTGCCGGAGATTGACAATTGGACAAACCTGCAATTCATTCTTGCGGCGA
>DASZXB010000092.1:0-23996 GCA_035546095.1 Verrucomicrobiia bacterium | reverse complement strand
ACTGCGCCAATGATTTCGCCGCCACAACCAGCCCAGTAAAATTGTCCACGGCAACAGTCCGGCGGCCAGAATGGCAAAAAAGTAAAAGGCGCTGCCATGCCGATTTTTGATGGTGGTGCCGAGCAGATGGCCGGCGGCCTGTCCCAAAATCATAAAGTGCGCCGATTGCGGCACACGTTGAAAAACGGCCAGAAACCATGGCGCAGCCAAAATCAAAAAGCACACAAGGCCGAGACCCATTCCACCAAGCCACAATTTTTTTTCACGAACTTCCTTCCAGCGGAAAATAAGCAATATCAGAAATGAAGCAACCGGAATTACCAGCGCAATCGGACCTTTGGTCAGAAACCCAAGCGCGACAGAAATCCAGCCGGCCAAGTGCCATAAAAAAAATTCGGAGTTTGGAGTTCGGAATTCGGAATTTAGACAAATCCGGCTTCGCCAGAAAAAATACATCGCCCACGCGACGAATTGCGTCAGGAAAATATCCGTCGTCAAAAATCGCGCCATGATGAAGTAAAGCAGTGAACTTTGCAGAATCAGCGCGCTCCAAAATCCGACGCGTTTTCCGCCGAGTGAATTGCCGAGTAAAAATGTTGCAAAAATTCCACTGATTCCAGCGAGCGCAATCGGCAAACGAACTGCCCATTCGTTTTGGCCGAAAATTTTCATCGAAGCGGCGACGAGCCAATAAGTCATTGGCGGTTTGTCCAGATGTGGGAGATACCACAAATGCGGCACGAGCCAGTCGCCGGTCTCAATCATTTCGCGCGCGATTTCGGAATAGCGGCCTTCGTCTGGCTCATTCAACGCGCGGCTGCCGAGCAAAAAGAAAAAGGTGAAAAAGGTCAGCACCAGCAAGAGCCAGCGTTGGCGCGTCTCATCGAAATGCGGCAGAGTCAACTTCAAGAATTTCCTCGCAGGTTACGCCGATGGCGTTAATTGAAAAATAGAAACCTCAATTCAGCAAACGATACCAGTTGTCGCGCTGATGCGGTTCGTAGCCCAAATCGGAAATCAATCGTTTCATGTCGTCAACCGTCATGCGGAACGTCGTGCCCGCTTGCGACACGACATTTTCTTCAATCATGATGCTACCCAAATCATTCGCGCCGAATTTCAGCGCGACCTGACCAATTTCCAATCCTTGCGTGACCCATGAACTTTGCACATTCGTAAAATTGTCGAGATAAATTCGTCCGAGCGCCTGCGTGCGGAGATACTCATTCGCGCCGACGGTCGGCGCTTTCAATTTTGTGTGCTCGGCTTGAAACGTCCAACAGATGAACGCGGTGAAATGACCTTTTTTGTAGCCGAGCGATTTGTCCTGCTGCGCACGCAACCGTTCGAGATGTTCAATCCGGTCGTCAATCGTTTCGACATGGCCGAACATCATCGTCGCGCTGGAATACAAACCCAATTTGTGCGCCACGTCCATGACTTCGAGCCAGTCGTCGCTCATCGCCTTGAGCGGAGAAATTCTTTGGCGCACGCGGTCAACGAGAATTTCTCCGCCGCCGCCGGGAATTGAGCCAAGCCCCGCCACGTGAAAATCGGAAATGATTTTTTCTAATGGTTCATTGAACACTTCACGGAAATGGATGAATTCGCTCGGACTGAATCCGTGGATGTTGAATTTCGGAAATTTATTTTTGACATGCGAAAGTAAATCCAGATACCACTGCTTTGTGAGTTTTGGATGATGCCCGCCTTGCATCAACATTTGCGTGCCGCCGAGCGCAATCGTTTCCTCGATTTTTTTGTCCATTTCATCGAACGAAATGACATAGGAATCGTCGTCTTTTTCCGTGCGATAAAATGCACAGAATTTGCAATAGACGTTGCAGACGTTCGTGTAATTGACGTTGCGGTCAACGATGTAAGTCACGATATCGTTGCCGCGTCCGTTGAAGTCGTTTGCTTTCGTCAGTTGCCGCCGCCGGTCAGCAAGCGCGCCGAGTTCTTCGAGCGGCAACGCGTAAAGGCGTTTGGCTTCGGCTTGAGAAATGCGTTTTCCGTCCCAGACTTTTTGCAGCAGGTCGTCAAGTGACGCGTCGTAAATCACGATGCTACTCTAACGGATTTCACCCATCGAAACAAGTAAAGGTAAACAACGTTCTGCCCAAACAAATCTCCATTCAAGGTTCGAGCGTTTTTTTGCCGCTTACCAAAATTTTATTTGGAATGTGAGCAACACCGAGTGCGTTTTGACGCCGTCAAAACTAACATCAAAATTCTGATCAGCTGGATAATTAAAGGTCGGACTGCCGGTGGTAAAATATTTATAGCCAACACCCAGCGACACCAGCGGACTTATTTTGAAACGCAGCCCTGCGAACGCCTGCCACGCAAATACCATGTCGCTTTCGCCGCCGGAAACTCCGGTCGTTCCGTCGGAAAAACTGTCCGAGTTGAAACCCGCTATCGAGCCGCCAAAACCCGCGCCGGCGTATGGTGTGATGAACGTATGCGGAATCGGATAGGACAACGTGAAATTCGCCAGCGCCGGGAAATTGTAAATCTGCGAATTCTCCGAAGAAAATCCATTCACATTTTCGACTTGCGCGCCGATAAACCCGAATTCCATGTCGGTGGCCAGATATTTATTGAACGCATAGCCCGCCACGGTTTCAGTCTCCACACCCGTTTCATATTTCACGTTGCTGGAAACCGGCGCGCCAAACTGCGTCACTTGGCCATTTTCAAAATGCGACGGCCCCATGCCAAAGCGAAAATAAAATCCCGCGTCGCCGGGCGGACAATTGGTCATTTGCGCCCGGGCGGCGGGAATTGTGAAACAGAAACAAAAAAACAGGGCGGTAAAACAATAATCTTTTTTCATGAACCAATTTTTGCGGACAGAAAATGCACGAGACAATTGGAACAAGTCAAGCAGATGCAACTTGCCAGACGTAATTATTTTCGGAGAGACAATCTCTGTGAATTCCAAAATTGTCGGCTCATTTGCCGTTGCGCGACATATTGAAAATCAAACATGCCCAACCGATGATAAAACTCACGCCGCCGATTGGCGTGATTGCGCCGAGCCAATGCACATTTGTCGCCGCCAGCAAATACAGCGAGCCGGAAAAAAGAAAAATGCCGACGAGAAAACTCCACCACGCGACTTTGGGAAATGATTTTCGCTCCGCCAACACGAACAACATCACCGCGTGGATGAAATGATAAAACACCGCCGTTTCCCAAACATGAGCCATGCCGTTTTGCGCGAATAAATGTTTCAGTCCATGCGCGCCGAACGCGCCCAGCACCACGGCGAGCAATCCCGTCGCGGCGGCAATGCGGGTGGTAAGGGTGGAGGTCATTTCCCAGCACTCAAAGATTTTCGTAATTGTTCAGCGCGCTTATCGAGCAACCATTTTCTTAAACCTTTTATTGGCCAAGCATGTTGCCAACCATTGATAACCGCTCCTCTCCAAGTAAGATGATATATTTTTGGCATTGCATCAAAAGCCCATCGCCCCATGTCTATTTGATACTGATTTATTTCTACCATCTTTCGTTTCATCGTTGCGAATTCTTGACCTTTAATTACTCGCATTCTCTCACCACTCGGATGAAACTTTTCAGCCAAGATTTGATGAGCGGCAAATAATTCTTGAAACACCATTGTTTTGGGAAGTTGAACACACGGGCGCTGCGGATTAGGGGCTAAAGGCGATGGCACGCCTGAGATGCTGGTTTCATATTGGCTGGATTCTGAAAATCTAGTTATAAAACAAATACTTTTAGCGAATACTTTAACTGGTTGATTGGGCAAGTGGATATAGGCGATGCTTGGATACGCACTAATTCCTTTCTGTCCATGGAACCAAAGAGAAATATAAACTTCTCCTGTGTTGTCATAATTTTGCATTTTAGCATAAGTGCAGTGATAAAATCCCACCTGACTAAAGTCATTTATGGAGGAATCTAAATAGCTTCTGACTTCTGGTGGTAAAGATTCTACTGGAACAGCTATTATATTCGGCTCAAAGTAACCGCGCAGCTTTATCCGAAGTAGAATTGGGTTTAGAAAATATGGAAGTAAAATCAATCCAACAGCAATTAAGATGGCTGTTTCCATTTCCGGCTAATTAATTGAAATTGGCTTCCCACGCAAGCAGATTAAAATTTGCTATGAACTTCACTTCGGCATCTGCAATTTCAACTTCGCCGCGACTTGTTCCACGTCTTTATCGCCGCGACCGGACAAATTCACGATGATGATTTTGTCTTTCGCCATTTTCGGCGCGAGGACAATCGCTTCGGCGATGGCGTGTGAGCTTTCGAGCGCGGGAATGATGCCTTCGAGCTGCGCCAATTTCATGAAAGCCGCGAGCGCCGCGTTGTCTTTGGCGTAGGTGTATTCCACGCGCTTTTCATCGTGCAACAGCGCGTGTTCCGGTCCGACGGCAGCGTAATCCAGTCCGGCGCTAACGCTGTGCGTGGATTGAATCTGGCCAAATTCGTCCTGCAAAATGTAACTGCGCGTGCCTTGCAACACGCCGAGCGAACCGCCCTGAAACCGCGCCGCGTGCTGTTCCGGTTTGATGCCGAGTCCGCCCGCTTCCACGCCGACCATGCGCACGGATTTGTCGCCGAGAAATGGATAAAAAAGTCCAATCGCGTTCGAGCCGCCGCCGACGCAGGCGATGAGCAAATCCGGCAGACGCTTTTCCTGTTCCAAAATTTGCGCGCGCGCTTCGTCGCCGATGATGCGCTGAAAATTCCGCACCATCACCGGATACGGATGCGCGCCGTAAGCCGTGCCGAGAATATAATGCGTGCTGCGGACATTCGTCACCCAATCGCGCATCGCTTCGTTGACGGCTTCCTTCAACGTCTTTTGTCCCGCGTGAACCGGCACGACGTCCGCGCCAAGCATTTTCATGCGATAAACATTGAGTTCCTGCCGCGCGCAATCCACCGCGCCCATGTAAATCACGCATTTCAAACCGAACATCGCGGCGACAGTCGCCGTGGCGACGCCGTGCTGACCCGCGCCGGTTTCGGCGATGATGCGCGTCTTGCCCATGCGTTTCGCGAGCAAAATTTGTCCCATCGCGTTGTTGATTTTGTGCGCGCCGGTGTGGTTCAAATCTTCGCGCTTGAGATAAATTTTCGCGCCACCCAAATCGCGCGTGAGGCGTTCGGCAAAATAAAGCGGCGTGGGGCGACCGACAAATTCCGTGAGGTAATAGGAAAGCTCGCGCTGAAATTCCGGGTCGTGCTGCGCGCGGAAGTATTCCGCTTCCAATTCCTGCAACGGGTGCATCAACGTCTCCGGCACATAACGTCCGCCGTAAGGACCAAAATGGCCGGCGGCATCGGGCAACTTTTCTGCGACTGCGCTCATGGTTTCAGTTTCGCGCATAAAGGCGATTTGCAAAAGACCGAATTTGCGGAATTATGCGGCTGATTTCACCGGCCAACTGAAAGTAAAATCACCAAGTCAATGGCGAAGAAAACGACGATGATAAATTCCAGCCAAAGCATCCGGCGCTCGTTGATTTCGGTGTGGACGACGCTGTAAAGTTTGTCCAATTGCGCGAGGCGTTGTTCCACGCTGGCGCGCCATTGATCGAGATAAAAGCGGTCGCGCGCGCCGAGATAAACCCGCGCCAGATGCCAGTCGCCGAAAAATTTGGTGATGTGCGTGACTTCATCGGCAAGTTTCGCCACGTCCACGCGGAAATGACGCAGGTGCCGGAGCATTTTGTTCGCCGCGCCAAAAAACGGCAGCAACGGGCGGCGTTCCAAATCGTCGTAGGCGCGGTCGAGATATTTGTCGAGGCGGCTGTCCATGACGCGAAATTCTTCCAATTGCAGGTTCGCCAGTTCCAGCGCGTACAAAACGTCGTCCACGTAGCCGGTCAAATCCACGACCAGCGCGGCGTCCCAGTCAATCACCGCCAAATCCGTGCTTTCAAACGAGCGCTGGATGCGCAGCACTTCGGTCACCTGCGTCTCGCTCAAATTTTCCGGCGCGGTTTCGGTCAGCAAACCGGCGATTTCGCGCCGATGTTCGCCCAGCCATTGATTTGCGTCTTTCGCGCCGCTCAAATCGGTGAAGCAAAAAACCGTATAAGCTTCCGGCATGGGAATTTCCGTGCGCTCGACCATCAAATTTTTAAGACTGTCGCAAACCTGCGCGCATAATTTGGAAGCGACGGCGTCCGGCGACTCGCCATTTTCAAGTTTCGGATTGTGCAACGTCACCAAATCGGCCAACGCGCCGATTTCAAATGCCGCGCGCATCATCACCGTGACCACGCCGACATCGTAAATGCGAATCAGCAATCGCACCGGCGCGCCCTGCAATTTTGCCGACAACGCCGGCGGTTCAATCGCCAGCGGTTTGTAAAGCGGCACATCCTTCGGCAGCGTCCGATCCATGCGAATCTCAAACGGAAACGGTCGTTCGGAAAGAATTTCCTGCACGCGCGACGTGTTGATTTCGTTCGCCACGTCGAACGCATAAAGATAAGCCACTTCGCCTTTCATCCTGCTTCAAGCTAACCGAGGAAGACGATTTGTCGAGGCGATGGATTACCGAATCCACTTCACTTCCGTCGGTGGCTGAAAGTTTTTCATGCGAGAAAGAATTTTCTCCGCGTCATTTTCCACAATGACCAATTCGCGATGTTTCGGGCGGATGAAATTTTCCGTCGTCGTGTGATCGAGAAATTGTATCAGCCGCGTGTAAAAATCCGCGACGTTCAGCAGACCGAACGGCTTTTGATGCCAGCCGAGCTGACTCCACGCCAGCACTTCAAAAAATTCCTCGAACGTCCCGTAACCGCCGGGCAACGCGATGAATCCATCGGCCAACTCCGCCATCATCGCCTTGCGCTCGTGCATGTTTTTCACCACGCGCAAATCCGGCAATTTTTCGTGGACGACTTCCTTGATGACGAGTTTTTCAGGAATCACACCGATGACGTGGCCGCCGTTTTTCAAAACCGCGTCCGCCACAATGCCCATCAACCCAACCATGCCGCCGCCATAAACGAGTTCAATTTTTTCCCGCGCGAGCAACGCGCCGAGTCGTTCCGCCGCCGCCGCGTATTCAGGCCGCGCGCCCTTGTTCGAGCCGCAATAAACTGCGATACGTTTCATTTCCACAGATTTTTAACAGAAGCTAAAATAGAGAACGAAGAAATTCGTGAAATCAAATTTGTGGAGTCACTTGACAGTCGTTTTGGGTGCATTATGTTTGCGCACGATATGACAAACTTGCAAGTCAAAGGCATTTCACCGGAAATCCGGGAACGGCTCGAAGCGGCGGCGGCGCGGAATTTTCGTTCCCTCAATCAAGAGGCGTTGGCGCGAATCCAATTCAGCTTTGAGATTGAAGACAGCCGGCATTTGGCGGGTTTGAACCGGCTCATTGCCGAAGGCTTGAACGGCGAAGAAAAGCCGGGCGGCGTCGCCCGCTTGCGCGAATTAGCCGCTAAAGCGCGCCGATGAAAATCGTTTTCAGTTCGGTCTTTGAAGATGACTTTGCGGAGGTGGTGGGTTATTTCGCAAGCGAAGTCACGCCCGAACTTTCCATCCGGTTTGAAAATCAAGTCGTCGAAACTTACAAACTGATTTCGGCCAATCCGCAAATCGGGCGGCTGCGAAAAGATTTATCGCAACCGGAAATCCGCAGCTTGGTTGTCGGCGGATTTGAAAATTATATTTTGTTCTACCAAATCAGGAAGAACGATGTGTTTTTTGTGCGCTTGCTTCACGGCGCGCGGAATTTGCCGGAATTGCTCTAAAAGTCCGCGCTCGTTCCTTGTAAATTTGTCTCACAAATTTGTTCGACAAAGCTCCCTGTGCCGGAAACACGTCACCAAATGGTCGTTCACCATGCCGGTGGCTTGCATGTGCGCGTAACAAATCGTCGAGCCGACAAATTTGAAACCGCGCTTTAACAAATCCTTGCTCATCGCGTCGGAAATTGCCGTGCGCGCGGGAATTTCCTTCATGCTTTTGCGCCGGTTGACAATAGGTTTGCCGTCCACAAATCGCCAAAGATATTTGTCGAAGTTGCCAAATTCGTCCCGCACTTTCAGAAACGCCTGGGCGTTTTGAATCGTCGCGCGGATTTTCAGGCGATTGCGGACGATGCCTTCGTTGGCGAGCAGTTGCGCGATTTTCTTTTCGCCGTAGCGCGCGATGCGTTCCGCGTCAAAATGGTCAAACGCGGCGCGATAATGTTCGCGCTTGTTCAAAATCGTCTGCCAGCTCAAGCCCGCCTGCGCGCCTTCGAGCATCAGAAATTCAAACAGCAACCGGTCGTCATGCACCGGCGCGCCCCATTCCTCGTCGTGATAACGAATCATGTTGGCCTGCGTCGGCCACGGACAGCGGTGAACGGTTTTCATTTTGCGAGTAAAACTTTAACCGCGAAAGAACGCAAAGGCAAAGTGCTGCCGGCAGCATGTCAGCAACACTTTTTCAGAGGCCTCAAATATTTTCTTGCTTGTGCGGGTAAATGGTTTTGGAAAGATTCAACTGATTATGAACCTGTTCTTTGCACTTGCCGCCATCGCCGCTGGCGTGGCAACTGCGTTCCAGTCCGCCGCCAATGGCGGCCTGTCTGCTCGCACCGGTCTTGGTCCCGCGCTGGTCGTTAATACGAGCATCGTGCTCTTTGGGGCGTTCGTCTTATTTTTCACCACTCGCTCGACTGCCACTTTCTTTCCGGCTGGCACTCCGTGGTCGCTTTACGCCGGAGGCTTCTGTGGATTTACCATCATTCTCGCTGCGGCCTTTGTCTTTCCGAAAATCGGCGCTGGTCAGGCTACCGTTCTGATGGTTCTAGGTCAGAGTGCCGCCGCTCTGGCCATCGACCAATTTGGGCTTATGGGGCTTTCGCGCGAGCCGGTATCGCTGTCTCGTATCGGAGGGTTCATGCTCATCATCGCAGGGGTGGCACTCTCCAGACGCTGACCCTTTACGTGTGGTCTAACACCATGACAGGCTGCACAATCTCCCATTAGTCTTTTGAAGCTTCCCGCACGGCATTGATAAACGCTTTTACTTTCGCGTGGTCTTTTTTGCCGGGCGCAGACTCCACGCCGCTGGAAACGTCCACCGCAAACGGATGCACTTTGCGCACGGCGTCGGCGACGTTTTCCGGCGTCAGGCCGCCCGCGAGAAAAATCGGCTTGCCAAATTTTTGCGCGGCAATCGCCAGGTCCCAGTTGAATTTTTTGCCCGTGCCGCCAAATTCGTCCGACGAAAAGGCGTCGAGCAAATACGCGTCGGTCATGTAATTCGGAATTTGCGCCAGCGAATGTTCATCGCGGATGCGAAACGCTTTCATGCTCATCAAACCGAATTGCCCGCAAAATTCCGGCGGTTCGTCGCCGTGAAATTGCAACATCGTCAAGCCGACGGACGCAATCGCGCGCAGGACCAATTCGGGTGGCGCGTTCACAAAAACACCGACGCGCAAAACGAACGGCGGCAGTTGCCGCGAAATTTCCGCCGTTTGTTCGACGGAAATGTGGCGCGGACTTTTTTCGTAAAAATTGAAGCCCAGCGCATCCACGCCCGCCGCGACGGCGGCCTGTGCGTCGGCAAGATTCGTGATGCCACAGATTTTAACTTTCGTTTCCATTGACGATTTTTCTGTTTCGCGTAAATCGTAAGTCGTAATTTGTAAATTGCAAATGCCGCGCACGATTTATCTCGATTACAACGCCACCACGCCGCTCGACGCGGGCGTGCGCGAGGCGATGCTGCCGTTTCTCGGCGAAATTTGGGGAAATCCCTCGTCCGTCCATCACGTCGGCAGAAAAGCGCGCGCTTTGCTCGACGACGCGCGCGATCGCGCGGCGAAATTTCTCGGCGCGAAACCGAGTGAAATCATTTTCACCAGCGGCGGAACGGAATCGAACAACCTCGCGATTTTTGGCACAGCGCGAAATCTAAAATCCAAAGGCAAACATTTAATCACGAGCGTCGTCGAGCATCACGCGGTTTTGGATTGTTTCAATTATCTCGAAAAACGCGAAGGTTTTGAAGTCACACGTTTGCCGGTGGATTCCGCCGGGCGCGTTTCGCCGGACGATTTGCGAAAAGCGCTTCGCAAAGACACGATTTTGGTTTCCGTTTTGGCAGCGAACAATGAAATCGGCACGCTTCAACCGATTTCTGAATTGGGAAAAATTTGCCGTGAACACGGAATCATTTTTCACACGGACGCGGTTCAATGGCTCGGCAAAGCACCATTTGAAAATGTCGCGCAATTCAACGCGGATTTGGTTTCTGTTTGCTGCGCTCACAAATTTCACGGGCCGAAAGGCGCGAGTTTGCTCTGGGTCAAATCGCCGCTGCATCCCGACCCGATTCTATTTGGTGGCGGACATGAAAACGAGCGGCGCGCGGGAACGGAAAACGTTGCGGGAATCATCGGCCTCGTCGCCGCGCTGGAAAAATTTGTGAAGCCGCCGGTTTTTGACGAATTGAAACTGAAACCGCTCGCAAATAAATTGATTTCGGCGATTGAAAAAATTGACGGCTGCGAAATGGTTTCACCGCGCGAAAATTGTCTGGCGAACATGGTTTCCTTTGTCGTTCGCGGCGCGGACAGCATTGCGTTGCTGGCTGGATTGGATGTGGAAGGCATTTGCGCGTCGAGCGGTTCGGCGTGTTCGGCCGGTTCATTGAATCCATCGCACGTCATCGTGGCGATTGGCAAAGAAGATTTAGCGAATTCGCTCGTGAGATTTTCGCTTGGCCGCGATTCGACAGCGGAAGAAATTGATTTTGTTTGTTCCGCATTGCCGGAAATCGTCCGGCGTGCACAACTCTCCAAATAAGTTGCCAGCCGTTTGTGAATGAGTTGTTCAAAGTGCCAACAACTTATGCTTTCAAAATTTTCTTTCTGCTTTATTTTCAACTTCATGAATTCGGCAAACGCGAAATCTGCTGCGGTGTCCTTGACACGCGGAGTTGTTTGCCTTATTCACAGCCCTTAATAATAAGACATTTTTTAAGATAAAAAATACTATTAACCGCGCATGAACCTGACCATCACCAAAGATCAAATCCTTACCGGGCTGCAAGCTGTCCAGAATGTCGTCGGTTCGCGCACGACGCTGCCGATTTTGTCCAATGTTTTGTTGCGCGCAGATAAAGACCGTCTCGAATTAACCGCTACGGATTTGGACGTGACCGTGACGTGTTCCGTGGAAGCCAAGGTGAAAAAGACCGGCGCAACCACAGTGCCGGTGAAAAAACTTTTTGGCATTGTGCGTGAACTTGGAGGAAGCGAAATAGACATCGAAGTGGACGAAAAAAATGTCTGCGCCGTTCGTTGCAATTCTTCGTTCTACAAAATCCACGGATTGAGCGCGGACGAATTTCCGCCGCTGCCGAAATTCAAGGACGACCGGAAAGTTTCGCTGCAACAAGAAACGGTGAAAACGATGTTGAAGAAATCGTCGTTTGCGGTCTCGACGGACGAAACACGCTATGTTTTGAACGGCATTTTCATCAATTTGAAGGATAACAAGATGACGATGGTCGCCACGGACGGACGGCGCTTAGCGTTGGTGGACGAGGAAGTGGACATTTCGGAAAAGAGCGAAGGCGAATTCATTGTGCCGGCCAAAGCGGTGAACGAATTGAACCGGCTGATGCAGGACAAAGGCGAGGTGGAAATCAAATTCGCCGAGAATCAGGCGTCGTTCGCGTTGAAAGACGACAAAGGATTTTGCGTTCTGCTCGTCACGAAATTGATCGAAGGAAATTACCCGAATTACAAGCAGGTCATTCCGGCGGAAGCGAAAGAGCGGATTGCGCTCGTGCGCGAGGAATTTTTGCAGGCGTTGCGCCGTGCGGAAATCATGACCAGCGACAAGGCGAATTCCGTCAAGCTGGCGTTCGGAAAAAATAATCTCGCCATCACCGCCAATGCGCCGGAAGTCGGCGAGGCGCGTGAAACGCTGGCGGTGAATTACAAAGGCAAGGAAATGGCTATCGCCTTCAATCCGCGTTATCTCATCGAGGCGCTCAATGCGTTGACGGAGGATGAAGTCTTTTTTGAATTGATTGACGAATTAAGTCCGGGCGTACTTAAAATCAACGGGCCTTTCCTCTACGTCGTCATGCCGATGCGGTTGAGTTGAGAAAAGTCAGAAGAGACAAAAAGAAAAGAGCCGGAGAAATCCGGCTCTTTTTTGTTTGAAAAAGGTGTTATTTCTTACGACGAAGGGCAACGAAGCCGAGCAAACTTCCTAAAGTTGCAACGGCGATTGTTGAAGGTTCGGGCACTGACACAACAGTGAAGTTGTCAACGCGATCCGTGCCACCTGCAGCAACGGTGCCGTTGTTTATTGACGTGGTATCCAAATCAACAAGCTCGAAAGTGATTGTATTAGCGTTGTCAAAAGCCCCGCCGCCTGCAAAAACCAAACTGGACGGCTGAGCCGATGACGTGTTCCAAGCACTTAATACAACTGAATAGGTTGCAAACTGAGTAAAGGCGCCGCCGTCTATGCTGTAACTCAGACCAAAGTTCGCTGGGCCGGTGTTGCTGCCCGCTTGATCGAACGCGATTGTGACGCCAGAAAAACCGAGTGTGCTGCTAGTGAATGACCAATAGTCGCCGACTGACCAACCAGTCGCGCTGAACCCATGAAGAGAAGAAGATGCGTTGGCACCGCCGGCTCCAGGATCCAAAGCAGCAATGGTAGGATCCAAATCTCCCGCCGGAGTGCTATAAGTTGATGCGGTTACATGAAGTCCGCTGGCCAAACTGCTACTGGAATTCAAGCCACTATCGGCTAGAACGGTTCCGGGGGAAGTATTGGCACCAGGTGCAAGAGTCAACCCGGCAGTGTTTGCTGTGTTCTCAAAAGTCCACTGCGCGATAGTATCCGCTTTGCTAACCGTGATTGAAAGAGCCGCAAGGGCAATAGTTGAAGTAAGAATTCTTTTCATAGGTGTATAATTTAATGTTTAAAACAAACTGATTTTTTATCAACGGCCAATGAAACTTCAAGTTACAAACAATTAAAATTATTCACAGGCAACTTTCAACCTCGCTTAGAGCGAGAAAAAAATAAGAACGCAATTAAAAAGACATCAAAACCATTAGAAAGAGCAATCACATCTGCTCCACGACTTCGATTCCGAGAACGTCCAGCCCTTGTTTCAAAACGCGCGCGGTCAAATCGCATAGCGCGAGACGCGAGTGGCGCGTGGTTTCGTCTTCCGCTTTCAGCACGGGGCAATTTTCGTAGAAGCATGTGAATTTGCCGGCGAGTTCAAATAAATAATTGCAAAGATAATTCGGACGAATTTCGTCCGCGACGGCTTCGAGCGTGAGGCCAAAGTTCAACAAATGTTTTGCCAGCGCGATTTCTTCATTTGCCGTTAATTGAATATTGGGCGTTGAATGTTGAATGTTGAATGTTTCCGATTTTCTGAAAATGCTTTTGATGCGCGCGTAGGCATATTGCAGATACGGCGCGGTGTTGCCTTGCAGCGCGAGCATTTTGTCCCAACTGAAAACGTAATCGCTCTGGCGGTTCGGCAGCAGGTCGGCGTATTTCACCGCGCCGAGGCCGACGACGTGCGCGATTTCCTTGCGCTGCGCTTCGGGCAATTCAGGACTTTTTTCGGAAACAATTTTGAACGCGCGCTCCTCGGCTTCGTCGAGCAAATCGGCGAGTTTCACCGTGTCGCCGCTGCGCGTTTTGAACGGCTTGCCGTCGTCGCCTAAAATTTTTCCGAACCCGACATGGACCAGTTTCGCTTTTTTGGCGTCGTCCTTTTTCCAGCGCGCAAAAATGGCGAACAGTTTTTTGAAATGCGCGGCTTGCCGGTCGTCCACGACATAGACGATTTCGTCCGGCGACCACGTTTTGAGGCGATAATCAATCGTCGCCAAATCCGTCGTCATGTAATTGAAACCGCCGTCGCTTTTGCGGATGAGCGCGGGGTCGGCGATCCATTCGCCGTCACGGTTCACGAGGAACGGGTCTTCTTTCGGCGGCAGTGAGCCGTCGCTGAACACGCCGACCGCGCCTTCGCTTTCGCGCGCGATTTTTTTGGCGAGCAAATCGTTGACGACGCCGGCGAGTTGCGGATTGTAAAAACTTTCGCCGAGCGTGACGTCGAATTTAACGCCGAGCCGTCCGTAAATTTCGTCGAATTGTTTTTGGGACAGCGCAATCATTTCGCGCCAGATGGCAATGTTTTCGGCGTCGCCGGATTGCAGTTTTACCAATTCGGCCTTGGCGGCTTCGAGCCGCGCGGGGTTGGCGTCGCACTCGGCATTGATGATTTTGTAAAGGCGTTCGAGTTCGGCAATCGCGTCGCGTTCCAATTCGGCGCGGTTCAAAATGGTTTTCCAGCCGAGCAGCAATTTGCCGAATTGCGTGCCCCAATCGCCGATATGATTATCGGAAATGACCTTGTGGCTGAGCAATCGCAGCGTGCGTTGCAGCGCGTCGCCAATGCCCGTGCTGCGAATGTGACCGACGTGCATCGGCTTGGCGACATTTGGGGAACTGAAATCGAGGACGACAGTTTTGGGTTGTGAAAATTTTTCAAAAAATAAATGTTCGCCGCGCGTGGCGGATTGCAAAACCTCTTCCAACGCAGAATTTTCTAGTCGAAAATTTAGGAAGCCAGCGCCCGCGATTTCTACTTTTCCGCAAATGTCCGAAACATCCAGTTTTGCCAAAATATTTTCGGCGAGTTGGCGCGGGTTCATTTTGCGTTGTTTTGCCAGCGACATCAGCGCATTGCTTTGGTAATCGCCAAATTTCGGGTCGGGGCATGGACGAACGAAGAGGGCAGAAACATCAGCATCTGGCAAAACCGCGCCGACAGCGGTTTGCAAGGCGGATTCAATTTGTTTGTGCGGAAGCAAGATTCGTTGAATCGTTACATTGTTAAGTCGTTGAATCGGCAGAATAGCGTGAATGGCGCAACGATTCAACGATTCAACCAATTAACGAATCACGGACTATTTTTTCCCGTATTCGCGGATGATGTTGAGCATCGCTTCGGCGTCGGGCGCCTGTTCGAGCGCCTGCCGGAAATCTGCCTTGTGCAGCAGCTTGGCGATGTTGGCGAGCGTGTGAAGATGTTTTTGAAATTGTCCCTGCGGCACGAGGAAGAGCATGACGAGTTTGACCGGCTGATTGTCAAGCGCGTCGAAGTTGACGCCGGTCTTGGAACGGCCCAGCGCGCCGACGACTTCGTGAATCAAATCGGTCGAGGCGTGCGGGATGCCGATGCCAAAACCGATGCCGGTGGACATGGACGTCTCACGTTTCTTGACAGCGGCGGTCACAGCGTCGCGGTCAGCGGCCTGAAGTTTTCCTGTGGTGACGAGATTATTGATCAATTCGTCAATGGCTTCCCAGCGGTTCGTCGAGCGTAAATCGGGAAGGATTTGCTCTTTGCTCAAAATGTCAGCCAAGTCCATAACGTGCGACCCAAGATTTGAACCGAAACGCGCGATAATTCAAGACTGAATTGTTGACAAAAACTTTACCCGTCGCTCAAAACGCCTTTTGCAGCCAAAAAATAATTTTTTCCGTATCCGCCAGCCAGAAGCACAGCGCGTCCAAAACGCCGATTTTCGACGCCAACAATGGAATTCCGAAGAGCAGCGCCATGACGTTGCCGAGAAAAATGATCGCCGCCGAAAACAAATAGCCCTGCGACGTGATATCCGTCTGCCGCGTTTGCAGCGTGTGAAACGTCAGTGTAACGTGAAACGCGTAGGCTGCGCCGAGCAGCAAATGGAAGAAAACGAGAAATCGCTGCCAATGCCAAATCCAATTGCCCAACGCAAAAATCAGGATGACAATGATGGCGTAAAGCGGAAAAAAATACGGCGCGAGCGTGATGACGAAATTTATTTTGGAAATGACGACGTGCCCGCCGCTCGAAGTGACCTTCATGCGTTTGACCGAACCGCCGAACAGCCACGTCCACAGCGCGTGCGTTAATTCATGGCCGAAGACGTAAATCCACATCGGTTTGGGCAGCAGGAAAAAAATGACGCACCAACACGCCGCCCCGCCGAGAAATGGAACCCACGTCGTGTCCGCGCCGCCGCTCGCGCACAACACGTGCCACAACGCCATCGCTGCGCCCGCACAGACCGGCAGCAGCAAAATCGCAACGAGCAGTTTGAACCATTTCAACATGCCGAAAGATTAGCCACAGAGGCGCGGAGGCACAGAGAAAAAATGACAGGATTAACAAGATTAACCGGATTAAAGAATTTTTAGAAAAAAATCCTGAAAATCCTGTGAATCCTGTCTCAACTTTGTGTCTTTGGCAAAATTGTCTTTGAAGTTGAATTCTTCAACTTAAAATTTCCGCGTGATGACACAAGACGAAGTTCTCCAAGTTTTCCGCGACAGTGGCGCGTTGCTCGAAGGGCATTTCATTTTGCGCAGCGGCTTGCACAGCCGCCAATTTTTCCAATGCGCGCTGGCGCTGCAACAAATGCCCGTCGTGGAAAAACTCGGAGCGGCGCTGGCGAAAAAAATCGAAAAATTTGAAACGCAAACTGTCATTGCGCCGGCGATTGGTGGGTTGGTGATTGGACAGGAAGTTGCGCGGCAATTGCGTTCACGATTTATTTTTCCGGAAAAGGAAGACGGCAAACTGGTGTTGCGGCGCGGATTCAAAATTTCCGCCGGCGAAAAAATTCTCGTCGTGGAAGATGTTGTGACGAAAGGCGGGCGCGCGCAGGAGACGATTGACATTGTTCACGCGAACGGTGGCTATGTGGTCGGCGTGGCGGCGATTGTGGACCGCTCGAACGGCGCGGTGAAATTCGTCGTGCCGTTTGTGAGTTTGCTGTCGTTGCAAGTCGAGACGTTTGAAGAAAAAAATTTGCCGCCGGATTTGAAAGCAATTCCGGCGATGAAGCCGGGAAGCAAATAATTATTTTTTCGGCGGAAATTCGCACGGCACGATTTGTCTTCCGTGCCGCCGATAAACGGAAAAATCTTCGCAGTCAACCGTCCAGATTTTGCATCGGGAATTTAATTCCGCCATGCGCACGAGACACGCGTCGGCCAGCTCCATTTTTCGGTCGCGATATTTATGCAATAATTCCAGCACGGAAGTAAATTCGGCGGTCAGATTGAAATCCAGAATCAAATCGCCGCGCTCTATCAAATTCATCGCCAACGCCGCGTCATCCAGATGAAACGCCAGTTCAACCAGCACGGCGTCACAAGTAACGAATGGCGCGTGAGTCTCAAATTCTTTCACGGCCCAATCGTGAAAGAAATCGAGTTTATCCATCGCGGCCAGCAAGAGGCCGGTGTCAGCGATTTTTTTCACGACGCGCTTTTAATCGCTGTTGGATGATGCGGCGCGTGTTCTCATTCGTGGCGGGGCCGTTGCCGATGCTGACGCAGCCCATCAAATCGTGCGAAGCGAATTTGTGTTTGCGCGGTTTTTCCTCCTCGGACAAATCGCGCTCCACCAACGACAAAATATATTTCGAGCGGTCCTGGCCGAGACGCGCGGCGCGGGCGTCAATCGTCGAGATGAGCGAAGGTCGCGCACGGACGGAAAAAAGTTTTGTCATACAGAACTGTATTACAACACCGTCTTGATTTTGACAAGGAAATCTTACTCAACTCGCGTCCAGCGAAGTCATGCGACGGATTTCCAATTCGTCGTAACGGCGTTGGATTGAAGGCAGGTTCACGGAAAAAACCACCGTGAGAATAAATCCCATCAGCAGCAACGGATAATAAACGGCGTAAGGTTGTTTGGTCGCGGCGGCGACGATGCCTGTGAGCAAAAGAAAAATTCCCAGCACGATGAAAATTTTTACCAGCGCCAAAACCAATTTGCGCGCTTTGCCTCTTGAAGCCAGCAAACCAATCAAGCCGCCGAGACAGCCGATGATTGAACCGGCAATGCCGCCAATCATTCCGCTTTGCTCAGGTGTCCACCAATTTGAACTTTCTGCAGTTCCCAAAAGTTTTATTGGACGGAGAAAAACTGTTCCTATGGAAGGTAAAAAAATTCTTAATTCCATTTTAATTGATTGATTTGTTGTTTTTGGAATTTTTATCTGAAAACGTTCCCAGTTGGACGTGCCGTCCAAATCCGAATCCGCCTTGAAACGGTTAGTAACTTCATCTCCGCCGACAACAATTGATGGACTAATTTTCAATAATCTTAATTCGCCATGTCTCCACGGCCCAAAACTAACAACATTTCCGCCAAGTGGCGTTTTATCGTAATCTCCAACCACGCTCACATATTTTATTTCATCTGAGATCAGAGTAGTTTTTTGAATAAGTAAGGCATTGGTAATAATTATTAAAGGAAGCTCCAAACGAGATCGATTTGTGTTTTCAATTTTCAAAACCGACATTCCATCCATTGAAACGATTTGGATTTGGCAATTTGTGGATTGCACGTTCAAATCTTTCCAATCGTAAGTGTGCAAAACCTTCGGCGCGTTTTGCGCCGAATTTTCCTGCGCGTTTGCGTTTGCCGCCAGCCAAAGCAGCAATCCGATTTGAAATAATTTTTTCATTTCGTTCCTTTCTTTTGATTTTGATAAGCCGTCAAAAGTTTTTTGAAAACCGGCGAGTCCAGTTTCCCGTCGGCAAAGTGCGCGCGAAGCTGGCGCTCGAAATCGTCGTCAATTTTCTGGCTGTCGAGGATTTTGATTTTTTCAATCAGCCGGTCGAGCCGCAGCCGCAGCGTGGGATAGGAAACGTTATAGGCGTCCGCCAAATCCTTGAGCGAGCCGGAAAACAAAATGAAGCGTTTGACGAACGCCAAATCTTCATCTTCCAGAAAATCCGTCCATGGCTTTTTGTCGGAATCGCTCATTCAATAAAATTCAAATCGTTTTGAACTTTATATAACTGAATAAAATTGAAGTCAACTTAAATTTTATTAAATGTTGCAAACCATGCTTTTTTGGTGTCCCGCAGGGACGAAATGAAAATAGCCCGCCATTTCAACGGCTGGAAAACAAACCAAATCCATCGAGTCCTGAAAGGACGGCTGAAAGAATTTCCAATTTCAGCCGCCCCTTCGGGGCTTTGCCTGTTTTCATTTTGCCCCGCAGTTGAAAACTGCGGGCTATTTTCAGTCATCACTTCATGATGTTCCGGTTTCGGTCACATTTTGGACTTCTGAAGAACTGCGCCACAATTCCTTCTCGCTGTGCCAATGCGACGCTTTTGGCGCAGTTTTCGATTTGACAACAATTGATTCGAAATTCGATTTCATCCTTTATTTGCAATGGATTTTCGCATTTCTCATGAAATGACACGGTTCGGCACTTTAGCTGCGTAAGAGTTTTCAGCAGTTTAATCGCAACCAATTTACGAAAGATTTTTTATGGCAAAAGTATTAGGCATTGATTTAGGCACGACGAATTCCTGCATGGCCGTGATGGAAGGCGGCGAACCGCTCGTGTTGGAAAATTCGGAAGGCAAACGCACCACGCCGTCGGTCGTGGCGTTCACGAAATCCGGCGAGCGCGTGGTGGGCGACGCGGCGAAGCGGCAGGCGGTCACGAATCCGCGCAACACGATTTATTCCGTGAAGCGTTTCATGGGACGCAAATTTGACGAAATCGGCGAGGAAATCAAGCGCGTGCCTTACAAAGTCGTGAAAGCCAGCAACGGCGACGCGGCGATTGAAGTGGAAGTGGACGGCAAGGCGAAACAATTTTCGCCGCCGGAAATTTCGGCGATGATTCTCGCCAAGCTCAAGGCCGACGCGGAAACGCGGCTCGGCGAAAAAATCACGCAGGCGGTCATCACCGTGCCGGCGTATTTCAATGATTCGCAACGGCAGGCGACGAAGGACGCCGGGCGCATCGCGGGTCTGGAAGTGCTGCGCATCATCAACGAGCCGACGGCGGCTTCGCTGGCTTACGGTCTGGACAAAAAGAAGGATGAAAAAATCGCGGTCTATGACTTGGGCGGCGGCACGTTCGATATTTCCGTTTTGGAAATCGGCGACGGCGTTTTTGAGGTGAAGGCGACGAACGGCGACACGCATTTGGGCGGCGACGATTGGGACAATCGTATCATGGATTGGATTCTCGACGAATTCAAAAAGGATTCCGGCATGGATTTGCGGAAGCAGCCGGACGCGCTGCAACGCATCAAGGAAGAAGCGGAAAAAGCGAAAATCGCGCTGTCGTCCGCGCAGCAATACGACATCAATCTGCCGTTCATCACGGCGGACGCGAGCGGGCCGAAGCACATCCAAAAGGTTTTGACGCGCGCGAAAATGGAGCAGCTTTGCGATGATTTGTTCGAGCGCACGATCAAGCCGACGAAAGCGTGTCTGGCCGATGCAGGCATGGACGTGAGTAAAATCAATGAACTCGTGCTGGTCGGCGGCATGACGCGGATGCCGCGCGTGGTCGAAACGGCGGAATCACTCGTCAACAAACCGCCGCATCAGGGCGTGAATCCGGATGAAGTGGTGGCGATTGGCGCGGGGATTCAAGGCGGCGTGTTGAAGGGCGAAGTCAAAGACGTTTTGTTGCTGGACGTGACGCCGTTGTCGCTGGGCATCGAAACGCTCGGCGGCGTGTTCACCAAATTGATTGAACGTAATACGACGATTCCGACGCGCAAATCGGAAATTTTCTCGACGGCGAGCGACAATCAGCCGGGCGTGGAAATTCATGTGTTGCAGGGCGAACGTCAATTCTCCAAAGACAACAAGACCATCGGCAAATTTCAGCTCACGGACATTCCGCCCGCGCCGCGCGGCGTGCCGCAGATCGAGGTGACGTTTGACATTGACGCCAACGGCATTTTGCACGTCGGCGCGAAAGACCTCGGCACGGGCAAGGAACAAAAAATCACCATCACGGCCAGCAGTGGTCTCTCGAAGGACGAAGTGGAGAAGATGCGGAAGGACGCCGAATTGCACGCGGACGAGGACAAGGCGAAGAAGGAAGAAATCGAAACGCGCAACGAAGCGGACAACGCGGTGTATCGTTCCGAAAAAATGTTGAAAGACAATCAGGCCACGATTTCCGAAGGCGACAAAAAGAAAATCGAAGACGCGGCCAACGCGGTGAAAGAGGCGTTGAAAGGCAGCGACACGGCGGCCATCAAATCCGCGAGCGAAAAACTCAACGAAGCGTGGCAAGCCGTGAGCGCGGAGATTTACAAAGCCGCCGCCGCGAAAGCGCAAGCTGACAAACAAGCGGGCGCACAACCGCAAGGCGACGCGCCGAAGTCCGAAGAAAAGAAGGACGAAGGCGTGATTGACGCGGAAGTGGTGGATGAGAAGAAATAAGATTATGCCACACTATCATCTGGAAGGATTAAATGGCGATTGGCGGCTCGTGCGCGAAACGGAAACGAGCCAATTATATCGCGGCACAACAAACCATCACGGTTTGTCATTCTCGGCAAGCATTCATTTCACCGCTGCTCCAATTGCAACGGTAGAATTAATTTTTGTTGGTGAATCAAATCAATTTACGGACGGCGTATGGCATGAAATTTTTGAAGATTTAACCAAAATTGTTTTACGACGGAATAACTATTCAATTATTGATTATTCCGTTGCTTTCACTTCAGAAATTTCAGACGGGAATTACTCAATTTTGGATGAGGACAAACGCGCTTACAAAACATTGCACGCTTAATAAAATTAGTGCGAGCAGTTATATGTATCAATTAGTTCACAATTGAAAACACTTTTCCCGCCGCGAGTGCGGATTGGGAGTTAATTAAGTTAGTAACAAACACAACAACAAAACAAAATAGTATGGCACTGAACATCAAACCGCTCGGCGACCGGATTCTTGTCGAACCTGTCGAAGAGAAGGAAGTCAAAAAAGGCGGCATCATCATCCCCGATACCGCGAAGGAAAAACCGCAGGAAGGCATCGTCGTCGCGCTCGGCACGGGCAAGACGGATGATTCCGGCAAGAAAGTTCCTTTTGAAGTGAAAAAAGGCGACCGCGTGCTCGTCTCCAAATACGGCGGCACGGAAATCAAAATTGACGGCAAGGAATACAAAATTTTCAACTCGGACGACCTGGTCGCCATCCTTGAATAAATCTATCAACCATCAACAAATAACTATCCACTAATTTATGGCAGCAAAACAATTATTGTTCGATGAAGCGGCGCGGCAGAGCATTCTGCGCGGCGTTTCCAAGCTCTCCAAAGCGGTCGTCGCGACGCTCGGTCCGAAAGGCCGCAACGTCGTGATTGACAAAAAATTCGGTTCGCCGACGGTGACCAAAGACGGCGTCACGGTCGCGAAGGAAATCGAATTGGAAGACCCCTACGAAAATATGGGCGCGCAAATGGTCCGCGAAGTCGCCAGCAAAACCAGCGACACGGCGGGCGACGGCACGACGACGGCGACGGTTCTCGCGGAATCCATTTATCGCGAAGGCTTGAAATTCGTCACGGCGGGCGCGAACCCGATTGGCATTCAACGCGGCATCGGCAAGGCGGTTGAAGCCGCCGTCGGCCAGTTGGACAAGATCGCCAAAAAAGTTAAGGACAAAGAAGAAATCAAACAGGTCGCGGCGGTTTCGGCGAACTGGGATTATGACATCGCCGACAAAATCGCCGACGCGATGGATAAAGTCGGCAAAGACGGCACGATCACCGTCGAAGAAGCCAAGTCCATCGAGACGACGCTCGACGTGGTGGAAGGAATGCAGTTCGACAAAGGTTATCTGTCGCCGTATTTCGTCACCAGCGCGGACACGATGGAAGCGAAGCTCGAGGATTGTTACATTTTGATTTTCGAGAAAAAAATCAGCAGCTTGAAAGATTTGCTGCCGATTCTCGAAAAAACCGCGAAGCTCGGCAAGCCGTTGCTCATCATTTCCGAAGAAGTCGAAGGCGAAGCGCTCGCGACTTTGGTTGTAAATAAATTGCGCGGCACGATCAACGTCTGCGCGGTCAAAGCGCCGGGCTTCGGCGACCGTCGCAAGGAAATGTTGCAGGACCTCGCGGTGCTCACCGGCGGAAAATTCATCAGCGAAGATTTGGGCATCAAGCTCGAAGGCGTTGAATTGACCGATTTGGGCCGCGCGAAATCGGTCGTCGTTGACAAAGAAAACACGACGATTGTCGAAGGCAACGGAAAATCTTCGGACATTCAAGGCCGCGTGAATCAAATCCGCCGCCAGATTGAAGAAACGACTTCAGATTACGACCGTGAAAAATTGCAGGAACGTCTCGCGAAGTTGGCTGGCGGCGTGGCCGTCATCAACGTCGGCGCGGCGACTGAAACGGAAATGAAGGAAAAGAAAGCGCGCGTGGAAGACGCGTTGCACGCGACCCGCGCGGCTGTGGAAGAAGGAATTGTCGCCGGCGGCGGTGTCGCTTTGATCCGCACGATTTCGGCGATTGAAGCCGTCAAAGGTGCGAACGAAGACGAAACCATCGGCATCGGCATCATCAAACGCGCGGTGGAATCGCCGTTGCGCTCGCTCGCGGCGAACGCGGGAGTCGAAGGCAGCGTGATTGTCGAAGCAGTCAAGAAATCCAAAGGCAACGAAGGTTACAACGTCGCCACCGGCGAATATGAAGACCTCGTGAAAGCCGGCGTCGTTGACCCGAAGAAAGTCACGCGCAGCGCGCTGCAAAACGCGGCAAGCATCGCGGGCCTCTTGCTCACGACCGAATGCCTCATCACCGACGCGCCGGAAAAAGATAAACCGGCAGCGCCAATGCCCGGCGGCCACGGCGGCATGGGCGGAATGGATTACTAATCCATTTTCGAGGAACCGGGAAATTCAAGCGCGGCTGGAAGAAATTTCAGCCGCGTTTTTGTTTTATTTGACCGCTGCATCGAATTAAACGATTATATTCTCGCCGAATTTAGGGGGCGCACTGGTTTCGACCTGATGAATGCGCCAGAGGCGGCATGCCGGGGATGATTGTTGGCCCCGTTAAAAATCAATCAAAACAAAACTGCTAACGAAGAATTAGCTCTCGCGGCCTAATTGCCGCGACGTTCGCCGG
>DASZXB010000091.1:0-37421 GCA_035546095.1 Verrucomicrobiia bacterium | reverse complement strand
GGATGGATTTTGTTCATGCGGCTTATTGCATCAAACTCCGATGGCGCGGAAAAGTTGCGGAATGGTGCGCGATAAAGGGTTCGAACCTTTGACCCCCACAGTGTCAATGTGGTGCTCTACCACTGAGCTAACCGCGCAACGTTTGCGGAAAATTTGAAAGCGTCATTCCTCAAAATTTTCCGCCTTTCTGGCAGCCCAGAGAGGATACTTTGATTGCTCGACCTGACAAGTCCAAATCGCAATAACTTTGTCTCAAGACACATCAAAGCTCAAAACGGCCAGTTGATGCCGACGGAAAATAAAAGTTGTCCGCCCAGACGCAATTGCGCGTCGCGGCCGCCGCTGCCGAAGGACACGTCTTTCATGGGCATGTATTGCGCGCCGGCAAAAATGTCACCCGTCTTTCCGTTCCAATCCATGATGTGATACATCACGGTTCCGTTGACATAACCACCAAATGTAAAACCAGTCGTGTCAAAGCTGCCTTTATTGTGAGCGCTGACACCGTTGTCCGGGGTGATGATTTCGTCATATTTATATTTGCCCGCCACAAAACCGATGGCTGGCCCGGCTCCCAAAGAGAACCCGACATGTTCGGTCACGTCCCAATAAAATGAGGGTCCCAATCTCAAAGTAGAGAGGAACACGTCCAATTTGCGCGAGCCAGTGATTGTGCCGCTTAAATTAGTCGTGCTCGAAGTGTATGCGGTGGAAATGAGAGAGCCACCATCAGGTCCCCCCGGGTAAGGAGCGCTGGGAACAACAATGCCACCGGTGTTAAAAGTAAAAGTTGTTTGGCTGACTGATGTTTGTATGGAGCTATTATCTGAAACGCTGATGGGCAATAGTCCAAACCCCAGTTCCCAGCCGACGCGAGCGTGCTTCCAATACCACAGATTGCCGCCATAAGCCATTTCGAATCCCGGAAATACTCCATGATTGTCATTAGCTCTGCCATCTTCGGAAAAAGACGTTGTGCTGTGCATGAGCAGATTGTTGCCTTGAATTTGAGACGCGTTGTTGTAACCCCAATAACTCGTGTAGCCGTCAGTGCTACCGGTTTGATCCGGCCGCACATAACCGTCATCGTAAATTCCATTGGCCGCCTTGTTGCCAGACACATTGAACAAGCCGGTTTCATTGAAATTGGCGTGAATGTTCATGCCAACCATTGCTCCAATCCGAAAGTGACGCGTCCAATCGTCCGTGTCGGATGGAATTTTGATAAACGCATAGGAATCAGGATTTCCGCCAAAAGTGTCCATGGATGACGCGGTCGAAGAGCCAAAATCCAATTGTGCCGAAGCCGTCAGTGCCATGCACGCAACGCAACCCGTCAAACTTCGCGCAAGCAGATTCTGGAAACGGCTTTTACCCATGGATGAACGGTATTAGGGGTTTAGAAAAACACGATAAAATCGCGCCGGGCTGTTGCCGGGTGAACTGATTGTTTCGGGCGGCCCATAATCAATCCATTGCACTTCGCTGGCCGGAGCCACGATGGACGGCGGCGCAATCATGGCGTTTGAAAAGGTGACATCGTCGCTGTAAACCACCGTGTAAGTCCGGTTTGAGATGGCGCGCCATTCGATGAGCATGTTGCCATTGGTCAACGGTACAATGCGGGAGACGTTGAGATTCGTGCCGGTCGTTGTCGCCGCTGGCGGAGTCCAGTCGGGCATCGGCACGGCAAAAGCGTGCAACTGTTCATTCGTGAAGGGAAATGAGCCTCGAGGACTATATTGCAGCAATAAGCTTACACTTTCTCCCGCCGCCAGATTGGCGCTGTAATAAACAAAAGGATTATTTTCGTTGGTGCCGACTGCATTGAACAATTGTTTGGTCAAGCCACTCACAACCACGCGCGCCGCAGGAACGTCATTTGCGCCAGTGTTCGACAGTAAAATGGATTGTTCGGTCAAACCATTTTGCAAATTAAGGACTTGGCCGGAATTCGTGACTGCCACCAGCGTGCCGGGAAGATAATCACTGATCATGAGATTCGTGCTGGCCAAATTATTCGTGAGATTCGCGTCCGCTATGCTGGCGGTGCCGATGGACGCGGCCAAAGTCAATGTTCCTATATTGGTCGGCTCAATGGTAAATTGCAGATTGGCGAAACCGCCATTCGTCAATGTGCCTAAATTAAAGATCAAATTGCTGCCGACGGTGGAAAAAGTTTTGTTCGTCGGCGAAACGCCTTTCAAAATCACGCCCGCTGGCAGCGTATTGGTCAGCTTCACGTTCGACGCGGTGTTCGGCCCCAGATTTGTTGCGTTGACTCCGTAAGTCATCCAATCGTTGGTGATGACAGCTTGAGCCGGGCCGGTAATTGACACACCCAAATCGGCTTCAGTGACGAAGTTGGTCACTTGAACGATGACATTGGTGGAAGTTAAGTTTGTAAAATTCTCCCCAATGACTGTAATCGTATTGGTAAGCGGTCCGGCTTGCAGCGGCTCAACGGTCAATACCAATTGCACCACTCCGCCGGCGTTGAACTGGCCGAGTTCAAATAAAGCAATATTGTTGGTCGTCGCAAAAGGCGCGTTGGCGCTCAGGAAATTGACGGACGATGAAAATGAATTTGTCACCAGCGCATCTTCAAGGCCGGTTCCCAGATTGGTCACGTTAATCGTGTAAGTCACCGAATTGCTCACGAGGATGGAACTGGCCGAATTGGAAATGGAAAGGCCAAAGGTTTGCGCTTCCGCCGCCGCGCGGACAAACAACAGCACCACAAACGCTGCCATTATGCGAAGATTAGCCAAACCCTTCATGTATTGAAATCCCAAGTTAAATGCCGCAATGCTGCAAAAGTTTTGCGGATTTTGCAATTTTCATATTTTGGCGCAATTTCGACTTTGCCGCCCGCACGTTGAATTGTTACGTTGCCGCCATGTCACGCAAGACGTCCGACTCACATCACGGCTTGAACGACGTCATCGGCCTCGCGCTGCTGGCGGCGGCGTTGCTGCTGGTGGTTTCGCAACTTTCCTTCGATCACAGCGATATTTCCTTTCTGACGACCCAGGTCAACCAGCCATTGCACAATTGGATTGGATTGCTCGGCGCGTGGTCGGCTTTCGGACTGTTTTATCTGCTTGGCGCAGCGGCGTATTTGCTGCCGCCGCTACTGGCATTGTTTGGCGCGGCCTATCTGCTGAATTTTCTCGGCTATTTGCGCGAACGCCTGCGCTGGTCGTTGCTGTGGTCGGTCGTGCTGCTGATTTCCATCACCGGATTGCTTTACCTGATGGATAACGGCGGCGTGCGCGGACATTTTCACGAAGCCATCGGCGCACAAAGCACCGGCGGCTGGCTCGGCTGGCTCACTTACGGCCAGACGCGGAATTACAATTTCGGCTTCTCGCTGCTCGGCCCGATTGGCGCGACCATCGTTTTAGCGACACTGTGTATGATCAGTCTGCTGTTTCTCACTAATTTCCAACTCGGCGTCTGGATTCGCGCGTTTCTGCAAAAGGAAAAATCCGCGGAAATCAAACCGGACAGATCCGACGATGAAATCGCGCTCGACCGCCGCAAACGCGAATTGGAAAAACAGGCGAAACAATTGCAGGAGGAAGTCGCGCGTTCCGGCCTTGGCGCAGATTTACAACCTGTTCCTGAACCGACCGTGCGCGATTTGTCCGTGCCGCAAATCGGCAAGTCCGGCGGCCCGAAAATTCGTAAAACAACTTTGCCGAAGGAAATTGCGCCCGCTGACGAAGGTGAAGTGATTCCGGCAAAAGAAATTTCCGCCGCGACGACCGAGGAAATTCTCGGCAGAAAAACGGACGAAAAAATCTCCGAAGAAAAATTGGCTGAAACAAAAAGTGAAATTGCCGACACCGAAAAATCGGAAAAGTCTGCGGAAGAAAAAATCGAGCCGAAACCGGAAACGGAAATCAAAATCACCGGCATCGCTCCGGCCAAACCGAAGCCGCGCAAAAAACCGCTCACCGTCGCACAAACGCCGCTCATCGGGAATTATCAATTGCCGTCGCTCGATTTTCTGCAACATCCCGATTTGACTGTCAAGCCGACCGAATCGAAAGAAGAATTGATGGCCAACGCGCGGCTCATGCAGCAAACGCTCGCGCAATTCGACATCGAAGTTTCGCTCGGCGACATCACGAAAGGTCCAACCATCACGCGCTACGAATTGCATCCCGCGCCCGGCGTGAAATTGGAAAAAATTCAGGGACTTTCCAACAATCTCGCCGCCGCGCTCAAAGCCGAACGCATCCATATCCTTGCGCCTGTGCCCGGAAAATCTTCCGTCGGCGTCGAAGTGCCGAACGCCGTGAAAACGAAAGTTATCATGCGCGATTTGTTCGAGTCCGACGAATGGCGCAGTTCAAAGGCGAAAGTGCCCATCGCGCTCGGCAAAGACGTTTACGGTCATCCGATCATCGCCGATTTGACCGAAATGCCGCATTTGCTCATCGCCGGCAGCACCGGCTCCGGCAAATCCGTTTGCATCAATTCCATCATCGCGTCGTTGCTCTACCGTTTTTCGCCCGACCAATTGCGCTTCGTGATGATTGACCCGAAAGTCGTCGAGCTTCAGCATTACAACGCGCTGCCGCACCTCGTCGTGCCCGTCGTGACCGACCCGAAAAAAGTCATTCTCGCCTTGCGCTGGGTCGTCAACGAAATGGAAAAGCGCTATCAAATTTTTGCGCGCGTTGGTGTCCGTAACATCGGCACGTTCAACGGGCGGCCAAATAAAAAACTCGTGCCGCAGGAACCCGAGTTGCCGCTGACGAGCAAAAAAGAAAAAGTCGAGCCGGGCGCGGAAGGATTTGCCGTGGAAGTGGACGAGGAAATTGTCGTACCACGCGAAGAAGACATCGTCATTCCTGAAAAATTAAGTTACATCGTCGTGATCATTGACGAATTGGCGGATTTGATGCTCGTCGCGCCCGCCGACGTGGAAATGGCCATCGCGCGCATCACGCAAATGGCGCGGGCGGCAGGAATCCATTGCATCGTCGCGACGCAACGACCAAGCGTGGATGTCATCACCGGCGTCATCAAAGCGAACATTCCGGCGCGCATCGCGTTTCAAGTCGCGGCCAAAGTGGATTCGCGCACAATTCTCGACGCGATGGGCGCGGACAAATTGCTCGGCAAAGGCGACATGCTCTATCTGCCGCCCGGCTCGGCGAAATTGATTCGCGCGCAAGGTGCGTTGATTACCGACCAAGAAATCCAGAACATCGTGGATTTCATCGCCAAACAGGGCAAACCGAATTACGACATGGAAATTCACCAGCAACTTTCCAAACCAGCCATGTCCGACATTCCGAGCGGCATTGATGAAGACGAAGATTTGATTCAGCAATGTATCGAAGTCATCCGCAGCGAACAAAAGGCAAGCGTCTCACTGTTGCAACGCCGACTGCGTCTCGGTTACACACGCGCCGCGCGCATCATGGACGAACTGGAAAATCGCGGCATCGTCGGGCCAAGCAAAGGCGCTGAGCCGCGCGACATCCTGATTGATTTGGACGGCACCGGCGCGGACGGCGGCGGTCAACAAGCGGTTTGAGCCACAAATTTTCACAGATGAAACACAAATAAAAAATCATTTGTGTAAATTTGTGTTCATCTGTGGCTAATTAATTTTTCCAAACCCAATCGCCCTCTGCATATTGCGAGGAGGCATTTTTAATTTCCGAAGAATCCGCGCCGCCATCGTCCTTTTCATTCCAGCCAATCGAATAGAGCAAAAACTTCCCGCCGTTCGCGCGGCGATAAATCAATTGTTCGCCGCCGATGATATCGTGTGGAATTTTTTCAATGAACTTGGGCGCGAGCGTATCGAGCGTTTCTGGATAATTTCCGTTCGCAATGCGGTAACGCTCCAATGCGCAGGCAACCTGCGCTTCGTTCACCAGCGTTTGATTATGTGCGGCAACCTGCCATGCTTTGGTAAAATTGGGAATCGCTGCTGCAGCCAAAAAATTATATGGCTTAGAGTTGCCGAAAAAGACATCGTTATTCATCCTTTGTAGCAAATCATCAAATTTCTTAGGCCGAATCAAGTCACTTGTCGAATTAAATCCCTGACCCTCCTCGTTTCCAAGCCGCGCAATCCAAACCATATTTTGATAAATCCAGCCGCGTGGAATTAACGCTGATTTTATCAGCGGCCACAAAGACCACTTCCATTGCTTCGAATCAATTTGTGAAAATAATTTCGTCAGTTTTTTAGCCGAAGTAATTTCAAGAGTATGAGTCGTCGCCGCCGGCTCGCTTTCAAAAGCCCCTGCGACAATTGATAGTAAATCAATTTGTTCAAGTTGATTTTGCAATGCGGCCAACTGCGGCTCTTGCCAAGCTCGTTTCCGAAAACCATCAGCGATGGTGTCCGCATAAAGTCCAGTGACGGCGACGTTAATCATGGCGTCAACCAAAGTTATCGGTTTGCCGGCTGGCGCGTGTTCCATTATCCGGCGTGACTCATTAAGCAATGTCAATTCATCCAAAGCTTTTTCTGGCTGATTGAGCAGCAAATAACAATGCGCACGCTGCGCGAGAACCTGTGCGACGGCGCGAACTGTGATAAAATTTGGAACAGGAATCTGGTAGGGCTGTGAATAATCACCATCCGCCCGCGCGTAAGGACGCTTGAGCGCTCCGCGAATCAATTCAAAATCGGGCTCAAATTGATCGCTCCATGCCAGATAATTTTTCGCATCTGTTTCAGTTTTGATTTTACTGTCTTCGCCGACAACTGGCGTAGTTTTGTCATTTTGTAATCGCCGCGATAAATCGGTTCCACCGCGTCCAACAAACCACTCCGCCATTTTTGGTGCGGCGAAAAAATTCTGGTCGTCCGGCACGGGCGATGGAATAAATTTATTCCAATCCAAAACTTCGCCTTTAGCTTCGAGTTCGCGCTTGCAATTTTCCCACGCGCGTTTGCCGCGCCAATTTTCTTCGGCGTAAAACAGGGCAATCAAAGTGATTAAACATGTAAGACCGAACAAAAACCGTTTTAAATTCCGCCAGTGAAAAATCCAGCGCAAAAAGACAATCAACAATGTAATGAGAACCGCGCAAATCAAGCCGCGTAGAAAAGCGAAGCCTGTTAGTTGCGAAAAGGTCGGCAATTTGAAGGAGGCCGAGCCAATGCACAGAAATAAAACGAAAGCGGCAATGAAAAAAACAATGAACCACGATCCTAAACCTCGCCAGCCTACCCACGATTTTCTCAAAATGCTTTTTTGTTTTTCTTCGTTCATAAATTTCTAATTCGTTTCTTGGTGGGGCGAGTGTCCTCACGAGCCGCAAATATATTAAGGCATAGTCGAGTCCGGCTCGCGAGGACGCTCGCCCCACCGTTTGTGTTCACGCCGTTAAAATCTCCACCCACTCACTGCGCGGCTTGGGAATAAATTTCTGCCGGTCGGCCTCGTGCAAATCATTCACGCCCATCAATTCCGCCAACATCTGCTGTTGCAGTTTCAATTGCACCATCACATCCGGTGACGACGGCGAAACTTTCCCCGCGCCCATCGGCACCTTGTCGCGTGTTGAAAAATTCAAAATAAAAATGAAAATCCAAACCGCCGCCAAACCGGCCCACGCTTTCGGATTTGGCCAAAATAATTCGCGCCAAAACCGCAGGACAGACATCTTGCCTGCCTCCATCTTTTTAATTTTTGCCAACGAAGACAGGCTGGAAGTCGGTCCTATGATTTTATCACGCCACTCGGCGGGAATTTGTCGCAGCGTTTGGTGGCGCAGGCGATTTTCAAATTGTTCCAATTCACCATTCATCATTCTGCCTTCTTCATTTCCTCGTAAAGTGGACGCAGCCGCTCGCGCAATTTGTCTAATCCGTAGCGATAGCGGCTGGCGGCGGTGTTCGGCGAAATGTCCAGCGCGGTGGCGATTTGTTCAAACGTCAATTCGCTCCACAGTTTCAAATGGACGACGGCGCGCTGTTCTTCCGGCAATTCACCAAGCGCCACGGAAAGTTCATCGCGGAAGAATTTCTCGTCAGGATTTTCTGTTGATGCAAAAATTGAAACCGCTTCGACGGCGAAATGTTCCTTCGTTTTTTCGCGCGTGCCACGGCGGCGCATCAAATCAATCGCCGCGTTGTGGGCGAGGCGGATGAGAAAGGCGCGTTCATCGCGGACGCCGCGCAATAATTTCGGTTCGCGTGTGAGTTTGACAAAAATTTCCTGAAGTAAATCGCGCGTGTCAGCTTCGTCGCGCGCGAAATTCAGGAGAAAGGCATAAAGCGGCTGCGCGTGTTCGTCGTAAATCCGTTCGATGTCCAGTCCGCCGGGCATTTTGATAATGACGCGCCCGTCGGTGGAATTTGTCTAGTTAATTTGTGGCACGGGAAATTTTGTAGGCGCGAGCAAGTGCGCCGGACTGAAAATTCCCGCCACCACTTCATCGAAAATTTGCCCGCAATCATTCCAAAATTGGCGCGGGTTCATGTTGACTGCACGCAACACTTTTTGATGATCGAACATCACCACGATGCACGTGGCGCGAAAAATGATTCGCCAAATTATCAAGGCCAGAATTTTTTTGGTAAATGACATTTTTTCAAATGCGCGCCGAAGATATTCGACGTGAAATGCCAAATGCCCGTCCTCGTCCTGTGCGATTCGCTCAAACACCGCGCGCAAAACTTCATCGCGTGTGCCGTCATACAGAACACGAAAATATCTTTTGGCTATCATTTCGGGCAGCAACAAAACCATAAGTTCTTGATGTAAACCGAACAATTGCCGTAGGAAGATAAAACAAGCGTCGCTCCAGTGTTTTTTAATCAACGGCGCATCAAGCTGCCGCAAAATTTCGGCCATCAGCCGTGCGTGCTCTTGCTCTTCCTTGATGAACAAATCAATCGCCGCCGCGTAAATCGCGTCGCCGGTTTTTCGCGCATGACTTTTCAGTTTGCGCCCCTCGCCGCTTTCGCCAAGTTGAAATTTTTGCAGCGAGCGAATCAGCGGCGCGCACAAATGCGGTTCGACCCTGATGCCGCGTTCCCATGGAATCGGCAGGCGATTAACGTGATTATGTTCAAAATAATTCAGCCAGTTTTGCATGATGATTTCTCCTTTTGGATTATTTGTTTTGCGTTTAATGAAAATGAATTCAGCTTGTCTTCAACTGCATAAATTACGGAGTCCGGTGTCGAAGTTCCGGCGGTAATGCCAACAGTGTCGTTTTCGCTAAACCATTCCGTGCGCAAATCATCCGCCGTTTGAACGTGATGAACACGCGGACAAAATTGCGAGCACGTTTTGACGAGTTCATGCGTGTTATTGCTGCGCGCTCCGCCGATAACGACGACCACGCTGCATTGTTGCGCGAGCTCAACCGCCGCATTTTGGCGCTGTTTCGTCGGCTGACAAACCGTGTCCACGAAACAGATTTCAGAATTGGGGAAACGGTTACTGATAAGTTGAACAAGCAATCGAACTTTTTCAATTGGCTGCGTTGTTTGTGAAATAATGCCAAAACGCGGATGTTCGCGTAGGCTGACAACATCTTCTTCACTAATCACGACATCACATTTGTCAAAATCTTCTGTCAACCCACGCACTTCCACATGGTCGCGCTTGCCGATGACAACCGGATGAAATCCGTCGGCTACGAGTTTTTGCAAACTGCGATGCGCCATGCGCACGAGCGGACACGTCGCTTCCAGCAAATGCAACCCACGATTTCGCGCTGCGTTCAACGTGCGTTCCGACGTGCCGTGCGCGGTAACCATCATCGTTGCGGTCTTAGCCGTCTCCAGTTTTTGCTCGAACCGGATGCCGTTCGCGCGCAATTCCGCCAGCACGGTTTCATTGTGAACCAGGTCGCCCAAAATTGTGAGCGGCTCACGCTGCGCGGTTTTCAAAGCGAGCGCGATAGCGTCTTTCACACCAAAGCACATTCCCAGATGTTCGGCCCGAATGATTTTCATATTAACTTTGTATCACAAAGTAAAAGACCAAAGACGTTCATTTCCGTTCAAAGAATTTTATATGGACTTGTTTTGTTGGACGATCTGCTCTAATAGGTTGACGTAATCCGCGAAAGCTTTTCGTCCAGATGCTGTTAATGAACAAGTCGTGAGCGGGCGCTTGTTTTGGTAGGATTTGGTGACGGAAACATAGCTTTCCTGTTGCAATGCCCGGATGTGCGTGGTGAGATTGCCGTCGGTCATTTCAAGCGCATCGCGCATTTCCGTAAATGACAATTCCGGCGACGCGGCGAGCATGGACATGATGGCCAGCCGCCCTTTCTCGTGGATTACACGGTCGAGTTGAAGAAAAAGTTCAGGATTCACGCGACAGGATTTTTTTTTCCGTCAGATACAAATACGCGCCATAGGCCAGATGCAATACGCCAAAGAAAAAGCCCATAAGCCAATGCGCGCTAATGCCTGCGTTTGGTGAAAGAAACGCCAAGATGCAAAGGACGACACAGGCAAATCCGATAAAAATCCAGCCAAAACATCTCATGCCACGCGGCATAAAAAATCCGGACGAATGCAGAGCGCAGCCGTAAAAAAGCAGCCAGAAAAATGTGATAAAGGATGGATTTGTGATCCCTACAAATGCAAAAATAAGACCAAGAAACATTCCTGCAAATAACGGCGGCAACAAAGCTTGCCCTACGCGCCGGGTTGGCGGCGACCAGAAAGGCTCTTTATCTTGAACCGCTTGACGTCGGGCGATAAGAAACGCGCCAATGATCACAATGCCTGCTGTTCCAAGCCACAGCGTGCCGAACGAACGCATCGAATCCAGATGCAACAAAAGCCCAATCACCGCCGCAATGATTCCCAACGCACCGGCGAAAAGCATGATGGGCGCGAGCGCGCGGCGGTAGAGCGCGGAGCGCTCCATCAATGTGCGGATGGTCTGTAAATTTTCTTCAGCTAAATTCGGACTCATGTAATCACTTTTCAATACAAAGTTGATTTGCGCAAGTGTAAAATCTGGTTATAAAATGGAGAAGTGCTCGCGTTTTCTTCCGCTTTGTGGTTATTTGGCCAAAATGCCGCCGCCGAAAAAAATCTCCACCCGACAAAAAGTACTCGCACAGTGGCGCGGCGTGGATTTGTCGGCGGAAGAAACGGCGCGGGCGGCGGCCGAACGCGGCGCGGACAAAGTTGTTTCCAAAGTTTTGGGCGATTTGAAAATGGACGCGCGGCGCGCGGAAATCGAAATCATCAAGGTCTGGAATTCATCGCTCGATCCGAATATCACCGCGCACGCGCAACCGGCGAATTTGCGCAAAGGCACTTTGTTTGTGAATGTGGACAGTAATGTTTGGCTTTCGGAAATCGTGCGCTATCGTCGCAAGGAAATTCTCAATCGTTTGCAAAACAGTTTCGGGAGAAATCTGATTCAAAAAATTTCCTTCCGCGTGGGATGAAATTTTTACAGAAGTGAACGAGGCGAACAAAGAATTTCATTTTGCCATTTCAATTTTGTTTCCTTTGTTTGCTTTCGCAAAAAGTTTTTCAATTCATTAACTTCATTTGTTTGGGCGTGAGCAGCCATACGAGCATTGCACATTTGCCAGCGCGCAAATTTTCCACTTCCAGTTTGCCCAGGCCGCCTTTTTTGAAATCAAGCGCCACATTTTCGCCGCCGGAAGCGAGCAGTGAAATCAGCCGGCTCAAATACGGTTCGTGGCCGACAAGCAAAAGATTTTTCGGCGCCGGTTTCAATTTGTTTAATTGGTGAATCAACATTTTTGCGTCGCCGTCAGGCGTCAGCGCGTCGGAAAATTTCAGTTGTTTTCTCAATTTCAAAATTTTTGTGACAATTTCCGCAGTTTGTTTCACGCGCAGAAACGGACTGGACAGAATCAGGTCGAAATGCAATTCCATTTTTCGCATCGCGCGGGCGGCAGATTTCAACTGCTTTTTACCTTTGGGCGTGAGCGGTCGTTGCGAATCGTCTTTGAAATCCCAATCCGCGCGTTCGACGGCGAGGCCATGACGCAAAATATAAAGATTCACGTGAAAAATTTAATCCGCCGTGCGCCGAAAGCAAGATGACGAAAATGTAACAATTTAGATTTTGGTTTCGGCGGCGACATTTTTTATTTTGCGCCTGATGGAAACCGTTCGCCGCGCCGTCATTGATGTTGGCACCAACTCGGTCAAGTTGCTGGTCGCCGACGTGCGCGGACGCGAGGTTTTACCGGTGCACGAGGAAAGCCGGCAGACGCGGCTCGGCAAGGGTTTTTACGAAACGCGGCGGCTTCAGCCCGAACCGATTGCGCGCACGGCGGAAGCGGTCTGGGAATTCGGCGAAATCGCGCGCGAAAAAAATGCAGCTTCGATTCGCGTCATCGCCACGAGCGCGGCGCGCGACGCGGTAAATCCGGCGGATTTGACAATTGCCATCGAACGCGCGTCCGGCTTGAAAACGAAAATCATCTCCGGCGCGCGCGAGGCGGAATGGGCGTTTCAAGGCGTGGCGACGGACGCAAATCTGGCCGAACAGCCGTTGTTGCTGCTCGACGTAGGCGGCGGCAGCACGGAATTTATTCTAGGACACGGCACGAAAATGGATTTCGCCGGGAGTTTTCCCATCGGCACGGTGCGATTGCTGGAACAATTTCCACACGGCGACCCGCCGACGCAATCCGAATTCAACGTCTGCCGCGACTGGTTGAAAAATTTTCTACGCGGTGAAATTCGGCCGCGACTTGAGTCCGCATTGAAAAATGAATCCGGCGAAATTCAATTGGTCGGCACGGGTGGCACGACGAGCATTCTCGCGCGCATCGAAAAAAAATTGACCCGCCACGACCGTGAAAAAATCGAGCGGACGGTTTTAAGTTTTGAACAAGTTGTCGCGCACCGGAAAAATTTGTGGAAACTGCCGCTCGCCGCGCGCAAGGAAATTCCCGGTTTGCCGAAATCGCGCGCGGACGTGATTCTCACCGGCGTTCTGATTTACGAAGTGGTGATGGAAGAGTTCGGTTTCAAGCAATTGCGCGTGAGCACGCGTGGCTTGCGGTTTGCGGCGGTGATGAACTGAAACTTTTTGCGTCGCGCTGCTTTCTTTGAAATGCTTTTAATTATGCGTGTTTTGATTGTCGGTTGTGGTTATGTCGGCCTGCCGCTTGGCGTTGAGCTTGTCCGTCTTGGACATGAAGTTTTCGGTTTGCGCCGGAATCCCGCAAGCGAGACGGAATTGAAAACGGCTGGCATCCAACCGCTCTTCGCCAACATCACTCAACCGGATTCATTGAAAGATTTCCCGCGCGATTTTGATTGGGTGGTCAACTGCGCGTCTTCCGGTGGAGGCGACGCGGACGCTTATCGAAAAACTTATCTCGATGGCAACCGCAATCTGGTTGCATGGCTCGAAAATGCGCCGCCAAAAAAATTTATTTATACGAGCAGCACAGGCGTTTACGCGCAAAATGACGGTTCACAAATCAAAGAATCCAGCCCGGCTGAGCCAGAGATTGAAACGGGAAAAATTTTAATCGAAGCGGAGAAATTTCTGCTCGGCGCGTTCCAGCAAAAAAAGTTTCCCGTCGCGATTCTGCGGGTCGCCGGTATTTATGGCCCAAAGCGCGGGCGTAAATTCAAACAGTTTTTGAAAAATGAAGCGGTCATGGAAGGCGATGGCTCGCGATTGATGAACATGATTCACCGCAATGATGTCGTCGGTTGCATCATCACCACCTTGAAAAGCGGGCGCGCGGGAGAAATTTACAATGCGGTGGATGATGAACCGGTGAGCCAGCGAACCTTTTTTGAGTGGCTGGGTGGAACGGTCGGCAAATATCCGCCGCCGTCGGGGCCGGAAAATGCCGATGAAAACCGCAAGCGCGGCGTGACGAATAAGCGCGTTTCCAACCGTAAATTAAAAATGGAGCTTGGTTATCAATTCCAATATCCGAATTTCCGCAAGGGTTACACGGCGGAAATCCAAAGGCTCAGCGACGCCGGAATGTTGCAGATCGAGCCGGACGTGCGCTAACGAAAAGGATTTTTACCGTATTCAAGATCAAACCGCGCTTTCGCCGCGTTCGTCGGTGCGAATGCGCACGACTTCTTCCACTGTGGAAACAAAAACCTTGCCGTCGCCGATTTTTCCCGTTTTCGCGGCCTTGATGATGGCCTGCACGGCGGCGTCTTTTTGATTGTCGGCCACGATGGTTTCAATTTTGATTTTCGGCAGAAAGTCCACGGTGTATTCGCTGCCGCGATAAATTTCCGTGTGCCCTTTTTGCCGGCCAAAGCCTTTGACCTCGGTGACGGTCATGCCGAGAATGCCGATTTCATGCAGCGCGTCTTTGACTTCGCTCAACTTGAACGGTTTGATGATGGCTTCGATTTTTTTCATAAATTTTATTCGTTATACGCGCGTTCGCCGTGCTGCGAAAGGTCGAGGCCGATGAATTCGTCTTCCTGGCTCACGCGCAAGGTCGTCACCGCGCCGACGATTTTCAAAATAACAAATGTGCCGATGGCCGCCAGCGCAATCGTGAACAAAACCGCCAGAAGCTGATTCCAAAATTGCGCCATGCCGCCGTCGAGCGAAACGACCACGCCGTTTTTCATAAAGGTTGAAGCAATAGCCGGATTGATTTCGGGATTCGCCAAGAAACCGAGCATCAACATGCCGATGATGCTGCCGACGCCATGAACGCCAAAAACGTCCAGTGAATCGTCGTAATTGAAAACCGACTTTAATTTCGTCACCGCAAAATAACAAACCGCGCCGCCGGCCAGTCCGATGCAAAACGCGGCGGGAATCGAAACAAATCCCGACGTGGGCGTGATCGTCGCCAGACCTGCAACCATTCCCGATGCCGCGCCAAGAACGCTCGGTCTTCCTTTCAGCAGCCATTCGACCATCGTCCAGCTTAACGCGGCGGCGGCGGCGGAAAAATGCGTCGCCGCAAACGCGCTCGTCGCCAGCGCGCCCGCGTTCAGCGCGCTGCCGCCGTTGAAACCGAACCAGCCGACCCACAATAAACCCGCGCCGATGAGCGAAAACACGACGTTGTGCGGCATCATCGGTTCGCGCGGATAGCCGCCGCGTTTGCCGAGCATCAGCGCGAACACAAGCGCCGACACGCCGGAGCTGATATGCACCACCGTGCCGCCGGCGAAATCTAGCGCGGGAATTTTTCCGCCGCCCGCCCAATTAAAAAATCCGCCTTTGCCCCACATCATGTGGCACAACGGAAAATAAACGACGACCATCCACAAAATCGTGAACAATAAATACGCCTTGAATTTGATGCGCTCGGCAATCGCGCCGCTGATGAGCGCGGGCGTGATGATGGCGAACATCATTTGAAAGAGCATAAACGTCTCATGCGGAATCGTCGGCGCGTAATCCGCGTTCGGCGTCGCACCGACATTTTTCAAAAACAAATGCGCCAGTGGATTTCCCAGAAAAGAATTCCCTGGCGCGAACGCCATGCTGTAACCGAAAACCATCCACAGCGCCGAAACCACCGCCATCAAAATCAAACTGTGCATCATCGTGGACAAAACGTTTTTCGTCCGCACCAAACCGCCGTAAAACAAAATCAAACCCGGCGCTGTCATCAACAACACCAGCGCGGAACTGGCCAGCAGCCAGGCGTTGTCGCCAGAATTGATGATGGGCGTTGATGCGGATGGCACTTCTGCCGAAATCATCTCCGCCGCGAACGTTGAACCGCCGCCTGTCAAAAGGAAAAATGCCGGCCAGAGAAAAAATTTGAGTAGACTGCCACGCGCATGAGCAAGGGTCATGGACGCGAAGTTCAACAAATTCACGGGCGAGTGTCAACGTGGCGAATAAAAATTCTTCGACCTCGCGCGTCATCACGTTTAATTTTCCCAACACATGGCCGCCGCTGACACTCAACTCACGCCGATGATGCAGCAATATCGCCGCATCAAAGGCGAACTGCCCAAAGATGCGATTCTGCTGTTTCGCCTCGGCGATTTTTACGAGATGTTTTTCGACGACGCGAAAGACGGCGCGCAAATTCTCAATCTTGCTCTCACCGCGCGAAATGGCATTCCGATGTGCGGCTTGCCGTTTCACGCGGCAAATTCCTACATCGCCCGCATTTTGAAAAACGGACGCAAAGTCGCCATTTGCGAACAAACCGAAGAAGCGCGTCCGGGTAAATTGGTGAACCGCGAAGTAACGCAAATTTTGTCGCCCGGCACGCATTTCGATGAACGGATGCTTGTCGCGGAACGAAATAATTTTCTCGCGTCCGTTTATCCGAACGGAAAAATGTTTGGCCTCGCGCTCGTGGATCTGACCACCGGCGATTTTCTAACGACCGAATTGGAAAGCGAATCCGCGTTGCTCGCCGAATTGGAACGCCTGCGTCCGGCGGAAATTATTTTCCCGACCGAATCTGTTTCGTTGCGTGATTTATTGCGCGGCGCGTTTCCAATTTTGAGCGGCTACGACGATTGGACATTCGCGCCGGAAACCGCATTTTTCACCGTCAAAGAACATTTCAAAGTCGCCACGCTCGACGGCTTTGGTTTGAAGGACAAAGCCGCCGCCATCGGCGCGGCGGGCGGCGCGCTGCATTATCTCACGCAAAATCTGCGGCGCGACGTGAAACATCTCACACGCATTTCGTTTTATCGCCGCAACGATTTTCTCGCGCTCGATTATACAACGCTACGGCATCTGGAAATTCTCGAACCACAGCATCACGACGCGCCGCGAAATTCGTCGCTCTACGGCGCGTTGAATCGCACCGTCACGCCGATGGGCGCGCGACTGCTGCGCCAATGGCTTTCGCAACCGCTTGCCAAAGTCGAGCCGATTCGCCAGCGACAAATTTCCGTGCAACAATTTTTGGAAAACAGTTTTGCGCTCGATAGTTTTCGTCAGCAACTTGCGAACGTGCGCGATTTGGAACGCACGATTGGCCGTTTAAGTTCCGGCTCCGGCAACGCCCGCGATTTGGTCGCGCTGCGCATCGCGCTCGAACAAATTCCGACGCTGAAGCAAACACTGGGTTTGGTGGGGCGAGCGTCCACGCGAGCCGAATCGTTGTTGCAAGATGCGTCGGCTCGCGAGGACGCTCGCCCCACCAGCCTGATTGAAAATCTCGATTCCCAAATCTCCGAATCGCCCGCGCTGGTTGAATTGATTTCTCGCGCCATCGTGGACGAACCGCCGTTGCCCATCAAAGAAGGTGGCATGATTCGCGACGGTTTCGACGCAAACCTCGACGAACTTCGCAACGCGCAACGCGACGGCAAAGATTGGATTGCCAAATTGCAGGCGGACGAAATTGCGGCGACCGGAATTTCGTCGCTCAAAGTCCGGTTCAATTCCGTTTTCGGTTATTACATCGAAATCACGAAATCGAATCTCGACAAAGTTCCCGCGCATTATATCCGTAAGCAGACCATCGCGAATGGCGAGCGGTTCATCACGCCGGAGTTGAAAGAGATGGAAGGCAAAATTCTCGGCGCGGAAGAACGCAGCGTGAAATTGGAATACGAATTGTTCCAGCGCGTTCGCGAAAATGTTTTGGAGCAGTTGAAAGAAATTCAATTAACCGCGAGCGCATTGGCGCAACTGGACGTTCTCGCATCGTTCGCTGAAATCGCGCGCTTGCACAATTACATTTGCCCGCAAGTTTCGGACGAAGGCGTCTTGCAAATCCGTGACGGACGGCATCCGGTTTTGGAACAAAATTTGTTGGATGAACGATTTGTTCCGAATGATGTCGCGCTTGCCAGTAGGACAGGCGTCCCGCCTGTCTCTAACTTGAAAACAGAAGCACCCCAAGGCGGAAATTTTTCAGATGGAGACAGGCAAGATGCCTGTCCTACGATGCCACAAATCGCGCTCATCACCGGCCCGAACATGGCGGGCAAATCCACTTACATCCGGCAAGTCGCGCTGCTCGCGCTGCTGGCGCACACGGGCAGTTTTGTGCCCGCCGCCGAAGCGCGGATTGATTTGGTGGATCGCATTTTCACGCGCATCGGCGCGAGCGACGATTTGGCGCGCGGCCAAAGCACGTTCATGGTCGAGATGACCGAGACGGCGAACATTTTGAACAACGCCACGCCGCGCAGCCTGATTGTGCTAGACGAAATCGGGCGCGGCACAAGCACGTTCGACGGTCTGTCGCTCGCGTGGAGCATCGTGGAATTTTTGCACAACCAAGTCGGCGCGAAAACGCTGTTCGCCACACATTATCACGAATTGACCGAACTGTCCGCGCGTTTGCCGCGCCTGAAAAATTTCAACGTCGCCGTGCGCGAATGGCACGACCAAATTGTTTTTCTGCGGAAAATTGTCGAAGGCGGCACGGACAAAAGTTACGGCATCCAAGTCGCGCGACTCGCGGGCGTGCCGAAAGACGTTTTGGAACGCGCGAAACAAATTTTGTCGAATTTGGAAGAATCTGAACTCACGCCGGAAGGCAACGTGCGCGCGCCGCGCAAACAGCAAGACCGCGACAAATTGAAAAACCTCGCGCCGTCATCGCAGGGGGATTTATTTGGATAAACGCCGCAAAACTCCTACGAATTATAAATGAACACCAAAACAAATAGTCATCGTTTGGGAATTTCATTTATTTGTATGGGCATAGGAATTTATTTGGTAATATTAGAATTGGTCAGATTGGTTAATTATTTTGTAGCCACACTTGACGCGCTTACTATGGGGATATATCTCCTCAATTGTTTTGTTTGTAGTGCTTTAATTACAATGGGTGTAATTCTTGTGACGAATATGTTTCGTTGGGCGGCAGGCTTTGCGGCATTGGTTTTTGGAGTCGTGTGTTTTCCTGTTCTATTCCTTGTCGTATTTTATTTTTGTCCATATTTGGTTCCGATGATGCAGCATGGGAGCTACGGAGTGAGCGATTGGCTACTGTTTTCCGTAATTTGTCTTGTTGGGATTTCGCTCGTAGTGTGGGGAGTGAACTTTTCGTGCCGATCAAATGACGACAAAAAATAGCGGACGAATAGCAGCTATATTTACGGCTTCAGCCATTTCACAAACCAGTCAATCATCGCGCGTTCGGATTCCGGTTTCACGGCGTGGCCGGTGTTTGGCTGGATGATGACGGAAATTTGATTGGTCGCGTTGTCCGCCGCGTAAATTTTCTGCGCGGCGTTCACGGCTTCTTCAACTCCCGGCAACGGACAATTTGGGTCGTGGTCGCTATTAATGACGAGCAGCGGGCGCGGCGCGATGAGCGGCAGCATTTGCGGGCCGTCAAATTCGGAATAAATTTTCGGCGTGACGCGGTCGTAAAATTTTTGCACGAACGCCGAAGTCACATTTGTCACGCCCTCTTCCTTGGCGATGGTGTTGAATCCGTTTTGAATCGTGCCGATGCGTCCCTGCCAGTCGTTGTTTTGCAGCGCCCATTCAAAACTTTGCACGCCGATGAATGGCACGGCGACCGCGATGCGCGAATCCGCCGCCGCCGTGAAATACGTTTCGATGCCGCCTTTGGAAATGCCGGTCAAGCCGATGCGCGCGGCGTCCACGTCGTCGCGCGTCGCCAGATAATCCACGAGCCGCTGGATGTCCCAAACCGTGTCGTAGAAAAATGGATGTTCGCCGCTGCCGTGCCACGCGCGCACGATGGCTTTTTGATAAGATGCCGAACCTTTGCCTTCCGTTGCGCGTTCGCCGTGATAACGTCCGTCAATCGCCACGGCCACAAATCCCACGCGCGCCAATCGCCGCAGCAACGGCAATTCGTCTTCCTTGCGTCCGCCCGTTCCGTGCATGACGATGACCACTGGACGCGCGCCGGAAACATTTTTCGCTTTCAACAAAATTCCCGGAACGCGGTTGCTTGCATCGGACGCGAACGAGAAATGAAATTCGACCAATCCGTTGGTATCCGACAATTTCTCAACTTGCGGCGCGAGTGGAACGGCGGGGCGCGCAATCAATTTTAGAAAATCCGCGCGCGGATTATTTTCCTGACCGAAAATGGTCGCAACGGTCGCGCCGAGAAATAAAACGCCCGCCAAAATTAGATTCAATGGCTTCATGCGTCCATTTCACGCGACCGCCGCAAAATTGCAAGCCATTAGAAACTTGCCCGCTCCGGCGCGGCGGCGGATAATTCGCGCGCATGAGCAATTTTGCGATTCCCGACCGCGTCGCCATCGTCGCTGGCAACGGCGGTTTGCCGAAAATTGTCGTCACGACAAATTTCAGCGCGGCGGAAATTTATCTGCACGGCGCGCACGTCACGCACTTTCAAAAAAATGGCGAGCCGCCGCTGCTGTTTATGAGCCGCAAAAGCCATTTCAAAAATGGCGAACCGATTCGCGGCGGCGTGCCGGTCATTTTTCCGTGGTTCGGCAATCGCGACGGCGAACTGTCGCATGGTTTCGCGCGCGTCGCCGAATGGCAACTGGTCAAAACGTCCGCAAACGCTGACGGCGCGGTGACGTTGCATTTCGCGCTGCCAAAAGTTTCGGGACGCGAGCAGTGGAATGACGTGCGGACGGAATTGGTCGTGACCGTCGCCGACACGTTGACGATGGAATTGATTTCCGCGAACGAAGCGTGCGACGAAACATTTGAAATCGAAAATTGTCTGCACACGTATTTTCACGTCGGCGACATCGGCGCGGTTTCCATTTCCGGCTTGGAAACATTGCCGCTCGATGATTTCGCGTTCGGCGCGAACGGCGCGCGGCGCGCGGCGGAAAATGCCATTTTGAAAATCACGCAGGAAACGAATCGCGTTTATTTCGATTCGCCGCAAACGGTGGAAATCCGCGACGAAAAATGGAAGCGCTCGATTCGCGTGGAAAAATTCCATTCGCAATCCACCGTCGTCTGGAATCCGTGGACGACGCAGAAATTGCCGGACGATTTCGACCCGGTGGAACACACGCAAATGGTCTGCGTCGAATCCGGCAATGTGAAACAAAATAAAATTTCACTCGCGCCGGGAAAAACTTTTGATTTGAAAGTCGTTGTCAGCACCAAACCAATTTAAGGTTCGGTATAAAAATAGATGCCCGGCTTCCACATTTTACCATTGCTGCTCACATAATTGGTTTCACCCACATAAAGTCCTCGCGCCCGTATAAATTTCCAGATTAGAAACAGATGCTCGGATGGGCCACTGTCCGTGTTGTCTTTTTCCAAAAGGATTGTTGGGCCATATTTTGAAACCGGAATTCCTTTTGGCGGTGTGTTTGTTATTTGCATTTGCAACTCAAACTGATTCGTAGAGTAAAGCGCAAATAGTTCCTTTGCCCAAGTTCGCAATTCTTCTGGATTTTGTTTTTGCCTGATTTGTTGCTCCCACTTTCTGGCAAGCCACTCATCCCATAAAACCGGAAAGACAATTATTCCAAGAAAAACAAGGGCTAGAAGCATCACCAAAGCTGTCGAAATCTTAAGCCGATTCATGCCGTCAATTTAGAACCTCCAAAAGAAGCGTCGAGTTATTATTTCAATTCCGCTTGTCTTGTAGAGATAAAGTCTGGACGATTAAATCAAAATGATTTCTGTCGTCGAAAATTTGCCGGTCGGTTCGGATTTGGTTGCACAGGTGGAAGAAATTTTTTCGCCGAGCGGCATTTTGTCAAAGTCGAAAAATTTTGAATTTCGTCCGCAGCAGCAGGAAATGGCGGTGGCTGTCGCGCGGGTGCTGCAAAATCGCGAGCATCTTGCGGTCGAAGCCGGCACGGGCGTCGGCAAATCACTGGCGTATCTGATTCCGGCGATTTTGTTCGCCGTTTCGCGCAACAAAAAAGCCGTCATTTCCACGCACACCATCAATTTGCAAGAGCAGCTTACGGAAAAAGATTTGCCGATGCTCGCGGGCGTTTTGGGCGCACTGAATCCGCCGGTCAAATTCAGTTTCACGATGCTCAAAGGCCGCGCGAATTATCTCTGCACGCGGCGATTGCAAAAAGCGATGCAGCAGAGCGGCCATCTGTTCACGTCGTCCGAAGCCGAGGAATTGCAGCGCATTTACGAATGGTCAAAAAAAACGACGGACGGCAGTTTGTCCGACTTCGACATCGAGCCGGACCCGAAAGTCTGGGCGCAGGTTTGTTCCGAGCGCGGATTGTGTTCGCCGAAAATTTGCGGGCATCCATCGGATTTTGCGAAAGACCACGGCGTCTGTTTTTTTCAGCGCGCGCGGAACAAAATTTTGTCGGCGGACGTGCTCGTCTTGAATCACACGCTGTTTTTCACGCTGCTCGGCGGACTGGAAGAAGAGGTTGAAGGCGGCATTTTATTCAAAAACGATTTTGTAATTTTTGACGAAGCGCACACGGTCGAACACGTCGCGTCGCGGCACATCGGCTTGAGCGTTTCGAGCGGGCAGATGCGTTACAATTTGAATCGCCTCTGGAATCCGCGCACGGAAAAAGGATTGCTGGCGACGCTGCGCAAGGGAAATGCCGTGAAATTGGTCGCGGACATTTTGAACGAAGCCGACCAATTTTTTGAAAACGTCGAAACTGCTTGTGAAGAAATCCAGAAACCCACCGGTAAAATGATTTCTGAAAGTTTCGGCTCGCGGGGACGCTCGCCCCACCAGAACAGTCGCGCATGGACGGAATTGCGGATTCGCCGCGCGGAATTGGTTCAGGATAATGTGACGCTGCCGATTCAGCGATTGCGCGAAGCCGTCAGCGAATTGATAAAAACCAGCGATGACAAAGATATCGGTCAGGAATTGATTGAGTGCAATCGCCGCCTCGCCGAATTGCGCGATGAAGTGAAATTATTTTTGGAGCAAGGCGCGGACGATTACGTTTATTGGGTCGAACGCACCGGCAAGGCGCACAAAACGATTTCGCTCAACGCCGCGCCGATTGACGTAGCGGATTTTTTGCGGCGCCGGCTTTTTGAAAGTGATACGAGCATCATCATGACGAGCGCAACGCTGGCGACTTCGTCGGAGAAGCCAGAAGCCAGGAGTCAGAAGTTAGGAGAAAAAATTTCTGCGAATAGCGGACTGAATTATTTTACGAAAAGAGTCGGCGCGGAAGCGGCGGAAAAATTGCAAGTCGGCACGCCGTTTGATTACGAGTGGCAGATGAAATTGTTCGTAGCCAAAAAAATGCCTGACCCGCGCGAAACCGGCTATCGCGACGCGTTGATTCATCACATCGAACATTTTGTCACGATGACGCACGGCAAGGCATTCGTGCTGTTCACGAATTTCAAATTGATGCAGGAAATCGGCGAGGCGATGCAGCCGTTTTTTGACCGGCTCGGCGTCGCGTGTTTTGTGCAGGGCACGGGCACGCCGCGCTCGACGATGCTGGAAAAATTCAAGGACGACGTGGATTCCGTGCTGTTCGGCACGGACAGTTTTTGGCAGGGCGTGGACGTGCCGGGCGAAGCGCTCTCGAACGTCATCATCACGCGGCTGCCGTTCGCCGTGCCCGACCATCCGCTCATCGAAGCGCGCATCGAGGCGATTGAAGCGCGCGGCGGCAATTCGTTCGGCGAATTTTCTTTGCCGGAAGCGATTCTGAAATTTCGCCAGGGCGTCGGGCGCTTGATCCGCACGAAAACGGACACGGGCATCGTGGTGGTTTTGGACAACCGGATTTTGACGAAACAATACGGGCAAGCTTTTCTGGACGCGCTGCCGAAATGTCCGGTGGAGATTGTTTGAAAAGGGAAAATTTATTCTTGGCTACCGTGCTGACGCAATAAATCCGCCACGTCTTTGAAGCCATATTTCGTCGCTTTATACAATGGTGTTTCGCCCTTAATGTCTTTCAAATTAACATCGGCTTTGTTCACCAACAATAATTCTGTCAAATCTTTATAGCCTTTGCCTGCCGCTATATGTAATGGCGTCTGACCAAAATTATCCTTTGCATTTACATCAGCTTTGTTGGCTAAAAGTAATTCCGATGTATTTTCGTAATCTTTGTCCGCCGATTGATGCAAAGGTGTATCGCCATTATTGTCCTTCGCATTGACGTCCGCCTTGTTATCCAAAAGCAATTTCGTTACTTCTTTGCAACCCATTCCTGAAGCGTAATGCAAGGGTGTTTCACCGTTGTTGTCTTTGGCGTTTATATCGGCCTTATTGGCCAACAGCAATTTTACCATGTCTGTATTGTTTTGTTGTGCCGCCCAATGCAATGGCGTCGCGCCATGTTTATCTTTGGCATTGATTTTGGATTTGTTGGCCAATAGAAGTGGCACCACATTTGTATGATCATAATATGCCGCTGCGAACAAAGGCGTCTGGCCGTCAATATTGGTGGCGTTGACATCAGATTTATAGGCAAGTAGCACTCCCACTGCGTCCAAGTGGCCATTAGCCACCGCCCAGTGCAACGGCGTTTCCCCATCATTGTCTTTGCTAAAAACTAAATCAGGATTTTTTTGAATCAGCGTCGCCAATTTTTGCCAATCTCCACTTTTGGCTGCATCATGAATTTCTCCGCAAAAAGCAAGACCACTCCAAGCAAAAACAACGAGGATTATGGGAACACGAAATTTTATTTTGGAATTGCTCATAACATTTTTATTTTACATTCACCGATAAATCCACGTGCTTGCCTGTCGTGGCGGATTTCCGCGCGGCGTCAAGGATTTCCAGCACAGTCAGATTCACCGGCAGCGACGAAAGTCCCGTCGGCTGGATTTGCTTGCGCGCGACGGCGGCAAGGTAGGAAATCGAATCGGCGTCCGTGCCGGTCAGCGGCGCGGCGGTGGATTGGGTTTCCGGCGCGTTGTATTTTTCAATCACGCGCAACGTGTCGCTTTTAGGCACGAGCACGTAACCGTGCTGGCCGTAAATCTCCATGTCTTTGCGGTTGTAAGGCCAGTTCCAGGACGCCTGAATGATGCCCTGCGCTTTGGGATAGGTCACGACGATGGTCGCTTCGTCTTCCACTTTGGGATACACGTCGGGCTTGATGTGTTGCGTGACGGCGAAAACGGAAACCGGCTTTTCACCCTGCATCAGCCACGTCATCAAATCCGCGCCGTAACAGCCGAAATCCATTAGCGCGCCGCCGCCGTTCAATTTTGGGTCGGTCAGCCAATTCAGAAAATCCTGCGAACAGCCGATTTCTTTCGGCCCTTGATGACCGTCATGCACGACGATTTTGCGGATGTCGCCAATGACTTTTTGGCCACATACCAATTGGTAGGCTTCCTGATTGCCCGGATACCACGTCGTCTCGTAATTCACGATGACGGGAATGTTATATTTCTTCGCGGCAGCGGCGATGGCGAGGCCGTCTTTCAAATTCACGGCAAGCGGTTTTTCCATCATCACGGTCAGGCCATGCGGCGCACATTCTTCAACGACGCGGCGATGGTCGTAAGTGCTGGTGAACGTCGCGACAGCGTCCACGTTCGTGTGCGCGAGCAAATTGGCAAGCGTAGCGTGGAAAAGGTTGGTGTTCAGATTGAATGCCTTCGCGATGCGCCGGGAAAGGTCGCGGTCAGGTTCGACGATGCCGACGAGTTGAACGTCGTCGCGTTTCAATAGATTCGGCAGAAATCCTTTTACGTGATCGTGAACCAAACCGTAAATGGCCAGATGGAGCGGCGGCGAATTAGTTATTTGCGCGTCAATTTGGTTGAATCCAAAAATCGTGAAACAAGCAACGGCAAGGATGAATTTTTTCATGGCACAAATCATTTTGGAAAATGGAGTAAGCGGATTCTGAATTTCTTATTCGGTTGATTGTCCGGAATTTGCCGGTGGATTTTCTTTTGATTTAAGTTCTCCAACATTTTTCTTCAGGCAATCCGGGCACATGCCGTGAGTGGTTTGCGTGGCGAATTTGGAATTGAAATAATCTTCCATCGAAAGCCATTCGTCGTCGTGGCAAACTTTGCGGCACCAACTGCAAATGCGCAGGAATTCTTCAAGATGATACAGGCGCTTCAATAGTCGGTTGGTTGTCAAGTAAACCCACACCCAAATCAGCGACACCACAATCGTCCGCGCCGTGGCGCGCTGCCAGTTCGGCACGGGCGGCTCGTTGAACAGCAAATGCGGAACGTGCAGCACTTCCGACAGCCAGGAGAGGAGGATGATAAAAGAGAACCCGAAGCCTTCAATCCAGAGGATGGAATTCCATCGCCCTTTCGTTTTTTTCATGGGTTCACTTTGCGTCCCGCCGGATTGATTGTCCAGAAAAAGTAATCCTTCTGATTCTCGACTCTCATGCGAATGGCCGTTAAACTCGCGGCGCATGACGCAATTGAAAAATGCAAGTTGACTGAATCACGATGGATGTTCATGAAGTTTTTAGAATCGCGGGCGGCGTCGGGACGCTGGTGATGTTCATTCCGATGGCGGTTGAAATCGTCAAACGTGCCGGCGCCGGCCAGAGTTTCGCGACCTGGCTGCTTTGGGCGATGTTGGACACCATTTTGGCCGCCAGCACAATCGCCCAGAACGGCAATTTTCTTCTGCCATCAGGCTACGCGATTGGAAGCTGGCTGTTGACGGGATTGTTGCTCGTCAAAGGCGGATTCCGTTGGGGCAGGCTCGACAGCGTGATTTTGGGATTCGTCTTCGTTTGTCTCGTCAGTTGGAAATTGGGCAGCGCAAAAATCGCCATCATTTCCACCACGCTGGCGACGGTTTTGGCTACCATTCCGGGTCTGGTGGAATTGTGGCGACATCCACAACGCGCCATTGGAAATATTTGGGCGGGATACGCATTAACCAATGCATTTTCATTTTTCGGCGGGACGGCCATGACGGTGGAAGAACGTTTTTCGCCCGCCGTTTTCACGATGCTCGCGTTGCTGATGGCCGCCGTCAGTCGCCGGGAGTATTTTTTCGCCCGCCGGGACCGTCCGGCAAAACTCGACAGTTCCGAAGGCGACCGCTAACTTGCGCGCATGACGCGCACCGAAAAATTGCTGGCCGAACTCATCGCGCTGCCCAGCGTCAATCCCGCGTTTCTGCCGCCGCGCCATCCCAATGCCGGAGAGAAAAACGTCGCCGATTTTTTGGCGACGATTGCGGCGCAATCCGGTTTGGAAATCGAATTTCAGAAAGTCTTGCCAAATCGTTGCAATCTCATCATCCGTCTTTTGCCAAAAAGTAAAATTCGCCAAACGATTTTGTTCGCGCCGCATTTGGACACTGTCGGCGCGGACGGAACGAAGTTTATTCCGCAGCGCAAAAACGGACGGCTTTACGGCCGTGGCGCGTGCGACACCAAAGGTTCGATTGCCGCGATGTTGTCGGCGTTAATTGAATTGGCCGAATCGAAAAATCGTCCGCGCGAAACGGAAATCGTTTTTGCCGGATTGATTGACGAGGAACACGCGCAAGCCGGTTCACGCGCGCTGGCCAAAAGCAGATTCAAAGCGGATTTGGCGATTGTCGGCGAACCGACGAAATTGCGGGTCGTGACCGCGCACAAAGGCAGTTTGTGGCTGGAACTCGAAACACGCGGAAAAGCGGCGCACGGCGCGTTGCCGCAATTTGGCAAGAATGCGATTTTGGAAATGGCAAAAATCGTGGACGCGCTGGAAACGGATTACGTCGCGCGATTGCAAAAGCGGAAACACAAATTGCTCGGCGCGGCGACGGTGAACGTCGGCACCATTTCCGGCGGGACCCAACCGAACATAGTTCCCGATTATTGCAAAATTTCTGTGGACCGCCGCACGTTGCCGGGCGAAACAGATGCGGGCGTAAAACGTGAAATCAATCATCTTCTCCACTCAAAAAATCTTTCCGCGAAAATCGCCGATAGAAAACTCGCGCCGGCGTTGCCGCTGGAAACGAATCCAAAACCCCCACTCGTCCGGCAATTCATGGAATCCGTCGGACAATTGAAACCGGTGGGCGTTCATTTCTTTTGCGACGCGGCGGTTTTGTCGGCGGGCGGAATTCCGAGCGTCGTTTTCGGGCCGGGCGACATCGTGCAGGCGCATACGGCGGATGAATGGATTTCGCTGGCGGAACTGGAATGCGGGAAAAACCTGCTGCTGCGCTTCTTGAATTCGCTTCCTTGAACCGATTCATTTTCGTATTGTCCAACGCCCATGTCCACCGTCAAAACGGAAACCGCGCCCGCGCCGACGGAAAAACATCACGCCACGTTTTTCCGGCAGAGCGGCTGGATGATGATCGCGTCCACCGCAAGCGGCGCGTTGATGTATTGCGTGCATCCGATTATCACGCGCGGCGTGCCGCCGGGAGAATACGGCGTGTTCATCACTTTGTTGCAGGTGGTGTCGTTGATGGGTATTCCAACCATCGGATTGCAATCCGTCATGGCGCAGCAATTCGCCGCCGCCATCACCGAAAAGCAACAGCAAACCGTTGCGAGCGAATTTCGCGGCGTCACGCGGGCGATTTTTTTTATCTGGCTGGCGATGGCCTTGGTCGTAGGAATTTTCTGGCAACAAACACTGGCCGGTTTGAAGATTGAAAATGCCGCGGCGCTCGTCGTGACGCTGTTCATCGGATTGGCGTCCATGTGGTCTCCGCTGGTCAATGGCGCTTTGCAGGGACGTCAGAATTTTCTTTGGCTGGGCTGGACGAACATCCTCAATGGCGTTGGCCGGCTCGGTTTGATTTGTCTCGTCGTTTTCGTTTTTCACGGCTGGGCCGCCGGGGCCATGACGGCAGTTTTGATCGGCATGGCGCTGGTGGTCGTGATTGGTGGCTGGCAAATCCGCGACATTTGGAATACCAAAACCATGCCGGTTAAGTGGGCAAGCTGGCTGCGACGGGTCGTGCCGCTGACACTGGGTTTGGGCGCGGCGACGTTCATGTTGAGCGCGGACATGATTTTCACGCGAAAATTTTTTCCGCGCGAACAAACGGATTTTTACGGCGCTGCCGGCATGATCGGGCGTGCTTTGGTGTTTTTCACTCAACCATTGACGCTGGTCATGTTTCCCAAACTTGCCCGCAGCGCGGCCACCGGAGAAAAATCAAACGCGCTGACGCTGGCGCTCGGCGCGACACTTCTGGCAGGCATCGTGGCGGCCATCGCCTGCACGTTCTTGCCGTGGTTGCCTTTGTTGATTGTCGGCGGCCAAAAATATCTGGTGGCATCGTCGTTAGTCATCTGGTTCGCGTGGTGCATGTTGCCGCTGACGCTTTCAAACGTGCTCGTCAACAGTCTCATGGCACGTTCACAGTTTGCAGCCGTGCCGTGGTTGGTGTTGGTTGCCATCGGTTATGGCATTGCGCTCGTTATTGTCGGGCGACATTTCGGAAATTTGCCCGACGTGCAAACCGGATTTCGCGCGATGATTCAAACCCTCGGTGTTTTCAATCTGCTGCTGTTTCTCGTCTGCGCGTGGTTCACGTGGGGAAAACCGGTGAAGAAATGACTCATCGTGTTGAGGCGGACAACGGCCGCGGCGCGCGCAATTTTTTGTAAATCCAGCCTTCCAACGGACGCAACGGACGCAGCATTTTATAGAACGGCGAATAAATCAATCGCACGCGTACGACAGACAAAAACATTGTCAATGACGAACGAAACAGCGACGCCGTGACTTTGGAGCCGACCTTGTCCGTCCATTCAATCGGCACTTCCAGAATCTTGAATCCCGCGCGCTTGAGCGAAACCAGCAGATTCACGTCGAACGCCAAATCCGCGATATACAACGTCGAATGGATTTTTTCCACCGCGGTTCGCCGTATCAATTTGCACGGACATTGCGTGTCCTGAATATGCAACCAAAACAGCAATTCCACGATGGCGTGAAAACAGCGGCTGAAAAATCGGCGCAATTGCGTTTGCGCCTGATGCAAAACCGCGCCCGGCAGCCAGCGCGAACCGATGACACAATCCACGCCGTCCATTTTTTTCATCAATTCCAAAACTGCGCCGGGCGGCGTCGCGCCGTCCGCGTCCACATAACCGATCAAATCCGCCAGTGGCGCAAGCTTGAGACCCTGAATCAATGCGCCGCCTTTGCCGATGGGTTCGCAAAATTCCAACGCGTGAACGGATGAAAATTCCGCCGCGACCTTTCGGACGACGCCGAGCGTGTTGTCCGTGCAACCGTTGAGCACGACGACGACCTGAAATTTGCCGGAATAATTTTTCTGAAAGAAATCAGCGTATTCGCGCAGAACAGGTTCGATGCGCGTTTCTTCGTTGTAAGCCGGAATCAAAAGCAAAAGGCTGGGTTCAGGCACGCGAATTCAGTAACAGAAAATTTCAACGCAGGCAATCTTGGGAAAAGCGGAAGAATTTGCTGCTTAACGATCCAAAGCTGAGCCACGCCGACGGGCGGGCGGCTCCGCTAGCTCAATAATCGTTGTATAACTCAAACCGTCCATAAACTCAAGGCGCAGTCGGCGTTGGCTCCAGCGCGGTGTTAGGCCAGTAGCTCAATCTCTGATAATTTTGGAATTTCATGCTGCTCCGTGTTTGAAAAAAACAATCCGACCCTGGGACCTGATGATGGCTCAACACCGCTCACAACGCGCTCGATAACGCTGCCATCTGGGCGATGAACTTTAACGGTGCTGTTCGGCTCAACCAAAAGCGACGTCTTGTCCTCCACGTCGAACCACGGCGTAATCTCAACAGTCACCAACAACCCTAGGCCAAGGTTCTCTAAAAAATCTGGGTGATACTCGAGCGCCTGCTTGTCGAGTAAAATACTTTGAACGACTCGAATCATAGCTACGGCCTAACTCTTATTATACGACAACTTGTCGCTATATTTTTGATATACGAACAACACTTCGCCGATTGGAATTGGCAATCCATTGCAATTCACATTGTTGAACTTATTCCCATCCACAAAAGTTGTCCAGCGTGAAACAATCCTTGCCGCCGCGTCCGGCAATAGCTATGAAAATGAAATGGATTCCCGTGAAGCCCTCATCGCGTTGAACCTGATTGAAGGCGTCGGGCCGGTGCGCGCGCGGCTGTTGCTCGAACATTTTGGCGAAGCTCCCAAAATTCTCGCCGCTGCCAAAGCTGAATTGCTTCGCGTTCGCAACATCGGCGCGGAAACTGCCGAAGCGATTGCGAATTGGGAAAAATCCGTTGACCTTGCGGGTGAATTGAAACGCATTTCCGATTTCGGCTGTCACGTTCTGATTTCTTCCGATGAAAATTATCCCGCGTCGCTCCGTGAAATTTACGATCCGCCGCTCGTGCTTTACGGCAAAGGCGAATTGACGGCAAAGGACAAAAATTCAATCGCCATGGTCGGCTCGCGGCAAACGACGCATTACGGCATCGAGACCGCGCGCAAGCTGGCGTATCAACTCGCCTACGTCGGCGTGACGGTCGTGAGCGGCGGCGCACGCGGCATTGACACGGCGGCGCATCAAGGCGCATTGAGCGCGAGAGGAAGAACAATTTGTGTTCTCGGCACGGGAATCAACTTGATTGCGCCGCCGGAAAACGCGGAATTGTTTACGCGCATTTCGGAAAACGGCGCGGTCATCACGCAATTTCCATTCAATCGCCCGGCGGACAAACAAAGTTTTCCCATCCGCAACCGCATCGTCGCGGGCATGACGCTTGGCACGGTCGTCGTGGAAGCGGATTTGCACAGTGGCGCGCTCATCACGTCGAATTTCGCGACCGAATATGGCCGCCAGGTTTTCGCCGTGCCCGGCCGGATTGATTCGCCGCGCAGCAAAGGCTGTCACGACCTGATTAAAAAGGGCGCGAAATTGTGCGAAGGCGCGGAAGACATTTTGAGCGAATTTGAATATCTGTTTCCGTCGTCTAACAAACCGCCGTCGCCGGGTGAAACCGGAGTTTTGCCCGCGTTGGAACTTTCGGAAAACGAGCAAAAAGTTTTTGACGCGCTGGACGATGACGAGCGCGGCATTGACGAACTCATCCGCCAAAGCGGTTTGCCGAGTTCGGCGGTTTCCGTCGCGCTGTTGAGTCTGGAGATGAAACGCATCGTGAAACAGTTGCCGGGAAAAATGTTCAGAAAAAATTCGTGAGCCGCTCGTGGCGAAAGGGCTTGCGCGATTGTGTCCGATAAATTAGAAGTCTGCGAACGCGGGAGAAAATTTATGGCGACCTACACTATCATCGGCGGCGACGGCAAAGAATACGGTCCGGTTTCCGAATCGGAAGTGCGGAAATGGATTTCCGAAGGGCGACTCAACGCGCAATCGCTGATGAAGGCGGAAAGTGACGCGGAATTCCGCACGCTCGACAAATTTCCCGAGTTCGCCGACGCGCTGGGAATTTTCACGGCTACTTCCGACGCGCCGCCGCCTTTCCCGACGCCGGCCGTTTTCGTGGAACGCGATTATGAACTGGACATCGGCGGTTGCATCGGACACGGCTGGGATTTGTTGAAAAACAATTTCAGCGTGGTGTTTGTCGGCACGTTGATTTATCTGTTGATTGAATTTGCGGTCGGCATGGTCGCGCAAATCCCGTTGATCGGCCCCTTCATTCAAATTGCCAATTTCGTGATTTCCGGCCCGCTTATGGGCGGATTGCTGTATCTGTTCATCCGTGTCATCCGCAAAGAACCGGCGACGGCGGGCGATGTGTTCTCGGGATTTCAACGCGCGTTCGGACAACTTTTTCTCGGCACACTGGTTCAAGGATTATTGATCGGGCTGTGCATGGTTCCGTTCATTATCATATTTGTCATCAAATTCATTCCACTCATCGGCCATTTGGAACCACATGGTGCGCCACCGAGCGCGGAAGTTTTGGCCGCTTTGAAATCCATGTTGTTGACCAGCTTGCCGGTATTTTTGATTTGCTTGATTCCAGCGATGTTTTTGGCCGTCAATTGGAAGTTCACCTTGCCACTGATCGTTGACAAAAAAATGGATTTTTGGACGGCGATGAAAACGAGCTGGAAAATGGTGATGAAACATTGGTGGCTCGTGTTCGGGCTGATCATTTTGATTTCGCTGATCAATTCGCTGGGCTTTCTTGCCTGTTGCGTCGGCGTGCTATTTACCATGCCCATCGGTCTGGGCGCGCTGATGTATGCGTATGAAACCATTTTCTGCCAATCGCAAAACACCTAGCCGCACCACCGCCCGTAACGCCGCCATCGTCAATCAACTGGCCACGCCCGGCCTCGGTTCGCTAATGGCACGCCGTTGGCTTGAAGGCATCGGACAACTCATCCTGTTTCTTACGGGCTTTGTCATTTTCATTATTTGGTTTGTGAAACAAATGGTCCAATACTATGGGCAAATTACCGGCAATGTGCCGACTCAATCAATCGGCTGGATTTTGGAAACGGGCGCGACGATATGTGCCATCGCATGGCTTTGGGCGGCCGTAACAAGTTTCAGTTTGATTCGGGCGGCATCGAACGACCGCCTGAAAGCACTTGAAAATTTCGCCGCGCCGCCCGTGCAAAAACTTGAAGCCGCGCAAATTCCGCCGATGTTCGCCACCGTTCCAAACTGGCAACGCAACGGTGAAATCATTTCGCGCACATTTCAATTCAAGGATTTCCCCGAGGCGATAAAGTTTGTGAATGCCGTCTCGGAAATCGCCGAGCGCGAATGGCATCATCCCGACATTGACATCCGCTGGAACAAAGTGACGCTCGCGCTCACGACACACGACGCCGGCGGTTTGACCGAAAAAGATTTCAAGCTCGCGCGACAATTCGACGCCTTGCTGCCGCGTTGAATTTTCAAAACACGACCGGAACGCCCTCATCCAAAATCCTGACTTGCCGCGTCAGGTTTTGCTCCGCCGCGAGCACGCGCAACCAACGCGGCGGTTCGTCCATTTCCTCGAATGACAATTTGAACGTGCCGTAGTGCATCGGCACAAAAAATTTCGCGCGCAAATCCTTGAACGCCTTCACCGCTTCGTCCGGCCCCATGTGAACGTGGCGAAAACTTTCGGGATGATACGCGCCGATGGGCAGCAGCGCGATTTCCGGCGCGAGCCGTTTGCCGATTTCCTTGAAATCCTCGCAATAGGCGCTGTCGCCCGCGTGATAAATTTTCCGGCCTTGATGTTCCAAAATGAATCCGCCATAGCCGCGATGCGAATCGTGAATCGTTCGCGCGCCCCAATGTTTGCTCGGCGTGAACGTGACTTTCCACTTCGATTGCGCCTGCGCAAAACTTTCCCACCATTCCAATTCGACCACGCGCGCAAAGCCGAGATTGTGCGCCAAATCGCCGACGCCGCGCGGCATGATGCCGATTTTCGGATGCGGCAATTTTTTCAATGTCGGCCGGTGAAAATGATCGAAGTGCGCGTGCGTGAGCAGAACTAAATCAATCGGCGGCAGATCCGAAATCTTCAAACCGCTGCGCTTGATGCGCTTCAACAAAAACAGCCAATTCGCAAAATTCGGGTCAATCAACACGTTTAAATCCGTGAACTGAATCAGAAATGACGCGTGGCCAATCCACGTCACCGCGACTTCGCCAGGTCTCAATTTCGGAAAAACCGGGCGTTGATGTTCGCCGTGACGCGGCGTGAGCAACGCCTTCAAAACCAGTTCCTGAAAAAACGTGCGCGGATTGAAGTGTTTCGACGGCGTCAAATCCTTGAACGAACGCGGCAATTTGCGGCGCGGCGGTTTTTCCATTTTTGTCACGTGCAGATTTTAGCACGCGACGTGCCGCGGACAAATCGAATCCGCTGCCACTGGTTTTGCAGATTAAATTTTTACAATCCCTGCAATCGGCGTAAGCTGCGGATGCGATTTATGGACAAACTCGAAAGGCAACTTGACCAGTTTCTCGGCAAAAAACCGAAACTCGGCAAAGGTGTCTACATCGCCAACACCGCGACCGTCGTTGGTGATGTGACGCTCGGCGCACATTCGAGCGTGTGGTATGGCGCGGTGCTGCGCGGCGACATCAACCGCATCGTCGTCGGCCATCACTCAAACATTCAGGACAATGCCGTGCTGCATCTCGCCGACGATTTTCCGTGTATTCTCGGTAATTGGGTCACCGTCGGTCACGGTGCGATTGTCCATGCGTGCAAAGTCGGTGATGAAGTTTTGGTCGGCATGGGCGCAGTCATTTTGGATGGCGCAATCATCGGCAAACAATCGCTCATCGGCGCGAAAGCGCTCGTGACACAGGGAACAAAAATTCCGCCCGGTTCGCTCGTCCTCGGCGCACCCGCCAAAGTCGTCCGCAAACTTTCAAAAGAAGAACGCGCCGGATTGAAATGGTGGGCGGAAAAATATGTCGCTAACACGGCGTATTGTTTGAAGAATAAAATCAATGTCGGCGGGCCGCTGACAAATTGAAGATAAATTCAATCCAGTGTTACAACTACGTTGGTCTTACGTAACAATTTGGAACATCCGCTTGAACGAGATTAACGCCGGCATTTCGTAGAAATGAAATTAGAGACAAGCCGAGAGCTTCAGTGCGGCTCTTGCGCACTGCTGGTCCAATGCCGTAGTTGATATGATTCGGTTTTTCAAGCCCGCTGTCACAATACATCCAAACTTTCCAATCATTCACATCTCGACCTGCCATTCCGCTGGCTTGTCCGGTGTGCCACGAAATAGATTCGATTTTATTAAGTTGAATGCTCTTCTGGATGAAACGATGGCCAAGCAATTGAAATCCAAAACGGATGCATCGGGATTGTAAATCATTTGGATTCCATTCGACAAATTTTTTACCAAACAAGTCTCCAATCACATTGACAAGAAATGGTTGCAAACCACCGTCTCGTCGGGCGGATGATTTAATGCACATCACAACGAAAGCCAGCCAAATTAACGAAGGAATCACTGCCATCCATAGGCACAAATTGACCACAGCAAAAAGGGCGAAAACAACAATGATTAAAGTTATCACGAACTGGAAAATGACTTCAGCCAATGACTTTGGAATTGGTAGTGATGGTATTCTATCGCCCACGAAAAAACTTTATTGTGTCACACAATTTCGTGCAAGTTCGATAATTGAATTATCTCCGCAACATTCCTGGCAAACCGCCGCCCATTTTGGTCATCATCTTTTGCATCTTGCCCATTTTTTTCATCATCTGCTGCATCTGGAAAAATTTGTTCAGCATCGTGTTCAATTCCGTCACGCTCACGCCACTGCCCGCGGCAATGCGACGACGTCGGCTGGCGTTCAAGATTGATGGATTCAGCCGCTCTTTCTTGGTCATGGAACAAACCATGCCTTCCATGCGCTTGAATTCTTTTTCCTGCTTGGAAACATCCATCTGCTTCAACGCGTCGCCGCCGCCCGGCAGCATTTTCACGATGCTTTCGAGCGAACCCAGTTTTTTCATCGCGCGCAATTGCTCCAGAAAATCTTCCAGCGTGAATTCGCCTTTGCGCATTTTTTCTTCGAGCTTCTTCGCATCGGCTTCGCTCACGGCTTCGGCGGCTTTTTCGACAAGGCTCACCACGTCGCCCATGCCCAAAATGCGCGACGCCATGCGTTCGGGATGGAACGGCTCGAACTCGTCCAATTTTTCGCCGACGCCCGCAAATTTGATCGGCTTGCCGGTGACGGATTTCAAACTCAACGCCGCGCCGCCGCGTGCATCGCCGTCGAGTTTGGTGAGAATCGAGCCGGTGATATTGAGCGCCTGATCAAAATGTGTCGCGACGTTGACGGCTTCCTGACCGACCGCCGCATCGAGCACGAGCAGAATTTCCTGCGGCTTGACCAAATCACGCAAGCGAACCAATTCCTGCACGAGCGGCTCGTCAATCTGCAAACGCCCGGCGGTATCGAAAATCAAGACATTTCGAGAATTTGCCCGCGCAAAATCCAACGCTTCGTGCGCGATTTGAAGAACAAACTCTGTCCCCTCACCCGGCCTTTGGCCACCCTCTCCCCGTTCGGCGGGGAGAGGGATGGGGTGAGGGGGGCGTTTCACAAAAACGGGAACTTCAATCTGTTTGCCGAGCGTTTCGAGTTGATCCATCGCCGCCGGACGATAAACGTCCGCCGCGACAAGCAACGGCTGGCGCCCCTGCTTTTGCAGCAACCGCGCCAGTTTGCCGGACGAAGTCGTTTTGCCGGAACCGTGCAAACCGACCATGAGAATCGAGCTTGGATTGGCATCCAATTTCAGCGCGGCATTTTGCGAGCCGAGCAAATCCACCAATTCGTCGTGGATGATTTTGACGATTTGCTGGCCGGGCTGGACGCTTTGGGTCACTTCCGCGCCGAGCGATTTGGTTTTGACGCGCTCGATAAAATCGCGGGCGACCTTGAAATTCACGTCGGCTTCGAGCAAGGCCATGCGGACTTCGCGCAGGGAATCGGCGACGTTGTTCTCGGAAATTTTTCCGAGGCCGCGCAGGTTGCGGAAGGCGTTTTGCAGCTTTGAACTTAACGAATCGAACATTTGCTTATTTTAAGCGCAATTAGATGGGGACGCAGTGAAAATTTTTGAACTTGAGAACCGGAATCATTTCAGATTTATTATGCAGCCCGCAATTGGCTGGTAGGATACTCAAGTGGCCAACGAGGGCAGACTGTAAATCTGCTGGCTTACGCCTACACAGGTT
>DASZXB010000090.1:0-30147 GCA_035546095.1 Verrucomicrobiia bacterium | reverse complement strand
CAACAAATTGCCGGACGTCATCAAAGTGCAGGATTTTCGCGACGGCACGGAATACGTTGACCGCGAACTCGTGCTGGTGAAAGTCGCGGTGGATTCCAAGTCGCGCGCCGAAGTGATGCAAATCACGGACATTTTCCGCGCCAAAATCGTGGACGTGCAGCCCAAATCGCTGACCATCGAAATCACCGGCAACGACAGCAAGGTGGAAAAATTTCTCGAATTGATGCGGACGTTCGGCGTGCAGGAAATCACGCGCACGGGCAAAGCAGCGTTGCCGAGGAAATGAAATGTGGATTAAACACGAAAAAGAAATTCGTGGATTATTGAGTAGATGGACAGGTTCAAATGCTCAAGTTTGGGAATATGTTTGTGGTCATGGCACATTGCTTGTTCGAGTGTTTCGACCAAATTCAAAGTTGAGTTTGTTCATTCAATGCAAAGATTGCAGAACAATTAAATTCCCTTCGATGGGTTGGAAAGACGTAAATTTTGAACTACGTCAAAAACCGAATCCAAAGCAAAATGATGAAGATTTTAAGTTTGAAATTGAAGACGGCGACAAATTTTACACTGCTTGTTGGGGAATTTATTTGTTAGAATCTGAAAAACCAGTTTTTATGGATTGGCCTCCGGAATCGCGGAAAGTTTCCGAAAAATATATAGTGATTTAATTTTGCCTCTTGCTTTAATAAAAATTGAACCATCTAACTAAAACAGCTAATTTTCAATCGTGAGCGCAGCCGTTCAATTTTTGACAAATGAAAAAGGCAAAAAGACTGCCGTCGTTTTGCCGATTGAAGATTACGAAAAGCTTCAGGAAGATTTGGACGATTTGGCGGTGATTGCCGAGCGCCGCGACGAGGAAACCATCCCGCACGCGGAGTTCAAGAAAGGGCTGAAGCGCAATGGCCTTCCGCATTGAATGGAAAAAAATCCACGCGCAAAGATTTACGCAAACTGCCGCCGGCCAAGGTGGACAAAATTGTTGAAGCCGTCGAAAACCTTGCCGGAAATCCTTTTCCTCACGGCGTCGAAAAATTAAGCGGTTCAGAACACGCCTATCGCATACGACTCGGCGATTATCGGGTTGTTTATGAAGTTGTCGCGGAATTGAAGTTGGTTGAAATCCAGCGCATTCGTCATCGCAAGGATGTCTATCGGTTTTGAAAAATTTGCAAATTGACCGCGTCCCCCTGCATTGCTACGCTTTTCCGCTCGTTTCAAAAAATTTTATGGCAAAAATCTACACTGACAAAGACGCCGATTTGGGCGTGTTGAAAAATAAAACGCTCGCCGTGCTCGGCTTCGGCTCGCAAGGCCACGCCCACGCGCTCAACCTCAAAGACAGCGGCCTCAAAGTCATCATCGGACTTTACGACGGCAGCAAATCCATTCCCGTCGCCAAAGAAAAAGGGTTCAAAGTCGTCTCGACGGCGGAAGCCGTGAAGCAGGCCGACGTGATTTTCGTTTCGCTGCCGGACACGAAACAGCCCGCCGCTTACGAAAAAGACATCGCGCCGAATCTGACGCCCGGCAAAACGCTTTTATTCGCGCACGGATTTTCCATCCATTTCAAGACCATCGTGCCGCCGAAAAATGTGAACGTCATTTTGGTCGCGCCGAAAGGTCCCGGCCACACCGTCCGCCGCCAATACGTCGAAGGCAAAGGCGTTCCCTCGCTCATCGCCGTTTATCAAGGCGGCAGCGCGGCGAAAAAAATCGCGCTCGCGTGGGCGAAAGGCATCGGCGGCACGCGCGCCGGCGTCATCGAAACTTCATTCAAGGAAGAAACCGAAACCGATTTGTTCGGCGAACAAACCGTTCTCTGCGGCGGCGCGAGCGCGCTCGTGCAAGCCGGATTTGAAACGCTCGTCGAAGCCGGCTACTCGCCGGAAATGGCGTATTTTGAATGTCTGCACGAATTGAAACTCATCGCCGATTTGATGAACGAATCCGGCATCAGCGGAATGCGTTTCTCCATTTCCGAAACCGCGAAATGGGGCGACGTTTCGGTCGGCCCGAAAATTGTTGATGCCAGCGTGAAGAAACGCATGAAAGCCGCGCTCAAAGACATTCAATCCGGCAAGTTCGCGAAAGATTGGGTCAACGAATACAAAGGCGGCTACAAAAAATATAATGCGCTGCTCAAAAAAGGCGCGGATCATCCGATTGAAAAAACCGGCGCGAAATTGCGTTCGCTGATGCCGTGGATGGGCAAAAAGAACATCAAAGGCGCGCAAGCAGCCTACTGACATTTACGATTTCGGATTTACGAATTACGAATTTGTATAAATGCAAAAAGCCGCTGGAGAAATCCGGCGGCTTTTTTGTTTTTCTTAACTGTGGAGAAGCTACGGGCTATTTCCAGATTACAAAAACATTCCACCAGAAACTTCAATCCGTTGTGCGTTAATCCAACGATTATTTTCGGTCAGCAACGAGGCAATCATTGGTCCAATGTCATCTGGCAATCCGGCGCGGCCAAGCGCAGTTTGCGAGGCGACAAATTGATTCATTTCACGGTTATCGCGTGTATGTCCACCACCAAAATCCGTTTCAATCGCGCCGGGCGCGACGGTATTCACAGCAATGCCGCGCGATCCCAATTCTTTGGCCAGATAACGGGTGAGAACTTCAATCGCGCCTTTCATAGAAGCGTAAGCACTCAAACCGGGCAATGAAAATCGCGCCAGTCCGCTTGAAATGTTCACGATGCGACCACCATCCGCAATCAACGGCAGCAATTTTTGCGTCAGAAAATAAACACCTTTGAAATGCACGTTGAATAATTTGTCAAAATCTTCCTCTTTCGTTTCGACAAAGGGAGTGTATAAGGCGTGTCCGGCATTATTGACGAGAAAATCAAATCGTTCACGTCCCCAAGTTTCCGACAATGTCTGCTGAACTTGCTTAACAAAATTGTCGAACGTTTTGACATTGCCCGTATCAAGCTGAATCGCCACGGCTTTTCGCCCCAGCGCGACGATTTCAGCCACCGCCAAATCGGCTTCTTTTTGATTCGAGTGATAAGTCAGAATTACATCCGTGCCGTTGCGGGCAAGATTGATTGCCGTATTGCGTCCCAAACCACGGCTGCCGCCGGTGATGATTGCGATTTTGTTTGTCTGTTTCATATTCATTTTAATTTTTAATTTGGTTCAAATTTTAACAGTGAATGACTCATTTGCATTCACCTTACACGTTAATATAACCGTTAATAATTATCTGTGGCTAAAAAATCAGCCGCCCAACGAACTCGCATCCGTCACGTCGCCTTTGTTGAAATCCACATATTCTTCCGTCAAATCGGCGGCATACATCACCGCGCCAAATTTGCCGAGATTCAAATGGATGTGCAGTTCAAATTCCTTCGGTGACACGGCGGCGCACAATTTTTTGAACGTCGCCCTCGTCGGCTGACCGCGTTTCAAGCTCCACAAAATTTGTTTTGAGCCAACTGCCGAGTAACCGATGTCCACTTTTTCTTCGATAATTTTGGCGGGCGAATAGCCGAGCGCGTCAATGATGCGTCCCCAATTCGGGTCGCCGCCGTGCCAGCTCGTTTTCACCAGCGCGGAATTTGCCACCGCGCGCGCGGCGGCATCGGCGTCCTGAATCGTCTTCGCGCCGTTCACGCGCACGGTCACGACGTGATGCACGCCTTCACCATCGCGCACAATCATTTTGGCAAGTTCAAGACAAACGTGATTAAGGGCAGACTGAAAAATTCTGAATTCTGAATTCTGGCTTCTGACTTCTGCATTTTCTGCAAGTCCGTTTGCCAAAACCAAAACGGTGTCGTTCGTGCTCATGTCACCGTCCACGGTGATGCGATTGAAGCTCTGCGCGACGGCTTCGTTCAACGCGGATTGCAAAATTTTTGAATCAATCGCCGCGTCCGTCGTGATAAAACAAAGCATCGTCGCGTGAAGTCCACTGTGCGACAAATTTGTAGAATTTGGCAACGCCGCCGGACGCTTTCCTGTCGCCGACATTCCGGGTTGAATCATCCCTGCGCCTTTGCAAATGCCGCCGATGCGAACCGTTTTGCCGCCAAGTTTGAATTCAATCGCGATCTGTTTGGGTCGCGTGTCGCTGGTCATGATGGCTTCCGCGGCGTGATCGGCGTTTTCAGTTTTAGTGCCGAGTAATTTTGCCGCTTCCACAATTCCACGTTTCACATTTTGCATCGGCATCGTCACACCGATACGTCCAGTTGAACCGACAAAAATTTTCTCAGCGGAAATTTGTAATTCATCCGCCAAAATTTGTGTCATCACTTTCGCGTCGCGCAGACCAATTTTTCCCGTGCAAGCGTTGGCATTGCCTGAATTCACGACGACGGCTTGCGCGATTCCTTTTTTTATGCGCTCCAGACAAATTTTCACCGGCGCGGCGCAAATTTGATTCGTCGTGAACAATCCGGCGACGGCGGCGGGCGATTCGGAAACGATGAGCGCGAGGTCGCGTTTTTGTCCTTTGTTCGAGCCTTTGCCCGTGCCGAGTTTTTTGATGTCGCAAAAAACACCGCTGGCCATGAAGCCGATGGGCGCGCAAATCGAGCCGGAAATTTCTTTGAACTGCTTTTTCATTTCACAAAAAATAAAAAAACTCGACACAAATTTCACGAATTTTCACTAATTGATTTTTTTAATTCGTGCCAATTAGTGGAATTCGTGTAAAAACTTTTCAAGTTTTCACCGCGTCAATTTCCAGCCGCACCATTTTGACGTGGATTTTTTTTTCGGCATCCGGCGGATGTTTTGCGACGTAACGCTGCGTGACAGCGGTTATGAATTCTTCGCGCAGATTTTCCGGCACGCGCTGAACGTAAGGAATCCACGTCGAGCGCAGCCACGTCGCAAAACCATCCGCTCCATCGTAAAGCGCGTCTTTCGGTGCGAGTTTGAGCGAGACGATTTTGAAAGCGGATTTCGGTAGCCATTTTTCGTAATCGGACGGCGAATAGAAAAAATACGGCGTCGGCATTTTGCGAAAAAATTTTTTCCAGCGCGCCAGGCGCATTTCGGGTCGCAGGGCGAGAAAAACGTCGTGCGCGTTGCCTTTGCCGCCGCAGGAAACAATCAGGCGTCCGCCGGATTTCAAAACTGCCGCCACGCCGTGCAGAATTTTTTCGTGGTCATCCACCCAATGCAACGCAGCGTTGGAAAAGACCAAATCGAAATCTTCTCCGAATTTTTTCGCGGAAATTTTTCGCGCATCGCAAACTTCAAACTTCAGATGGGAAAATTGTTTCGGCGGGAACGTTTTTTGAGCGAACGCAATCATTTCTGCCGAGGCGTCCGTGCCGACGACCAATCCGCGCGGGACGGCTTTCGCGATTTCCGCCGTGATTTTGCCGTCGCCGCAGCCGACATCGAGAATTTTTTCGTCACCGCGCAGATTTAATTTTGCAATCAGTTCGCGCGCCCAAGTATGTTGCACGACGGAATTCGCGGCGTAATCGGCGGCGTTCCACGTCGGGGCGCGGTCAATTTTTTTTTGGGCGGACGGAAGTTTTGTCCGGCGCGGCAAATGGCTCATGGATTACAAAAGAATTTTTGCGAGGTTGAAATAAAACAGCAGTGTGAAAACGTCGGCGATGGCGAGCGTGAGCGGACCGGCGGCGATTTTTGGGTCGAGCTTCAGGGCGTGAAGCAGCGCAGGCACGCTCAAACCGGTGACGCAGGCCGTCAAAAGGCAAAAGGTCACGCTCGCGCCGATGACAAACGCGGGCAGCGGCGCGCGTTGCCAAATCAGGACGACGAGCGCAACGGTCAGGCCGCTGGCGACGCCGAGCAGCAGAGCGGTGAAGGCTTCGCGCCAGAGCGAGCGCAAATACCAGCGCGGCGTTGGTTTGGCCGTCCGCAACGCCTGAATCGTGACGGTCATGGATTGGATGCCGACGCTTTCGCCGAGTCCCAAAATCAACGTGAGAAAAAACGCGATGACGAGGCTTTTCTCCAGCGTCAATTTATAGATGCCCGCCAGAATCGCGCAAAACGTGCCGCTCACGATGGTCGTGATGAGCCACGGAAACCGGATGCGAAATGCGCGCCACGGCGAAGCGTCGCGGACTTGCGACACTTGAAAGCCAAGCGTCTCGAACACTTCCGTCATTTGTTCGCGCTCGGCGATGTCGAAAACTTCTTCCGTGAACAAACTCACGTCCACGATGCCGACCACGCGGCGGTTTTCGTCAATCACGGGAAACGCGAAAAATTTGTGCAGCACAAAAACTTCACAGGCTTCCATCACCGTCGCCGTGTGAGGGATGGCAACGACGTTGCGAATCATCAATTCGGAGAGCGGCTGCGTGAGTTGCGCCATGAGCAACCGTCGCGTGGGCACAACGCCGACCAATTGCTCCTCATCATTGACGACGTAGAAATAGACGATTTTTTCACCAACACCGCGTTGCCGGATGGAAGCCAGCGCTTGTTCCACTGTGAATTTCTGAGTGAGTGTGGCAAAATCGCGGCGTGCGAACCGTAGCACCGGTTCGTCCAGATGTTCTGTCGGAGGTTTGATTTGCACCTTGTTAATCCTAAACCAATCCGGCGGTTTCAGGAAAACCGCAAAGGATATTCATGCTTTGCACGGCTTGTCCGCTCGCGCCTTTGACCAGATTGTCCTCAGCGCTCATCACGACCAGCCGTCCGGTGCGCAGGTCAAGCCGCCACGCGATTTCGATGACGTTGGTGCCGACGATATTTTTTGTGTCCGGCAAATTTTTGCCTTCAAGCAAACGGACAAATGGCTCGTCGCCGTAAAATTTTTTATAGCACGCGGAAATTTTTTCTTCGGTCAATTTTTCCGTCGGCTCAAGATACAAAGTCGTGAGAATTCCGCGATTGACGGGAATCAAATGCGGTGTGAATTGGATAGTGACTTTCGCATTTGCGGCAAACGAAAGTTGCTCCTCAATTTCGGATAAATGCCGGTGCTTCGGCACGCCGTAAGGCCTCGCGCTTTCGTTACATTCGACAAAGAGATATTCGCCATCAATTTTTCGTCCCGCGCCGCTCACGCCGCTCAATGAATCGGCGATGATTCCCGTTGGCTTAATCAAACCATTTTTCAGCAATGGAATCAGCGGCAACAAAACGCTGGTCGGATAACAACCGGGCGACGCAATGAGCAGTGATTTTTTGATTTGCTCGCGATAAATTTCTGGCAAACCGTAAACAGATTTTTTTAGCAACTCCGGCGCGGGATGGTCGTGCGCGTAAAATTCCCTGTAAATCTCCGCATTTTTCAAACGAAAATCCGCGCTCAAATCAATGACCACCGCACCTGCGTTGAGCAGCGGCACGGCATATTCGGCGGCAACGCCGTGCGGCAGCGCGAGAAACACCACGTCGGCCTGCTTTGCCAAAACTTCCGCGTTCGGTTCGCTGAAACGCAAATTTTTCGATTTCGGATGGCTGGCGAATTTGGGAAAAACCTGTGCCAACGTTTTTCCGGCATTTTGGCGCGAGGTGACGGCGACCAGTTCCACGTGCGGATGGTTGAGCAGCAACTTTACCAATTCTTCACCGGAATATCCCGACGCGCCGATGATGACGATTTTCTTCGATTTCATTTTCAAAAATAAATTAACCGCGAACGACACGAACTACACGGAATTCTTTTACACGAATTACACTAATTAACACGAATTCTTTTTAATTGATGAAAATTGATGCAATTCGTGTCTCAAACAAAAAACCCGCCGGCGTTGGCCAGCGGGTTTGAAATATTTCAAACAGATTAACGTTTCGAGAATTGGAAACGTTTGCGAGCGCCGGGCTGGCCGTATTTCTTGCGCTCTTTGGCGCGGGAATCGCGAGTCAACAATCCTTCCGCTTTCAATTGCGGACGCAGGTTGGCGTCTAATTGCAACAACGCGCGGGCGATGCCGTGACGCGCTGCGCCGGCCTGGCCATTTGGGCCGCCACCGGTGATGTTGATGCGCGCGTCCACTTTTTCCGCCGTGCCGGTGACGACGAGCGGCTGGGTGACGGTCGCGCGAAGCGTGTCCATCGGAAAATAATTTTCAAATGGGCGGCCGTTCACAGTGATTTTGCCGCTACCACTGGCGAGACGGACCCTAGCGATGGAAGTCTTGCGACGTCCGGTGCCAAGAAATTCATTGGTAGTTTTTGCCATAACTTAAAATTTTAAGCCGCCGCTTTGAGCGGTTCGGGTTTTTGCGCCGCGTGCGGATGTTTGTCGCCTTTGAACACTTTTAATTTGGTCAACAAAACTCTGCCGAGACGATTTTTTGGAATCATGCCTTTGACGGCGTGTTCAATCAATTTTTCGGGATGCTTGGCGCGAATCTGTTCGACCGTCTTGTATTTTTCGCCGCCTTTCCAGCCGGAATACGTCATGTATTCCTTGTCGGTCTCTTTTTTGCCGGTGACGCGCACTTTTTCCGCGTTGATGACGACGACAAAATCACCGGCGTCCAAATGCGGCGTGTAAACAGGTTTGTTTTTGCCGCGTAGCACATCGGCAACTTGCGCGGCCAGACGGCCAAGAACCGCGCCGTCGGCATCAATCACGTGCCATTTGCGCTGGTCTAAATTCACTTTCGGCAAATACGTTTTCATTTTCCAAACAAAAGGGACGCGAAATCTATCAAATGGACGGAAGAAGTCAACAGGACAATTTCAGCCGCCAAGGTAGGCGCGTTTGACTTCCGGGTTCTGGCGCAACGATGCGGAATCGCCCTGTAACGTGATTTTGCCGGTCTCCAAAACGTAGCCGGAATGTGAAATCTCCAGCGCGCGATTCGCGTTCTGTTCCACCAGCAAAATTGTCAGCCCGCGCTCGCGGTTGATTTCCACGACTTTCTCAAAGATGGTTTTTACGAGCAGCGGCGCGAGGCCAAGCGACGGTTCGTCCAACATCAGGCATTTCGGCTGCGACATCAACGCGCGCCCGATGGCGAGCATTTGTTGTTCGCCACCAGAAAGTGTGCCGGCGATTTGTGATTCGCGTTCCTTCAATCGCGGAAACATCGCAAAGACAAATTCCAGTTCGCGGCGGATAGCATTTTTGTCGCGAACCAGATACGCGCCCATCTGCAAATTTTCATGCACGGTCAGGTTGGCAAAAATCATCCGGCCTTCCGGCACGTGTGAAATGCCGCGCTTGACGATTTCGTGCGGCGGCAAGCCGGCGATGCTTTTGCCGTCGTAAATAATTTCGCCGGATTTTGGTTTTAACAAACCGGAAATGGTTTTAAGCGTCGTCGTTTTGCCCGCGCCGTTGCTGCCAATAAGTGTGACGATGCTGCCCGCTTGCACGAACAGGGAAATTCCGTGCAGCACGGAAATCGCGCCGTAACTGGCAACCAGATTTTTTATTTCCAACATTATTTTTGCCACCGAGACACAGAGGCGCAGAGAAGGGAGAAATTCTGTTTTGAAATTTTCTCTGTGACTCTGTGACTCTGTGGCTGATTTAACATTTTAATTACTCGCCCAAATATGCCGCGATGACTTTCGGATTTTTGCGAATCTCGTCCGGTGTGCCTTCGGCGATTTTGATTCCATAATCCAACACAGCAATGCGTTCGCAAATGCCCATCATCAATTGCATATCGTGTTCGACCAGCAAAATGGCGATCTGAAATTTGTCGCGAATAAACCGGATGAGCCGGGTGAGTTCAACTTTTTCAGTGGAATTCATTCCCGCTGCCGGTTCGTCGAGCAAAAGCAATTTCGGTTTGGCGGCGAGCGCGCGGACGATTTCCAACCGTCGCTGGTCGCCGTAGCTCAAACTTTTCGCCGGTTCATCGCGAAATTTGCCGAGTTGAAAAACGTCGAGCAATTCCAGCACCCGGTCGGCTATGAATTTTTCCTCGTCGTGAAAATTTTTACCACGCCAAAGCGCGTGTTGAATATCGCCCCGCAAATGCAGGTGAAAAACAGCGCGCACATTGTCAAAAACAGTGAGCGACGGAAACAGCCGGATGTTTTGAAACGTCCGCGCAATGCCGCGCGCCGTGATGTGATACGGTTTGCTGCCAACGATGGTTTGGCCGTCGAAGAGAATCCCGCCGTTAGTCGGTTGATAAACGCCGGTGATGAGATTAAACGCCGTGGTTTTGCCCGCGCCGTTTGGGCCGATAAGTCCGACCAATTCATTTTGCCTGATCTGCAAATCTAATTCCGATACGGCGGTGAGTCCGCCGAAACGGATGGTGGCTTTGTCGAGTTGCAAAAGAGCGGGCATTTTATTTCGGTGAGGAAAATTTCTTCAGGCTGAATAAACCTTGTGGTCGCGTGAGCATCAAAACAATCAGCAACAACGAATAAATAATCATGCGCGTGTCGCCGACCCAACTCAACGGCCGTTCAGTTGTGAAGCCGGGCAGGTGTTCGATGCCTGCAAGTTGACGCAATCCTTCGGGCAGCAATGTCAACAAAATCGCGGCAATGATGACGCCGATGGTATTTCCCATGCCGCCGAGGATGACCATGACGACGAACGTGATGGACTGCATGAAGCCAAAACCGTTCGGCGTCAGAAATTGCTTGGAGTGCGCGTAAAGTCCACCGGCGATTCCCGCGAAAAATGCACCGACAACAAACGCTGTGACCTTGTATTTGGTCGTATTGATGCCCATTGCTTCGGCGGCGATTTCGTCGTCGCGCACGGCAATGAATCCGCGACCATAAGTGGAATTGACAAGCGAAGTGACGATGTAAATGGTCACGGCGGCGCCGCCGAAAGCCCAGAAAAAGTTTGTCCAAAGGTGCGTCACGCTTAAACCGCGCGCCCCGCCGACGGCATCCATGTTTTGTAAAATGACCCGGATGATTTCGCCGAAACCGAGCGTGACAATGGCCAGATAATCGCCCTTCAACCGCAACGTGGGAATACCAACCAACAATCCCGCGCCGGCAGCGACGATTCCGCCGGCAATCAGCGCGATAAAGAAAATTCCGTCGGCAGCAAAATAATTTAATTCGCCAAAACGATTGGTAATGACCGCCGACGTGTAAGCGCCAACAGCCATGAATCCGGCGTGGCCAAGTGAAAATTGTCCGGTATAGCCGTTGATCAAGTTCAGGCTGACGGCGAGAATGACGTTGATGCCGACGTCGTAACTGATGAACAGCCAGTAGGAATTGATCCGGTTTTCAAAGAGCGAAACCAAAAAACACAGCGCGATTGCGCCGAGCAGAGAGGTTTTGGCGTGTTTTGAGCATAATGCGGCAGCGCCGGACAAAAAATTTTGGGCGCGCTTGAAACATAGCATCGTCTTCTCGCAAAAGAAAGATTTGGCTCGCGTGAAATTCATACTTTTTCAATCTCCTTTCTGCCGAGCAGGCCCGACGGTTTGACCAGCAAAATCAAAATCAAAACGGCGAAGGCGATGGCGTCGCGGTAAGTCGAGGAAATGTAACCGGACACGAGCGTTTCCGTGACGCCGATGATGAGGCCACCGAGCGCCGCGCCGGGCAAATTGCCGATGCCGCCCAACACGGCGGCGACAAAGGCTTTGAGGCCGGGCAAAATGCCCATGAGCGGGTCAATCGCAGGATAATTGATGGCCCACAAAATTCCCGCCGCCGCCGCGAGCGCGGAGCCGAGCGCAAACGTAAATGAGATCACGATGTCCGTGTTCACGCCCATGAGCGCGGCGGCTTGCGGATTGAACGACACAGCGCGCATTGCCGTGCCAATTCGGGTTTTCAAAATGATGAAGCGCAGCACAATCAGCAGAAGCACTGTCACGACGAAAACGACGATTTGATTGCTGTTCAAGTTCAGGCCGCCGATTTTGGCGAGGGGAAAAGCGGGAAGAATTTCAGGAAATTTTTTCGGTGCTGCGCCGAAAATGAATTGGCTGGTGTATTCGAGAAACAGGGAAACACCGATGGCAGTGATGAGCATGGTGAGTTTCGGTTGATGGCGCAAAGGGCGATATGCCAGCCGTTCAATCAAAACACCGATGGCGGCGCAAATGGCCATGGAAACGATTGAAACCAGAATTCCGCCTGCAACGGACGGCAGCGGCAGAATCATCGCGATTTTGGGCGCGAGATAAAATCCGCTGAACGCGCCGAGCATGAAAACGTCGCCATGTGCGAAATTGATGAAGCGCAGAATGCCATAAACCATCGTGTAGCCGAGCGCGATAAGCGCAAGAATGGAGCCGAACGCCAGGCCATTGATGAGTTGTTGCAGGAATTCAATCATTCCAACGCGCGAAGCATGGCGCGTCGGAAGAATTTTGTCGAGCGCGCGAAGCCAATTCTACGGCGAAACGGTTTCGACATATTTGAACTGGCCGTTGGTGATGGTCAGAATCACGGCGGGTTTCGAGGCGTCGCGGTTGGGGTCAATTGTGATGTTGCCGGTCACACCGGGAAAATTTTTCGTCGCCGCCAGCGCATCGCGAACTTTTGCGCCGTCGGTTGTGCCCACGTGTTTGATGGCGTCCGCCAGAATCATTGCTGAATCATAACCCAGCGCGGCCATCGCGTCGGGCGTTTCGTTGTATTTCGCGCGGTATTCCTTCACGAAATTTTGCACGGCGGGCGAAGTGTCCTGGGGCGAATAATGCGTGGAGAAATAATCGCCTTCAAGCGCCTTGCCGCCGATGGGCACGAGCGAAGACGATTCCCAGCCGTCGCCGCCAAAAATCGGGCAATTGATGCCAAGCTGTTTCGCCTGCAACGCAATCAGGCCGACTTCGGTGTAATAGCCGGGAACGAAAATGCCGTCGGGATTGGCCGCCTTGATGGCGGTGAGTTGCGCGTTAAAGTCCTTGTCGCCGCCGCTGTAATTTTCATCGGCGATGATTTTGCCGCCCGCCGCCGCAAAACCTTCCTTGAAAAATTTTGCCAAACCCATGCTGTAATCACTTTTCACATCAGACAAAACGGCAGCGTCATTGAGCTTCAGTGTTTTGCGCGCGAAATTCGCCATGACCGTGCCTTGAAAGGGATCAATGAAACAGACGCGAAAAATGTAATCGCCGACTTGCGTCACTCTTGGGTTTGTAGACGCCGGCGAAATCATCGGCACGCCGGCCTGCTGGCAAATCGGCGCGGCTTCGAGCGAGCGCGACGACGCGACTTCGCCGAGCACGGCCACCACGCCGTCACTGGAAATCAATTTGCGGACGACCGTCGCGGATTGACCCGCTTGCGATTGGTCGTCTTCGGTCAGCAATTGAATCTTTTTGCCGAGCAATCCGCTGCCCGCGTTCAAATTGTCCACGGCGAGTTGCGTGCCTTTGTGCGATGACTGGCCGAACGTGGCTTCGCTGCCGGTGAGCGAGGCAAATTCGCCAATCTTGATGATGTTGCCGTCTGCATTGGTGGACGAGGAAGATTTGTTGCAACCGGCGAAAACAATCATGGCCACGCTGACGGCCAACAAGGATAACGCGTGAAAAATTCTCATAAAAAACTCCCGTTAATTTCAAAATCCGCTTCAGCCTAGCCGTTTACAATGGAGTTTTTCAAGCCTTTGAAGCGGTGAAAATAAATTCAAACAAATAATTGAAACAAGTGTTTGACATCGCCTGAAGAATTACCTACCGTTCGGTAGCATAAATGACGGAAGGTAAAAATCTGGTCACCCATGACTCCGCCACGCGGCAACACGTTTTGCGCGCGGCGCTCAAGCGTTTTGCCGATTGCGGTTACGCGGCGACGTCGGTGCAACAGATTGTCGGCGATGCAAAAGTGTCCAAACCGGCGTTGTATTATCATTTCCGGGACAAGGCCGGATTGTTTGAGGCATTGGTCAACGAGGCGCATGATGGAAAATTCCGGGTGATTCAAGAGGCGGCAGCGCGCGCAAAAACATTTCGCGGGCAGGCGCAGGAAATTCTCGTTGCGGTGTTCGATTACTTTCACAAAAATCGGGAATTGACGCGGATCGCGTTTGCCACCGCCTACGCCGCGCCGGGCGAATTGCCGCCGGGATTGAATCACATCAAAAAATGCAAACGCAGTCTGGATTTCATTCATTCGCTGATCAAACGCGCGCAGAAATCGGGCGAATTGGACAAGAAGTTTGACAGTTGGGATTTGGCCTATGGTTTTTACGGCCAGACCAATTTTTACGTCACGGCGCATCTGTTGATTCCAAATTATCATCTGGACCGCAAAGCCGCCGAGCGAGTTGTCGAATTGTTCCTCGTCGGCGCGGGCGCGAAAAGTAAAATGACGAAGCCGGAAAAGCGGCGGAATACAGGCACACTTCTCACAAGGGAATGAACGATTGAAATTGACAAGGAAAAATGAACATGAATTTGACTAAACAAAAAAGAAATGGCCAGTGGCCGACAGCAATTTTGACGGGGGGCGCAGCTGTTTTGCTCGCGTTGCTGATATTAACCGGTTGTGGTCGCGGACAAAATGGCGGCGCGCCGCCACCACCGGAAGTCGGCATCATCACGGTGCAAGCCGAGCCAGTGCCCATCACGACGGAATTGCCCGGACGCATTGATCCGGTGCGCACGTCGGAAATTCGTGCTCGCGTCGCCGGCATTTTGCTCAAACAGGTTTATCGCGAAGGTTCGGACGTGAAAAACGGCGACGTGTTGTTTCAAATTGACCCCGCGCCATTTCAAGCGGCTTACGACAGCGCTAAAGCGTCATTGGCCAAGGCGGAAGCCAATTTGAAGCAAGCGCAGGCGCAGGCTGACCGCTATGAAATTCTGGTAAAATACAATGCGGTCAGCAAACAGGATTACGACAACGCCACGGCGGCGGCGTTGCAGGGCAACGCGGACGTTCTGTCCGCCAAAGCCGCGCTGGAAACAGCGTCGCTCAATCTCGGTTACGCGACGGTGACGGCGCCGATTTCCGGCCGCATCGGCAAGGCGCTGGCGACGGAAGGCGCGCTTGTCGGCCAAAATGAAGCGACGGAATTGGCGGTGATTCAGCAACTCGACCCGATTTATTTTGATTTCACGGAATCCAGCGCGGAGCTTTTGAAATTGCGCCGCGCCTTCGACAGCGGCCAGTTGAAAAGTCTCGCGCCGGGCGAGGCAAAAGTCACGCTATTACTCGAAGACGGCACGGTTTATCCGCACGCGGGCAAATTGCTTTTCTCCGATGTGACAGTTGACCCGACGACGGGCATGGTGACGTTGCGCGCAGAATTTCCGAATCCTGACGATTTGCTGCTGCCGGGCATGTTCGCGCGCGCGCGGTTGGAGCAGGCCGTGGACAATCAGGCCATTACCGTGCCGCAACGCGGCGTGACTTACGGGCCGGACGGCAAACCGGCGGTGATGGCGTTGACGGCGGACAATAAAGTGGAAGTCCGTCCGGTGACCATCAGTTCAGCGGCGGGCAACAATTGGATTGTCACGAGCGGATTGAAAGCCGGCGACCGCGTGATTTTGGAAGGCTTGCAAAAAATTCAACCGGGAATGGTCGTCACACCTGTGCCGTTTAATGCCACCAACGCTCCGGCGGCTAACGCTTCCAATTAAAGGAATTTGTCATGCCAAAATTTTTCATTGACCGCCCGATTTTTGCGTGGGTCATTTCCATTTTGATTCTGGTCGCGGGCGCGTTGTCGTTGACGCAATTGCCCATCGCGCAATATCCGAGCATCGCGCCGCCATCGGTGGCCATCACGGCGACATATCCGGGCGCGTCCGCCGAGACACTGCAAAACACGGTGACGGCGGTGATTGAGCAGCAATTGAACGGCATTGACCGGCTGCTTTACATGTCGTCGGTCAGCCAGTCTTCCGGCCAGGCGGTCATCACGCTTTATTTCGAGCCGGGCACAGACCCGGACATCGCGCAGGTGCAGGTGCAAAACAAATTGCAACTGGCCACGCCGCAATTGCCGGCGGCGGTGCAGCAACAAGGCGTCGTGGTGGCCAAAGCGACGCGCAACTTCCTGATGTTTTTCACGCTCTCGTCCACGAACATGGACGAAATCACACTGGGAAATTTCATCGCGTCCAAAGTGCTCGACCCGATTCGCCGCGTGAATGGCGTGGGCGAAGCGGACGAATTCGGTTCGGAATACGCGATGCGCATCTGGCTCGACCCGGCCAAAATGGACAGTTTCAATTTGACGGCCAACGACGTGGTCAACGCGATTCAGGCGCAAAACGTGCAGGTCGCCGCCGGTCAATTGGGCGCGCGTCCGGCGGTCAACGGCCAGCAACTGAACGTCGTGTTGCAGGGACAAAGCACGCTGGCCACGCCGGAGGAATTCGGCAAAATTATTTTGCGCGTAAATCCCGACGGCTCGCGTGTGTATTTGCGCGACGTGGCGAAAATCGCTTTTGGCGGCCAGAATTACACGACGCAAGTGCGCGTGAACGGCGTGCCGGCGGCGGCGGTGGGAATCAAATTGACGCCCACGGCCAATGCGCTGGCGACGGCGGACGCGGTGCGCGCGAAAGTCGCGGAACTTTCCAAATTTTTCCCGCCGGGCATCAAGGTGGATTTCCCGTATGACAGCTCGGCGTTCGTCCGCATTTCCATCAAGGAAGTGGTTTATACGCTGCTCGAAGCCATCGGGTTGGTGTTTTTGGTGATTTATTTGTTTTTGCAAAACATTCGCGCGACGTTCATTCCCACAATTGTTGTGCCGGTGGCGTTGATGGGCACGTTCACCATCATGCGGCTGACGGGATTTTCCATCAACGTGCTGACGATGTTCGGCATGGTGCTGGCGATTGGATTGCTGGTGGACGATGCGATTGTCGTCGTCGAAAACGTCGAACGCATCATGGCCGAGGAAGGATTGCCGCCGCGCGAGGCGACGCGCAAATCCATGGGACAAATCACCGGCGCGCTCATCGGCATCGCGCTGGTGTTGACGGCGGTGTTCATTCCGATGGCGTTTTTCGGCGGGTCGGTCGGCGCGATTTACCGACAATTTTCGCTGGCGATGGTCGCGTCCATGTTATTTTCGATTTTTCTGGCGATGTCGTTCACGCCGTCGTTGTGCGCGACGATTCTCGCGCCGATGGAAAAAGGGCAGCATCTCGAACGCAAAGGAATTTTCGGCTGGTTCAATCGCAGTTACAACGCCAGTTCCCGAAAATATCAAAGCGCGGTGGAAAAAATGCTGGGCACAACGGGGCGGTATCTCGTCATTTATCTGGCGGTCATCGCGGCGATGGGATTTTTGTATGTGAAATTGCCGTCGTCGTTTTTGCCGGAAGAAGACCAGGGCTATTTCATCAACAGCATTCAATTGCCGGTGGGCGCGACGCAGGAGCGCACGATTGAAGTGCTCAAGCAGGTGGAAAGTTATTATCTGAAACAGCCGGAAGTCGCGGATGTCATTGCCGTTGCCGGATTCAGTTTCAGCGGGCAGGGGCAAAACGCCGCCGTTTCCTTCGTGCGTTTCAAGGATTGGAGCGAACGGCATGGCAAGGCGCATCATGTGCAGGGCGTCATAGGCCGCGCATTTGCCGCGTTGTCAGCCATCAAGGACGCCATCATTTATCCCATCAATCCGCCGCCGATTCCAGAATTGGGAACCGCCGCCGGTTTCGATTTTGAACTCGAAGACCAGGGCGGCCTCGGCCACGACAAACTCATGGCCGCGCGCAATCAATTGCTCGGCATGGCCGCGACGAATGCCGACGTCGCCGCCGTGCGTCCCAATGGCATGGAAGACACAGCGGAAATGAAAATTGACATTGATTGGGACAAAGCCAGCGCGCTTGGTGTCGCGCCCGCCGACATCAACAACACGCTCACGACGTATTTCGGCTCCACTTACGTCAACAATTTCGTGGACGGCAATCGCGTGCAACAGGTCATCGTGCAATTGGACGCGCCGCATCGCATGTTGCCGCAGGACATCGGCAAGATGTTCGTCCGCAACAGCAGCGGCACGATGGTTCCATTCTCGACGTTCACCACGTTGCGCTGGACTTACGGCTCGCCGCGCCTCGAACGCTACAACGGATTTCCGTCCGCGGAAATCATCGGCACGGCCGCGCCCGGCAAAAGTTCCGGCACGGCGATGCAGGCGATGGAAGACATGGTGAAAAAATTGCCCGCCGGCATCGGTTACGAATGGACCGGCCAATCTTACGAAGAACGATTGTCCGGTTCGCAAGCGCCAGCGCTTTACACCATTTCATTGCTCGTCGTGTTTTTGTGTCTGGCCGCGCTTTATGAGAGCTGGGCGATTCCGTTTTCCGTCATTCTCGCTGTGCCGCTGGGCGTGCTCGGCGCGTTGCTCGCCGCGCATTTGCGCGGTCTGCCCAACGACGTGTTTTTCAAAGTCGGCTTGATTACGACGATTGGTTTGGCGACGAAAAACGCCATTCTGATTGTCGAATTCGCCAAAAATTTGCAGGAGCAGGGCAAAACCTTGATTGAAGCCACACTCGAAGCCGTCCACATCCGGTTGCGCCCGATTTTGATGACGTCGTTTGCGTTCATTCTCGGCGTATTGCCGCTGGCCGTCAGCGCTGGCGCAGGTTCGGCGAGCCAAAACGCCATTGGCACGGGCGTCATCGGCGGCATGGCGGCGGCAGTGTTACTGGGTATTTTCTTTGTGCCGGTGTTTTTCGTCGTCATCCGCCGGATTTTCGGCGCCAAACCGTCGCATCACGATCTGGCGGTGCGGGCCGAAGCGGCCAAGAAACTTGACGGCAAAAATCCCGACGCCAAATAAAATCGCATGAACAAATTTTTTCCATTCCTCACGCTCGTCGGGATCGCCCTTTCCGGCTGCACGCTTGCGCCCAAATACGAACGTCCCGCCGCGCCGGTTTCGACGAACTGGCCAGACGGTTCGACTTACAACAATTCTGCGACCAACGCCGTTGCCGACATCGGTTGGCGGGAATTTTTCCACGACCCGCGTTTGCAAGAGTTGATTGAATTGTCGCTGACCAACAACCGCGATTTGCGTGTCGCCGTTTTGAACGTCGAACAATCCCGCGCGCAATACCGGATTGAACGCGCCGCGCTGTTTCCGAACATTGATGCTTCCGGCAATTACATTCGTCAGCGCACGTCAAAAGATTTTCTGCTTCCCGGTGAACCCGTTTTGAGCAGCCAATACAGCGTGAGCCTCGGCACGACGGCTTACGAAGTGGATTTGTTTGGGCGCATTCGCAGTCTCAAAACCGCCGCGTTGGAAAATTATTTCGCGACGGAAGAAGCGCGCAAGAGCGCGCAAATCGCGCTTGTCGCCGAAGTCGCCAACCAATATCTGGCCGAACGCGCTTTTGAGGAGGAATTGCAGATGACCCGGCAAACGCTCGACGCCGTTCAGAATTCCTACAATTTGATCAAACAAAGTTATGATGTCGGCGTCAGTTCTGAACTGGATTTGCGCTCGGCGGAAGCGCAGGTGGAAAGCGCCAAAGCAAATGCCGCCGCGTTTGAGCAACAACGCGATCAAGCGCAACACGCGCTGACCTTGCTGGTCGGCGAACCGCTGCCTGCGGATTTGCCGCCGCCTCAATCCTTGAATGAACAACGTTTGCTGACGGATTTACCGCCGGGATTGCCGTCGGATTTATTGCAGCGACGGCCGGACATTCTCGCTGCCGAACACGAATTGAAATCCGCCAATGCCAACATCGGCGCGGCGCGCGCCGCGTTTTTTCCGGCCATCAAAATCACCGCCGACGCCGGTTTTTCCAGCGCGCAACTCTCCAGTCTGTTTGATGCCGGTTCGGGAATGTGGCTGTTCAATCCGCAAATCACACTGCCGATTTTTGAAGGCGGACGGAACAAGGCCAATCTGGACGTGGCCAAAATCAGCAAATTGATTGAAGTGGCCAATTACGAAAAAGCCATTCAAACCGCGTTCCGCGAAGTGGCCGACGCCTTGACCGCGAAGAAATTTTTGGATGAACAACTCGCCGACCAGACGGCGTTGGTCAAGGCCGAACAACGCCGCTATGATCTCGCTGATGTCCGCTATCGCAACGGCGTGGATGATTATCTGGTGGTGCTGACGGCGCAACAGGATTTGTTCACCGCGCAACGCAATCAAATTGTGACGCAATACGCGCGGTTCTCAAATTTGATTGGCCTTTATCAGGCGCTCGGCGGCGGCTGGCGGGAAAATTCGCCGCAACCATGATGGCATGAATTGAGAAGCGTGAAATTATGAGCCAAAATTCTCCAACAACAGAGCCGCCGCAAAAGCAGCCGGTTCAATCGAGTCCGACGCCATCGTCGCCGGAGAAAAAAAATAGTGGTGAAAACCTGCAAAAATTAAATTCACCATTTTTCATCTGGCCGGCGACCATCGTGCTCGCGGCATTATTGTTTTTCGGGCTGGATTATTTTTTGAGTGCATTGACCCACGAATCCACCGATGACGCGTTCATCGCCGGACACATCGTTTCCATCGCGCCGCGCATTTCCGGACAGGTTGTCGCCGTTCACGTTTTGGACAATCAAATGGTCCGGTCGAATGATTTGCTCTTGGAATTGGACCCGGCGGATTACCAGACGACGCTCGCGCAAAAACAGGCGGCGCAATTGGCGGAAGATTCCAATTACAAAGCCGCCATCGCCGGATATGAATTGATGGGCGTCAAAGTGACGACGGCGCAAGCCGACGCGCGTAGTTCGGAAGCGGCTGTGACCGCCGCCGCCGCGACCGCCGCGCGCACCAAGGCGGATTTCACGCGCTACCAGGAATTGATCAAACAGAATACTATTTCCGCGCAGGAATTTGATCAGGCCAAAGCCGCTGCTGAACAGGCCGGGGCGGATTTGGATGCCGCACGTCAAAAAGCCGCTTCTGACGAATCGAAAGTCGGCGAAGCCAAGGCGCAACAAACAGCCGCGCGGGCCGAGGCCGAAGCGGTTTTGGCGCAATCCAAACAATCGCAAACGGAAGTGGATTCGGCGCAATTGAATTTGTCTTACACCAAAATTTTCGCGCCCGGCGATGGCCGCGTCACGCGCAAACAGGTCGAAGTCGGCGATTATTTGCAGGCCGGGCAGCAAATCATGTCGCTCGTGCCGACGGAAGTCTGGGTTGTGGCGAACTTCAAGGAATCACAATTGAAGAAAATGAAACCGAATCAGCCGGCGACGGTGGAGATTGACGCGTTGGGCGGCAAAAAATTCCGCGCGCATGTGGACAGCATTCAAGCTGGCAGCGGCGCGCAATTCAGCTTGTTGCCGCCGGAAAATGCGACGGGCAATTACGTCAAAGTCATTCAGCGCGTGCCGGTGAAAATTCTTTTTGACGAAGCGTTGCCTGCCGATCACACCATCGGGCCGGGATTGTCCGTGATGCCAAGCGTGCGCGTCAGTTCATTTGACGCGCCAGTTTGGGCTGTTGGTCTGATCGCGGTAATTCTGGCAATTGGCGCGTCCATCATTTTCCGGTTGGTCGTGAACCGGAAATTGAATGGCGCGGCGAAGTAAGTTTTCATGGCTGATTCCGCTCCGCAACAAGTGTGGCATCCCCGCCACAATCCGTGGCTCATCACCATCAGCGTGATGATAGCGGTGTTCATGGAAGTGCTCGACACGTCCATCGCGAACATCGCGTTGCCGCATATCGCGGGCAGTTTGTCGGCGACGACCGACGAGGCGACTTGGGTGCTGACGAGCTATCTGGTTTCCAACGCGATTATTTTGCCGATGACCGGCTGGCTCGGGAATTATTTCGGACGCAAAAATGTTCTCATTTCATGCATCGCGATGTTCACGATTGCGTCGGCGTTATGCGGACTGGCGTGGGATTTGCCAACCCTGATTATGGCGCGCGTTTTGCAGGGCGCGGGCGGCGGCGCGATGGTGCCGATTGCGCAGGCCATCATGCTCGAAAGTTTTCCGCCGCAAAAACGCGGGCAGGCGATGGCCGTTTTTGCGATGGGCGTCGTCGTCGCGCCGATTCTCGGCCCGACCGTCGGCGGCTGGATTACGGACAATTACTCGTGGCGCTGGATTTTTTACATCAATCTGCCGGTGGGAATTCTGGCGACCCTCATGGCGGAATGGGCTGTCGAAGACCCGCCTTACATCAAGCGCAATGAAAAAGCGGACATTGATTTTATCGGCTTTGGCCTGCTCGCGGTTTGGCTGGCGACGTTGCAAATTATTTTGGACAAAGGACAGGAAGCGGATTGGTTCAGCGCGGATTGGATTCGCTGGTTCGCCGCGATTTCCGTCGCTTCGTTTCTCGGTTTCATCATTTGGGAATTTCACACCGAACATCCATTGGTGGATTTGCGCGTTTTCAAAAACCGCAATTTCACCGTCGGCTTGATTTTGATGACGTCGCTTGCCGCGATTCTCTACGGCACGACGGCGCAACTGCCGCTGTTTCTGCAAACGCTCATGGGTTATCCCGCGTTGCAAAGCGGTTACGCGATGAGTCCGCGCGGCGTCGCCGCGTTTCTGACCACAATGATGGTCGGGCGGCTCGTCGGAAAAATTCCGATGCGCTGGATGCTTTGTTTCGGTTTTGTTCTGCTCGCCATGTCGTCCTTCATGTTGAGCAACATCAATTTGCAGGTCAGCAAGGCGAGCGTCATCTGGCCGAGCGTCATCAACGGCATTGCCATCAGTTTCATTTTCGTGCCGTTGACGACGACCACGATGAGCCAGCTTGCGCAACAACAAATCGGCAACGCCAGCGGCCTCTACAATTTGATGCGTAATCTCGGCGGCAGCATCGGCATCGCGCTCGTCACCACCATGCTCGCGCGCGGCGCACAAGCACATCAGGCGTTGATGGTCGGCCACCTCACGCCGACCGACCCGGCGTTCGCGCATCGTCTGGCCGCCACCACCCAAAGTTTGTCGCAACAATCCGACCCCGTGGCCGCCAAAATGCAGGCTTACTCGACCATTTACAACACGCTCGACCAACAGGCGCATCTCTGGGCATTTGTGGATGTTTTTGTGATTTTCGGTTTCCTGGCGTTGGGCGGAATTCCTTTGCTTTTCCTGTTCAAAAAAGTCAGAGCCGCGCCAAAATCTTCCGCAGCCGCGCATTGACAATTCAAAGATTTGAAACAAAAATCTCAAAAACACGTCTAATGTTAAAAATGAAAACTCCTATTCCGGTCAAAATTTTTTTGGTGACTGTCGTTATGCCGTTGCTCGCTGGGTGTATGGAACACGATATGGATTATGATCAAACGTCACCCGCGGCCGCGCCGGCGGTTGCCGGAACTCAAGCTCAACCGGAAAATCCGCCGGCACCGCGCATTGAAGCCGTGCCTATTTCTCCGGGACCGTCGTATGTTTGGGTCGCCGGCGAATGGGAATGGCGTGGTGGCGGTCATTGGATTTGGATGCGTGGCCGATGGATTTATCCGCCTTATCCGGGAGCGGTCTGGGTAAGCGGAGCTTGGGTTCATCGTGAACATGAAAATGTCTGGGTTGATGGCCATTGGCAGTGAGAAGCTTTTATTGTCGGCGTGGTGAAAACGCCACGTCGGATTTTCAACCTTCGTGATTGCCGGATGCAGTTGTTTTTGTTTTTCTGAAGTAATCTTAAACACATTTACTGCATTTTTGCATTCGTATGTTCCGTTCAAAACGCGACCGAGAAAAGCATCGTTTTTATCTGCTACCGGGCATGGGGGGAAAAGCCTGGCATCGGAAAAGAACTACCATGCTTAAATGGACTTTCGCAGTTGCAATTCTCGGCGCGACGGCGTTGTCCCTGCTTTTGTATTTGATCAACCGTTGAAGCCACGCGGCGCGACGCTTGACCCGCCTTCGGTTGCTGTTAATATGCGAAAAATTTGATGAAATTTTTCCGCCTCATTTTAATTTGTGCGCTCGTGTCCGGCTTCCATCCCTGTTCACGAGCGGAATTGGCCGACGGCATCCTGGCCATCGTCAACGACACTGTCATCACGCGCGAACAATTGGACGATTTCATCGCGCCGGCCATCGAAACGTTGCGCCGTCAATACGGAAGTCAGGAAGGTGTTCTTGAGCAAAAAGCGAATCAGGCGATGAGCGACGGGCTGGAGCAATTGATCGAACGCGCCTTGATTCTCCACGATTTTGACGTCCAAGGATACAAACTGCCCGACAGTTACGTTGACCAGCTCGTGCAGGACCGCATCCGCGACCGTTTTTACGGCGACCGCGTGACCCTGCTCAAGACATTGCAGGCGCAAGGCGAAACCTTCGAGCAATTCCGCGAAGACATCCGCGACCAATACATCATTTCCGCATTGCGCTCCAAAAATGTTTCACAAGCAATCGTCATCTCGCCCTACAAGATTGAAAATTATTACGCCACACACACAAACGATTTCAAAGTCGAGGATCAGGTGAAATTAAGCATGATTGTGCTCAATAAAACCGGCAATGACGACACGAACACCGTCGCGCTGGCCAATGAAATTCTCGGCGAAATCAAACACGGCGCTTCCTTCGCTCAAATGGCCGCCGTTTATTCGCAAGGCTCGCAACGCAATCAAAGCGGCGAATGGGATTGGGTTGAGCGCTCCGTGCTGCGCAAGGAACTGGCGGATGCCGCTGCCAAACTCAAACCCGGCGAAGTCAGCGGCGTGATTGAAACGCCTGAAACCTGTTATATCATGCTGTTGGAAGATACCCGTCCTGCGCACGTTAAACCGCTTAACGACGTGCGCGACGACATCGAAGCCACGTTGGTCACCCAACAGCAAAAGCAACTTCAACAGCAATGGATTGATTCGTTGAAACGGAAAACGTTCATCCGTCTTTTCTAAAATCCGTGAAAGGCTGGATTGGCATTTCCCTTGGTGACGTCACCGGCATCGGCCCCGAAGTCGCGCTCAAAGCCGTCGCCGCCGAAGCCGCGAAGGACAACTTCAAATACCTTTTCATCGGCGACGAAAAAATTCTCGCGTGGCTGAATCAAAAATTGTCGCTCAATCTGCCGCTCAAAACATTTTCCGGTTATGACGACAGCGGAAAATTCTTTGTCATAAATCCTTTTGAAAGACAATTGCCGGAAAAAATTTCTGTCGGTTCACCCATTGCCGCGCGCGCTGCCATTTCTTATTTGCGCGACGGCACGGAACGCTGTTTGCGTGATGAACTGGACGCGCTTGTCACTGCGCCCGTCAACAAAGAAGCGATTATTCGAGCCGGACGCAAAAACTTTGTCGGACAAACTGAATTTCTTTCCGAACTCGCCGGAGCAAAACGCACGGCCATGATGCTGCTCGGCCACGACGAAAAAAACCGCTGGCTGCGTGTCGCGCTTGCAACAATTCATATTTCAATCAAATCTGTTTCCAAAAAATTGACAGCGGAAAAAATTTCACTCGCGATTGAATTGGCCGCGCAAGCCTGCCGCGATTTGAAATTGCCGGGCGCGAAAATTGCCGTTTGTGGTTTGAATCCTCACGCCGGCGAAGGCGGCGAATTTGGCGACGAAGAAATCAAAATCATTGCGCCGACAATTTCAAAATTACGAAAAAAAGGATTCGATGTCGTTGGCCCGTTGAGCGGCGACACCGTTTTTCATTATGCCTTGCGCGGAGATTTCGACGCCGTTGTCGCGATGTATCACGACCAGGGACTTGCGCCGCTCAAAGCCGTCGCATTCGACACCGGCGTGAATTGGACTTTGGGATTGCCGTTCATTCGCACCTCGCCCGACCACGGCACGGCTTACGACATCGCTGGAAAAGGAATTGCAAATCCATCGAGCATGATTGCCGCGATTCGCTTGGCGAAACAACTGGCGAAAAATAAAAGTTAGCCAATCAATTCGCGAATCTTTGATTGGATATTTCCCCCGCGCAACAACGATTCGCCGACCAAAATCGCGTTCGCGCCGCATTTTTTCAATCGCTCAACGTCTGCGCGTTTATGAATTCCACTTTCGGCGACGAGCAGCCGTGAATTTTTTTCCATCTTCCATCTTCCATCTTCCATCTTCGCCGCGATTCTTTCCGTCGTCGCCAAATCCACTTTGAAATTTTTCAAATCGCGGTTGTTCACGCCAATCAATTGCGGAGAAATTTTCAACGCGCGTTCCAATTCTTGTTCGTCGTGGACTTCGACTAAAACAGCGAGTCCGGCTTCGACGGCGAGCGAATGAAATTTTTGCAATTGTTCGTCAGTTAAAATGGCGACAATGAGCAAAATCGCGTCCGCGCCCCATTCAATCGCTTCGAGGATTTGCCGTTCATCAATGATGAAATCTTTTCGCAGCAGCGGCAATTTTACGGCTTCGCGGATTTGGCGCAGATAATCCAGCGAGCCTTGAAAAAATTTCTCGTCGGTCAAAACGGAAAGACAGCTTGCGCCGGCGGCTTCGTATTCTTTGGCGATTTTTACCGGGTCAAAATCCTTGCAAATGATTCCAGCCGACGGCGACGCTTTTTTGACTTCGGCAATCAGTGCGATGTCGCCGCGTTTTGGATTTTTGAGCGCGGAAATAAAATCGCGCCGCTCGCCGTGTTCGAGCATGGCGTCGCGCAAATCGCCGGCGGCGATGATGCGCGCGGGCAATTTCGCGACTTCGCGTTTCTTTTCTTCAACAATTTTGTCGAGAATGTTCATGGATTTATTTTAGCGTAAAACCCCAGAGACGAACAAAGATGAAGCATTGAAAGTAAAATGACAGAGAATGCAATCCCAAAGGCTTGCGGATTTTTCCCGCAAATAGCATTGAACAATCGTTATCGCGCTTAAATCCAAGGCTGCCGTCCATGAATGAGAATACTGCGGCCAATGAGTAAAAACTGTCCACACAACAATCAAAGCCATGCTAACAATAATTGGGTAAGACCCGCGAAATGCCTTGTAAAGAAATCCACGATACACAATTTCTTCACAAACAGGCGCGAGGGTCAAAAGTGGAAGCAGGAAAAAATACCTCTCAAAACCAATGGTATTCCTGAATGAACTCAAATCATAATTGTGAGCGCCATGTCCCCATCCGTGAGTTATCGCAAAATGGTCAAAAAATCTAATTATCAAAGCCGCTGCTAAACCATACGAAACATATTCGCTAGGTTTAACGTCGAGGCTGAACCCTTTCCAAAATGTTGCAAGTGTTTCGGTTCGTGCAAAATAAGCTACAACTAATAGCTCGGCTGCGTAGTCCAAAATTGACCTCGAAAAATATCCAAATCCGCTTTTTGAGAAGCTTGAGAAAAAATAATAAAGCAAACTGCTGACTGCGAAAAGAATAAATCCGAATAGAAAAAGTGTTCCAACACATTTCCACGCATCACGCGCTGACCATTTGTAATCTGGAAATAAAAGATAAGGTTCATCGTTTTTTGGCGCGGCTTTGATTCCTTGTTTTTCAGCCGTTGCTAATTGCGGAGAACCACCTGACAACAATTCGCCGTCAATGGCGCAATTTGTCGCGTCATCAGAATATTCTTTTCCGCAATACGGACATTTTTTCATGCGGCAAATTTATTTTTCCTCTGTGCCTCTGCGCCTCTGTGGCAAAAATAAAAATTACTCCTCATCATCCTTCACGCCTTGCATCCGTTTGGTCGGGCTGCCGGCGCGGAGCCAGGCGTTCACGAATTGGTCCAAATCGCCGTCCATCACGGCTTGGACGTTCGCAGTTTGGACGCCGGTGCGTAAATCTTTCACCATGCGATACGGCTGGAAAACGTAGCTGCGAATCTGGTTGCCCCACGAGACGCTGCCTTTCTCGCCGTAAAATCGTTCCATCTCCGCCTTCTGCGCATCCTGTCGCTGCGCGAAAATGCGCGAGAGCAGCAGGCGCATGGCCGTCGCGCGGTTTTGATGCTGCGAACGCTGCGTTTGCGACGCGACCACCAACCCGGTCGGAAGGTGCGTGATGCGCACGGCGGTTTCAACTTTGTTCACGTTCTGGCCACCTTTGCCGCCGGAACGAAAGGTGTCCACTTGAAATTCGTTCGGCGGAATCACGATGTCGGAATTATTTTCTTCGAGTTCGGCAATCGTGTCCACACTGGCAAAACTGGTGTGACGGCGTTTGTTGGAATCGAACGGAGAAATTCTCACGAGCCGGTGCACGCCGCGCTCGGCCTTGCAAAAGCCGTAGGCATTTTCGCCTTCGATGAGCATCGTGGCGCTTTTGATGCCCGCGCCTTCGCCGGGCAGCGCGTCGGTGACTTCGGTTTTCCAACCGCGCGATTCGGCCCAGCGTTGATACATCCGCAGCAGCATGTTCGCCCAATCGCACGCTTCCGTGCCGCCCGCGCCGGCGTTGATGCTCAAGATGCAGTTCTTGCGGTCGTGCGGACTGTTGAGAAAGACCTTCAATTCAAGTGAATCGAGTTCCTTGAGAAATTTTTGCAGGTCGGCGTCCAATTCCTTTTCGATCTTCAATTGCGATTCTTCCGGCTCGGATTCGCCGAGTTCGAGCATGACGCAGAAATCGTCCAATTGTTTTTCGGCGGAAATGAACGGCTCGATTTTGTTGCGGAGCGAATTGGCCGCGTCAATCGTCTCCTGCGCTTTTTCGCGATTGTTCCAGAAATTTTCGTCGGCCATGAGCGCATTGAGTTCGCTCAATTTTTTTTGCGTGGCGGCAACGTCAAAGAAACCTCCGCAAATGTGAAAGTTTTTCCGTTGCGGTCGTGATTCCAGATTTAATCGTGTCGAACATTTGCGAAAGGTAGCAAAATCAGGCACGAATGACACGAATTTTCACGAATTCAAATCCATTTGTGTTAATTCGTGAAATTTGTGTCAAAGCTTGTCTTCACGCTCGGCAAAAAATAATTGATGCGCGCGTTCGTAATCGGCTTCCGGCACAAAAACATTGGCGGGACGACTCAAGTCACCGTCGTCAGTCGCGGCGGGATCAACGAATTCCTGCGTGGCGGCGATGCCATGTTTTTCCAGCATGACGACGAGCAATTCCGTTTTGACAACCGGACCGGTGAAGAACAGTTTCACACGAAAAGTTTAGCCACAGATGAACACGGATGAAACACAGATTAAAATACTAAAAACTTTTAACAATTACGGGATGGCGAGACGATTAGTAGCTTCTTGAAGCGCGTTTTGCAATCCTTTGATGGAAACTTGGTAAAGAACGCTGCCATCAACAAAAAGAATGTTCCCCACTAAATTGTGCCGTTCTTTTGTCCATGCAATTGGAGAATTTATTGAAAGTTCCAACAAGCCAGATTTTATTGGAACGCCGCTGATTTCAAAATTGTCGTCGCCGGAAAGAATCATTTGAGGTTGGGTATCAATCGCATCCAAGCTGGTGAAATAGCTGATATTAGAATTATCAAAACTAGTTTCAAAATTGGTTGCGTAAACGTGGCTCGTATCTCGCGGGCAAATTAAAACTTTTGGCGTGCTTAATTCATTGGACATCACTTGGAAAACTTTAAAGACATTACCTGTGGCAACTGATTCCATTGCGCCGCCATTTGTGACTGAAACCTGCATGGGAAATTTGTCGCCGTTGTCACCTTCCCACTCACGATATGCCAGCCCGATTTGCCTTAGGCAACTGGCACAATTGATTTTACTTGATTTGTGTTTGGCAGCGGCAAGTATTGGCAAAAGCAAGACGGCAAGAATAACCAGTAAAATAATAACCACCAATACTTCTGTCAGTGTGAGTGCTTGGTTTCTTTGATTGGAAAGACGCGGTTTCATACCGCGAGTTTATTTATGGGTATTGGCCAGCGAGAGCGCGTAAATCAGCAGGCAGGCAATAATCAGGATGACGACACCAAAAATGACCCAAACGTAAATGCCCACTTTCTTTTTCTTTTTGGAAAAGACGGTGTCAAATCCCTGCGGCTTGCCACCGCTTTGCTCCAAATCGCTTAAGCTGACGCCGCCGCGGGCTTCCGTTGTTTTTTTCGCAGGCGCGGACGGCGCAAGGGATGCGGATGCAGTCGCGCCCTCCACTTCCAATTTCAATTCCACCTGGCCCAGCCGCAATGTCTGGCCGGGTTTCAGGATTTTTTCACCAATTTTTTCGCCGTTGATGAACGTGCCGTTGGTGGAATTGAGGTCACGAATCAATACCTCGCTTCCCTGCAAAATGATTTCGCCATGATGGCTGGAAACCGAGGGGTCGGCGATTTGAAGCGTGTTGTCCTCCACGCGCCCAACGGTAGTGCGCTCCACATTCAGGTCGTGGGTGCGACCGGTCATGCCCTGATTGAGGAATACAAGCTTGGCCATAGATTCAGAGTAATCCGATTATGGAAACAACTCGCCTCAAGTCAAACGGAATTATCATTTCTTCTCAATCAAC
>DASZXB010000089.1:0-6917 GCA_035546095.1 Verrucomicrobiia bacterium | reverse complement strand
TTTTCGCTGGATTTGTCTGGGAATGATGATTCGCGTGGCCAGTAGGCCGGTTGGATTCGTCCTTGTGGCACGGAGCAAACGCGGACTTTTCTTCTGGGCTGAATTGTTGAGCAATCTGGTCTCCGTCATTTTTGCGTGGGTGGGCGTGCAGATGTTTGGTTTGAACGGCGCGGGCATCGCGTTTTTCGGTTTGTATGTGCTCAATGCCGTCGGCGTTTATTGGATTGTCCGCCGCCTGACCGGATTTCGCTGGTCGGCGGCGAACCGGCGACTGGGATTTCTGTTCGCGCCTTTGACGGCCGCCGTTTTTGTCGGCCACTACATCTTTTCCGATTTGATGTCCGCGATTTTTGGCGGCGCAATCACGTTGCTCGTTGGAATTTATTCGGTCAAAGTTTTGTGCGCTCTGATTCCGCTGGAACGGTTGCCAAAACCGGCGCGGAAAATCATTTTGTTTCTTCGGTTGGCGACGCCGAACAACAACAATAAAGTCGCTGATTCCTCGAATCCTTGAAATCCATGAAAATAGCAATCGTCGGTTTAGGTTACGTCGGACTTCCGCTCTCGCTTCAATTTGCGCGTTCGGAAGTGACTGTCTTGGGTTTGGACATTGACCCGCAAAAGGTTGAATCGCTCAATGCCGGACGGAGTTACATCAAACATATCACGTCCGAAGCCATCGCCGAAGCGGTCAAGGCCGGAAAGTTTTTTGCTTCCGCCGATTTCAGCCGGGTCAAGGAAGTCGAGGCGGTGATTATTTGCGTGCCGACGCCGCTAAATAAAAATCGCGAACCGGATATTTCGTTCATCATCGAAACCGGCAAAGCCATCGCCCCGCATTTGGCAAAAGGAACTTTGGTCGTTCTTGAATCCACAACTTATCCGGGCACGACGGACGAAGATTTGCGCGCGGTGCTTGAGGCCGGCTCGAAGATGAAAGCCGGAACGGATTTTCATCTGGCGTTTTCGCCGGAACGTGAAGACCCCGGCAACGCGCAGAGCAAAGTGGAAATCATTCCCAAAGTTATCGGCGGTTTGACACCGGCCTGCCTTGAGCGCGCCAAAGCGCTTTATGGCACCGCGCTCAAAACGCTCGTGCCGGTTTCATCCTGCCGCGCGGCGGAGGCAACCAAATTGCTCGAAAACATTTTTCGCAGCGTGAATATCGCGCTCGTCAACGAATTGAAGTTGGTTTATGGCGCGATGGACATTGACGTTTGGGAAGTGATCAACGCGGCCAAAACAAAACCATTCGGTTTTATGGCTTTTTATCCCGGACCGGGTTTGGGCGGTCATTGCATTCCGATTGATCCGTTTTATCTGACGTGGAAGGCGCGCGAGTTCGGACAGAACACGCGGTTCATCGAGCTGGCCGGTGAAATCAACACGGCCATGCCGCAACATGTCATCAACCGCACGGCGGAAGCATTGAACATGTTGAAGAAACCGATGAATGGCAGCCGCATTTTGGTTTTGGGTTTGGCTTACAAACCGAATGTGGACGACGACCGCGAATCACCAAGTTACGTTCTGCTGGATTTGCTCAAAGCGCGTGGTGCGGAAGTCGCATATTACGATCCTTATGTGCCGGTGATTCGTGTGACACGCGAGCATCCGCATTGGGCGGGCATGTGTTCCATTGATTGGAATCGTGAAACGATTCAGAGTTTTGACGCGGTTATCATCGCGACCAATCATCAAGCGGTTAATTATCAGGAATTGGCGGATTGGGCGACGTGCATCGTGGACACGCGCAACGCCACAGCGGGCGTGAAAACGAAGCCGGGTCGGATTTGGAAGGCGTAATTTTGCAAGTTCGGTTGAAAGTAAGGCGTGGTTGATATGATTCTGCTGTTGGGAGCCAGCGGTTACATGGGGCAGGCATTCGCAACGGAGTTGCGCCGCCGGAGGTATAGTTTCATTCCACTCACACGCAAGGCAATTGAGTATTCAGACTTTGCGATTTTGTTCGATTATGTCCGAAAGATTAAACCGGAATTTGTCATTAACGCGGCGGGTTATCCGGGACATCCCAACGTGGATGCGTGCGAACCAGCGCGCGAAGAAACGCTTTACGCCAACACGCTTTTGCCTCAAACCATTGCGCGGGCTTGTATGATGGTCGGCGTGCCGTGGGGACATATTTCGTCAGCCTGCGTTTATCGCGGCGCGAAACTGGCATCAGGAAACGGCAACGGCAAACCGCAAATCGTGGAGGGCGCGGCGTTGCGAAAATTGTTCGCCGAAAATCCCGAAGAATTGCGCGGCTATTCGGAGTGGGATGAACCTAATTTTTCATTCCGGCACGGGCCATGCAATTTTTACAGCGGCACCAAGGCGCTCGCCGAAGAATCCATCCGCGGTCTCGGCGAAGGCTACATCTGGCGTCCGGGAATGCCGTTTAATGAGCGGGGCGAGCCGAGAAATTTCCTTTGGCGCATCCAGCATTATGCAAAAGTTTATGATGGCGTGAACTCGCTTTCGTATCTGGACGATTTTGTGCGCGCCTGTCTTGATCTCTGGGAAAAACGCGCGCCCTTTGGCATCTACAACCTGACTAATCCAGGCGCCGTTTCCACGCGACAGGTTATCGGCATGATTCAACGGACGCTGCGCCCGAACCGGAATTTTGAATTCTGGGAGAGCGACGAGGCGTTTTATCGCCATGGCGCCAGAGCGCCACGCTCCAATTGTATCGTTGACGTCTCCAAATTGCTGGCCACCGGAGTCAAGATGCGTCCGGTTGAGGAAGCCTTGGAAAATTCCCTGCGCAACTGGAGTCCGGCGACTGCGGTTGCAGAATTGGCGCAGCTTTAAGAAAATTTTCGGTTAAGCCACAACTCAAAACCACCGGCCATGTTTGTGAAAAAGAAAATCAAAAAGGGCAGAAATACCCCGAACCATCGAAATCTGACAATTTACGCCGGCGCACTGTCACTGTTGATACTGCCCCGGCTGGCGGGGGCGCAAAGTGTTTTATCGCCCTTGCCAGCTTATTCCACCACGCCCGCCGCGTTACAGGCGGTGCAAAATGATGAAATGGATGTCTTCGCCACCCCGCCGTCCACGGAAGCTCAACCGTTGAAATGGGGGCCGGTAACGTTGCGCCCGCACGTGGATTATCAATTTTCCTACGCCGACGGAATCCTGGCCAATCCCGGCCAACCGGTTTCAACGACCATTCAACAAATCGCGCCCGGCGTCTTGATGGACATCGGCGACCATTGGACTTTGGATTACACGCCGTCTTGGAATCTTTATTCCAGCGATCAATTGAGCGATTCCTTCAACCAATCCGCCAGCCTGAACTGGGGTGGCGCCTACAATAATTGGGTATTGAGCGCCTCACAAAGTTATATCTCATCGTCTTCCACGACGGTTGAGACCGGCACGCAAACCAAACAGGAAAATTATCTGACCTCCGTCACGGCGGATTACACCATCAACAGCAAGCTGTCGCTGGATTTGTCCGCCGCGCAAAATTTCAATTTCGCCGATCAATTTACCGACACGCGCGAATGGTCAACGCTCGACTGGTTAAATTACCAGTTCTGGCCGCGTCTCAATGTGGCGTTGGGTATCGAGCTGGGTTACGACGATGTGGAAAACAGCCCCGACATGTTGTTTGAGCAATATCAAGCCCGCGTCCAATGGCGCGCGACTGACAAGATCAGTTTTCAATTGCACGGCGGTTTGGAAGACCGTCAGTTTTTTGGCGGCGATCAAAACAGCCTGCTGACGCCCGTGTATGACGGCACGATTCAATATCAACCGTTCTCGGTGACCAAACTTTCGGTGGGCGCGCAACGGAACGTCAGCTCCTCATTCTTTCAGGGACAGGCCACGGAAAACACCAGTTTTACCGGCGATTGGAATCAGCGATTGCTGGGGAAATTTTTCATGAATTTGAGCGGCGGTTATGAAATCACCAAATACACAGACACAGCTTCTGCCGCCACCGCCATCGCCAACCGCGAAGACCATTACTCGTTCGTCAATGTGCGGGTTAACACCACCTTCTTGAAACGCGGAAACATCGCCGCTTTTTACCAATACGCCCACGACGATTCCTCCAGCGCCGGCTTCGGCTTCAACAGCCGGGAAGTCGGGTTTCAGATCGGTTACGCCTACTGAAAAATTTCCGGCGCGATTAAAACCAGTTGAATTTCTCCGGCACGTAAATGATGTCGTCCGGTTTCAAGTTGAAGGGTTGACTGGCGCCGCCTTCCATCGCGGTCTTCAGGTTCAAAATATATTTTTTCGTGCCGTTGTTTTCCTGTCGGACAACGGTCACATCCTTTAGATCGGCTTTGGTGTAATCAAAGCCGCCCGCTTCCATGATCGCCTCCAACGCCGTCAACGAGCGATTTGAAGAAATTTTCCCCGGTCGCAGCACCGCGCCGGTGATATAAATCGTGAACGTGGAACTGACCACTTCCACCATGACTTGCTTGGAAACGAGTTGGTTGGAATACGAATTCAGCAATTGATTTTGTAATTCCAAAGGCGTCAATCCATTCGCCTTTACTTCGCCAATCAGCGGCAAACTAATCTTGCCGTCCCGCCGGATGGTTGTGGTCGTGTCCAGATTGGCCGAGCCGGGAAAAGAAATCTTCAAAACATCGCCTTCACGCAACGTGATTGGCTCTGCGATGTCAGCGGCTTTGACCGCCGGCTGCTTGACCGGATTGGCTCCGGTAAATTGATCGCCAGTCTGACAACCGGCAACCATGATTGATAACGCAATTCCTGCCGACAATTTTGCCAGTCGTTGGCCGAAAACTTTTTTGAAACCGATGATTTTCATGATAAATCCCTCGTTCGATAATGGCTTTGCCCTTCAGTGTCGTATATGATTTATGAATGGCAAGGCGGAAAACGGCACGTTGAATCCGCCGCAGAATTTGTAAATCCTGCATATCATTGGCCGGCGGCAAGACGAACGACAGCATCAAACGCTGGCTTTGGCTGCCAGTTTCCGTCGAACAGCAACGGCTTGCCGTTTTTGCGCCACGAATCGGCGTCGGTCACCCCCCAAAGCGTGACAAGTTTAATGGAGTCGCGATGTTTGAGAAATTGCGTGAATAGATTGCTGTATTGCTTGGTCAATTGTTGTTGAGCCAAAGTGTCGGGTCCGGTCAAACCGGAATTTGCCTGCGCATTTTGCGTGATGTCCGCGCTTTGACTTCGTTGACCGCCTTGCGCCGCATTGACATCCAGTTCGGTGATATGAATGGGCAACCCTAACTTGCCGACTTCAGTGAGGAAACTGTCTTCTAATTCGGGACTCGGCCAGCTTAAATTCGCATGCGTCTGCGAACCGATGGCTCCGACCGGCACGTTTTGTGATTGCAGGTATTTAATAAGTTTGATTAACCGCGCGCGCTTGGCCGGATTTTCGATGGAATAATCATTGTAACGCAGAATGGCGTCCAGATCGGCTTCGTGCGCGTATTGAAACGCCTTTACGATAAAATCCATGCCGAGAATGCGAACCCACGGCGAATTGCGGCGCAGAATGTTCGTGTCACTCATATTGCTGCTGTCGTTCAACGCTTCATTCACGACATCCCAGACTTTGATTCGACCTTTGTAGCGGCTGACGACCGTTTGAATGTGGTCGTGCATCCGTTGCAACAGCAAAGCGCGGTCGGCGGAATTGGTTCCCAACGGCCGGCCATTTTCATCCTCAAAAACCCATCTGGGCGTCTGGTTGTGCCAGACCAATGTGTGCCCCACGATGAACATATTATGTTTCTCGCCAAAGGCGACGTAGGCGTCCGCCGGCCCAAAATTGTAACCATCGGCTCCGGGTTTGGGATGGATGGATTCCCACTTCATCACGTTTTCCGGTGAAATGGCATTGAACTGCGCTGCGATGAGCGCCGCGCCGTTGGTGTCTTTGTAAGTGAATTGGTTTTGATTGACCGCCACGCCGACCATGAAATCTTTTTTGAAAGCGTCCTTCAAAGTTGTTTGGGCGTTTGCATTTGCGGCAAGGACAGTGGCCATTGAAATTAACGCAAAACTGGATTTAATTTTCATTTTTTGTGGTGATGTTTTTAATTTTTAATCATGCGGTCGCAAATTTTTTCCGGCGTTCGGCCAATTCATCGGCCATTTGAATCGTCACGCGCTTGTTCAGTTGGTAACTCGCCAGCAAAATCGTGCAAATGCCAAATAAAATTCCCACGACGATGCCGCTGCACGCGCGATAACCTTGAATGGCGTCCGGCGCATCCGGCAATTTCGTGTCGTAATGGAAAAAGCCGACCATGATCCAGAGAAATGAAGCCGAGCCGAGCGCAAGTCCAGCTTTCAAGGCAAAACCGATGGTCGCGAAAACCATTCCGGTGAAACGCCGTCCGGTTTTCCATTCGGAAAAATCCGCGACGTCCGCGAAAATCGCCCACGTCAGCGGGATCGTCGGCGCATAAACGATGGAAACGAACGCGGTGATTAAAATCATGCCCCAGACATTCGTCGGCGATAAAAGGTAAAATGACAAGGAGCCGATGGTTGCGAATGCAAAGCCAATCGCGGCAACGGCTTTTTTCCCGAATGTTTTTGCCAGCGACGGCGAAAGCAAAATGACAATGATGGTCAATCCCGTTCCCAGCATATTGATGATGCTGTTGAACACGTCAGCGACATTTGAATTGGCCAGATTCGCTGGGTCGGCGTGGACAATGTAGCCGAGCCATTTGTCCATGATGCCGGTAGGAACTTCGCCGGCGACGAGCGGCGGCGCGACCAGACCGAGTTTTTGCAAGAAGTCAAACATTGCCGTTTTATCGGCGTAATGGTGATAATAATTGTAAAGTGCGCCGCCGCGAAACGAGAGAATGGCGAAATGCACCAGCGTCCAGCACCACATCACTTTCCACGGATTGTTTTTGAGCAAGTCGGCAAAATCC
>DASZXB010000088.1:0-70192 GCA_035546095.1 Verrucomicrobiia bacterium | reverse complement strand
CGGTGATTTTTTGAAATCCACTTTTTCAACCGTGCCGAAACTGGCTTTTGCGCCAAACCGCTCGGCTTGCTTTTGCATCCGCGTCATCAATTCATAACCGTCCACGCCTTCGGGAAAACCGGGAAAATTTTCCACGATGCTAGTCGTGGTGAGCAAACCGCCGGGCTGTATTCCCGTATAGACAACCGGCTTCAAATTGGCGCGCGCCGTGTAAAGCGCTGCCGTCCAACCCGCGCAACCCGAACCAATGATGACGACTTTTTCCATAAGGACGCGCAAGATAGTTCGCCCTTGCGCCGGTTGCAAGTTCCGTGAAATAGAGGCGGTAAGTCCTTTGAATTTTTCGCGAAGCGGGCGTCCCGCACATCAGTTTTTCAAATCAAAATCAAAAATCGTGATCAATTCTCGACGAATTTGATCACCCGCGATTTTTCGGCGCGCTTCCGCGCATTTTCGTCGAGAATTTTTTTCCGCAAGCGCAAATTCTTTGGTGTCGCTTCCACGTATTCATCCACGTCAATGTATTCCAGCGCCCGTTCCAAACTCAATTTCAGCGGCGGCGAAAGTTGAATGCCTTTGCCGTCACCCTGCGAACGCATATTGGTCAAACGCTTTTCCTTCACCGGATTCACGGGAATATCATTTTCGCGCGCGTTTTCGCCGACAATCATGCCGATGTAAATTTCATCGCCCGGCTCAACCATCAAACGCCCGCGCTCCTGCACCGCGTTGAGCGCATAACTTGTCGCCGTGCCGCCTTCCATCGAAACGAGCGAACCGTTTTTGCGCGCGGCAATTTCGCCGCGATCCGCGCCGTATTCGTGAAACAAATGGCTCATCACACCCATGCCTTTGGTTTGATTCACCAAATCGGTTTCAAAACCAATCAACCCGCGCATCGGCACGAGCGCCTCAATCGTCACCTGATTGCCGTGATGATTCATGTTCGTGATTTCGGCTTTGCGGAACGAAAGATTTTCCATGACCGCGCCGAGATTTTCGTTCGGAATTTCCACGAACAATTTTTCAACCGGCTCGAGCAATTCGCCGTTCGTATTTTTTTTCCACAAAACTTCCGGTCGCGAAACCAAAACTTCATAACCTTCGCGCCGCATTTGCTCGACGAGAATCGCGATTTGCATTTCTCCACGACCGCTCACGGCAAAAATTTTTGCATCGCTTGTTTGCGCGATTCGCAACGCGACGTTCGTGCGAATTTCTTTCACAAGCCGGTCCCAAATATGCCGCGCGGTCACGAGTTTTCCGTCCTTGCCCGCAAGCGGGCCGTCGTTGACGGCGAATTCCATTTGAATCGTCGGCGGGTCAATCGGAATGTAAGGCAATGCCGGACGCGCTTCGCTGTCGCAAATCGTTTCGCCGATGAACACTTCCTCGAAGCCGGTGATGCCCACGATGTCGCCCGCGTGCGCTTCCTGAATTTCGATGCGCTTCATGCCCTCGAAATGATAGAGCATCGTGATTTTGCCTTTGGAAATTTTCCCGTCGCCGTGCCGGCAAATTGCCGCGTCGCCGACTTTGACTTTGCCCTCGTAAATTTTTCCGAACGCGATACGCCCGAGATAATCCGAATAATCCAGATTCGCGACGAGCACTTGAAAACCGTCGCCCGCTTTGGCACGCGGCGGCGGAATGTGCTTGGCAATCGCGTCGAACAGCGGCTCCATCGTTTCGCTTTTGTCGTTCAAATCCAATTTCGCGTAGCCGGCTTTCGCGGAACAATAAATGAACGGAAAATCCAGTTGCTCATCCGTCGCGTTCAGCGACATGAACAATTCAAAAACTTGATCCAAAACTTTCTTTGGATTCGCATTGTCGCGGTCAATCTTGTTGATGACCACAATCGGCTTCGCGCCCGCTTCCAACGCTTTGCGCAAAACAAATCGCGTTTGCGCTTGCGGACCTTCCGCCGAATCCACAACGAGCAGCACGCCGTCAATCATGTTCATAATGCGCTCGACTTCGCCGCCGAAATCCGCATGGCCGGGCGTGTCCACGATGTTGATGTGAAAATCCTTGTATTTGAACGCCGCGTTTTTGGCGCGGATGGTGATGCCTTTTTCCTTTTCCAAATCCATCGAATCCATCAGGCGTTCAACTTGTGTTTCGGCCTGATTGGCGCGGAACGTGCCGGATTGCTTCAAGAGACAATCCACGAGCGTCGTCTTGCCGTGGTCAACGTGCGCGATAATGGCGATGTTTCGGATGTGCTGCATATAATCAAAATAGTCGCATAGTCTGCCCTTTTGAAAAAAAAAGTCAAACCAAGCGTGAAAGGAAAATGAATTGTCGTCCGTTTGTCACAAAATTCAGCACCTACGGTGCTAAATTTGTTTCCGCAATTTTCAGAAGTTGAATGCCAGCGACTTGATAGCGCGCCAGAGGGTTAACTCCGTCCCAGTTTTTAGGCATATTGCGAGAAAGCCCGCACTTCTGAAGAATTTCCCGATGCTCTTGAACTGTTAGCTCAACCAACACAAGCCAATCCGCTATAATTTTGTGCAATTTATCGTGATTCAAATCTTCAATGTCCAAGATGCGGTCACAAACAACGCGGAGCGGTATTGCATGGTCAAGTTCACCAGTTCCTGATTCTACCGATTGGCTTCGTGCTATAAGTTGTGGTTCGATGCGTCGCATCGTAGCCCGAAGAATGCGAGTTGTGGCGCGCCGTGTCACGCGCCCACACTTGAAACCTTCGACTTGCCAAAGAATAGAGTCGAGAAGTTCTAATTCAAATGGAGTGAACTTTTCACTTTATCTCCGCCGCAATTTGTTCGCCCAGCAAATTAGCTTCGGCGCGTTTGACAAATTTGTCCCGAAACGAAATTGCGCGCAAACAAATTCGTTTTTCAATCTGCATCCATCAGTGAAATCTGCGGTTAAAGATTTTGTTCTAGCGCGTTTCAAGTTATCTTGTTCTCGATGGTTTTGTCCGAAGAAAAATCCATTTCCGCCACAACGACAATTCAACTGCCCGAATTGCTCGCGCCTGCCGGCGATTGGGATTGCGCCAAAGCCGCCGTCGAAAATGGCGCGGACGCGATTTATTTCGGCCTCGAAAAATTCAACGCGCGGATGCGCGCGCATAATTTCACCATCGCCGATTTGCCGAAGCTAATGGAATTTTTGCACCGACGCGGCGTGCGCGGCTACGTCACCTTCAACACGCTCGTTTTTCAAAATGAAATCACCGACGCCGAAAATTATTTGCGTTCGATTATTTCCGCCGGTGTGGACGCGGCCATCGTACAAGATATCGGCCTTTGTCGCTTGATCCGCCAGCTCTCGCCGGATTTTCCGATTCATGCCTCCACGCAAATGACCGTCACCAGCGCTGCCGGCGTGGAATTCGCCCGTGATCTCGGCTGTAATCTTGTCGTCCTCGCCCGCGAATGTTCAATTGCCGAAATTGAAAAAATCCAACCTCAGATTTCCGACTCATCGCTCACCACACATTACACTTCACTGCCTTTGGAAATTTTCGTCCATGGCGCGTTGTGCGTCGCATATTCCGGGCAATGTTTGACCAGCGAATCGCTTGGCGGCCGTTCGGCCAATCGCGGTGAATGCGCGCAAGCCTGCCGGATGCCCTATGAATTGATTTGCGATGGCAAACAAATTCCACTCGGTGATAAAAAATATTTGTTAAGTCCGCAGGATTTGGCCGGACTGGACGTGCTGCCAGATTTGATTCGCGCCGGTGTCGCGTCATTGAAAATTGAAGGCCGCCTCAAAACGCCGGAATACGTTGCGAACATCACGCGCATTTATCGCAACGCTTTGGACAAGCTTTGCCACAGAGACACAGAGACATCGAGCAAAGAAAATAAAACTTCTGCGCCTCTGCGCCTCGGTGGCCAATCTGAAAAATACGAATTGGAAATGGCGTTCAGTCGCGGACTTTATACCGGCTGGTTTCGCGGCATCAACAATCAAGAACTGGTTCACGCGCGCTTCGGCAAAAAACGCGGCGTTTTTCTCGGCGAAGTTCAAAAAGTTTTACGCGATGGCGTCGTTGTGAATCTCGAAGCGCCATTGAAACCGGGCGATGGAATCGTTTTTGACGCCGGCAAACCGGACGAAAAAGAGGAAGGCGGTCGGGTTTATGGAATCAAGAGTTTACAATCAAAAACCAAAAGCCTCGAAATGGAAATTCGTTTTGGCCGTGACGACATTGATTTCAATCGTGTCCACGTCGGCGATAAATTGTGGAAGACGGACGATCCGGAATTGAATCGTCGTTTGCGCCAAAGTTTTGCCGTCGACGCGCCAAAATGTCAGCGCCCCATCAAAATGGAAGTTCACGGCCACGCAGAAAAACCACTCATACTGATTACGCAAGACGAACTCGGTCACATCGCCCGTGCCGAATCAGAAATGAATTTATCTCCGGCGCAAAAGCAACCGCTGACGACCGACCGTTTGCGCGAACAATTGGGGCGTCTCGGTGGAACACCATTTCGTTTGGACGATTTAGAAAATCATCTGGAAGGTGAAGTTCTCCTGCCGGTGAGCGAATTGAACCGGCTGCGTCGCGAAGTCATCGCAGAATTGGAAAGCCAGCGCACAACACCGAAGAAATGGGTTTTGAATAGCCGCAGAGCCACAGAGCCACAGAGTTTTTCCATTTCCAATTTCTCTGCGCCTCCATGTCTCGGTGGCAAATCTAATCCGGAATTAATTATTCTTGTCCGTAATTTGTCACAACTTGAAGCAGCGTTGCGCTGCGGCATCGAGACGATTTATTGCGAATTCGAGGACACAAAGAAATATCGCGAAGCCGTAATGCTTTTTCATACGGCGCGTGGATGCTCAAATCCATCTTCCACCCTCAATTCACCATCTTCGCCAAGCATTTTCGTTGCTCCTCCGCGCATTTTCAAAATCGGCGAGGAATGGATTCTGAAACAGGTTCGTTCCTGCAACGCCGACGGTTATCTCATCCGCAATTACGACCACCTGAAATTTTTTGCCGATTGCCGGAAACGCGGCGATTATTCGCTCAACGTCGCCAATGCGCTCGCGGCGGATTATTTCAAAAATCATTTCGGTCTCGAACGCGTCACGGCAAGTTACGATTTAAATGTTCAACAACTCGAAGCGCTGCTGCAAGCCGCGCCGCCGGAATGGTTCGAGATCACGATTCATCAGCACATGCCGATGTTTCACATGGAGCACTGCGTCTTTTGCGCATTCCTGTCGAGCGGCAAAGATTATCGCGACTGCGGGCGACCGTGCGACAAACACGAAGTGAAATTACGTGACCGCGTGGGCGCGGAACATATTCTGAAAGCGGACACCGGCTGTCGCAACACGGTTTTCAATTCGCAAACGCAAACCGGCGCGGAATTTGTGGAACGGATGCTAGCGCTCGGCGTACAAAATTTCCGCGTGGAATTTTTGAATGAAACGCCGGAGCAAGTCGAACGGACAATTTCAAAGTATCGCCAATTATTACGCGGCGAAATTTCCGGCACGCAACTCTGGCGTGAATTAAAATTGTTCAATCAACTTGGCGTCACGCGCGGGCAAATGGGGAAATAACAAAACGGTTTTACACGAATTACACTAATTTTTACGAATTAGATTAAAAGAATTTGTTTTGATTAGTGTTAATTCGTGAAATTCGCGTCAAACAAGTTTTTTTAACTTCGCATCTTCGCCCAATTTGTGAACCAATTCCCTCACCTTCTGCGCCTGCGATTTGTGTGCGAGCAAAACAGCATCGTCCGTCTGCACCAAAATAGAATCACGCAAACCGACGACGGCAATCGGTGTTTTATTTTTTGTGCGCGCGTCGAAAATGATATTGCGCGCCGCGTCCACATGAATGAAATCGGCAATCGCCGCGTTGCCTTCGGCGTCCTGTTTTATATGGCGCGACAGCGCATTCCACGAGCCTAAATCGTCCCACTCAAAATTGCCGTCCGCCACGACGACATTTTGCGCCTTCTCCAGCAGCGCGTAATCAATCGAAATGCGTTTAATTTCGGGATACTCATTCGCCAAAACTTTTGCGAGCTTCGCCGGATTGTTCGCGACCTTGAACCATCGCTGACATGCCGCGAACATTTCCGGCTGATGTTTCTCCAAACCGTTCGTCACCGTGACAAAACTCCAGACGAACATACCCGCGTTCCAGCGATACTGCCCGCTGTTGACGTAATCCAGCGCGCGCTGAAAATCCGGTTTCTCGACAAATTGCTCGGCCTTGAAAAAAGTCGTCTTCGTTTTTTTCGCGCCTTCCGCCGGCGGCAATTCTTGCCCGACGTGGATGTAGCCGTAACCCGTCACCGGCTCGGTCGGTTTGATGCCGACGGTGATGATAGCCTGACCGCGCGCGGCCAAATTGAATGAGTCCGACAAAATCTGCTGAAACTTTTTCGCATCGGGAATCACGTGGTCGGCGGGCAGCACGGCCATGACGCCCGTCGTCGAGCGCGCACCGACAAGCGCCGCGCCCAGCGTGACGGCGGCAGTTGTGTCGCGCCCCATCGGCTCGGCGATGAGATTGGCCTTGGGAATTTTTGGAAGTTGTTTTTGGACTTCCGGTAATTGCGCCTCATTGGTGATGACGAAAATATTTTTCGCCGGAACAATCGGCAGCACGCGCTCGACGGCTTCCTGCAAAAACGATTTTTTGCCGAGCAACGCGAGCAACTGCTTGGGCATTTTCTCGCGGCTCAACGGCCAGAACCGTTCGCCCCGCCCGCCCGCCATGATGATGACGAAACGGTTTTTGATGTCGGGTTTAATTTTTGCACTCATAAATTTTCAACCACGAATGGACGCTGATAAACACGGATAAAATAATTTCAATTTCACATCCGTGTCCATCTGTGTTTATCCGTGGTTAAACACTTTTCACCGCATCGGCCAGCGATTTCACAAATTTGCCGACGCGCTTTACCAAGTCTTTCACTTTTCCGTGCTTGGCAATTTGATTCACAATCGCGCTGCCGACGACGACGGCGTCCGCATTTTGCGCGACGAGTTTCGCCTGTTCGGGATTCGACACGCCAAAGCCGACGGCAACCGGCAACTTTGTGTGTGCGCGGATTTTGGCGACTTGCGATGCGAGATTTGTCGCCACCTGCGATTGCATTCCCGTGACGCCTTCGCGAGAAATGTAATAGATGAATCCGCTGCCGCGTTTGACGATGAATTCCATGCGGTCTTCCGGCGTCGTCGGCGCGACAAGATAAATGTGGCACAAATTATTTTTTCGCATCACCGCTTCGTAATTGTCCGATTCCTCCGGCGGCAAATCGAGAACGAGCAAACCATCCACGCCAGATTTTGCGGCAACGGAAATAAATTTTTCCATTCCGATTTTGTGAATCAGGTTAAAGTAAATGTAGAGGACAATCGGAATTTTGGATTTCTTGCGGATTTCGGAAACGGTCTTCAAAACTTTCGGCGGCGTGGTTTTGGATTCGAGACCGCGTTGCGCGGCAAGTTGATTAACCAAACCGTCGGCCAGAGGGTCGCTGAACGGCACGCCGAGTTCCAAAATGTCCACGCCGGCTTGGTCGAAGGCCAAAGCCAATTCGCGCGTGGCTTTCAAATTGGGATCGCCCGCGCCGATGTAGATGATGAAACCTTTTTTTTGCGCGCGATTTAATTCCGCAAAACATTTTTCAATCCGGTTCACGCGCGCAGTTTGCCAGCCAAAATGAAAAACGGAAAACTAAAATGTTGGAACAATTGTCGCACGAAGAACATGAAGGCGGTGAAGGAAAATAATTTAACTGTGTTTCTTTTTATGATCACGCCAGCCAAGAATAAATAATGCCGCAAGCCATACGCCGAAGAAAATCATGAAATAATTACCGTTTAATGGTTCGCAATGAAACGCTCTCAAAATTGAATCAACACCCAAAAATAATAGTCCAATTGTCCAAACACATAAACTCAGAGTGGACATTGTAACGCCACCTCCAAATCGTCCCCAACCTCGACGTGACATTGGATTAAAAAGTCCACGAGCATCGAAAATTCCGACGCCAATGAATAAACAACCAATCACGAGATTGTGAATGATAATTGATGTATTCATTGCACTTCTAACAAATTGACATTGCTCCTGCCGAAAAATTTATTCAACAAAAAACTTTGCACTTCTTTGCATCCTTCGCGCGGCACAAAGCTGATTTGACCGCGCGGCGATTTTTTTCCACAATTTCAGCATGGCAAGCACTTTCGGGCAATTGTTCCGCATCACGACGTGGGGCGAATCTCACGGCGGCGGCGTGGGCGTGGTCGTGGACGGTTGTCCGCCACGCTTGAAACTTTCGGAAGCGGACATCCAGCCGGAGTTGGATCGCCGTCGTCCCGGTCAATCCAAAATCACGACGCGGCGCATGGAGCCGGACGTGGTGCAAATTCTTTCCGGCACGTTCAAGGGCAAAACGCTCGGCACGCCGATTTGCCTGTGGGTGAAAAATGAGGACGCGCGGCCGGAAGCGTATTCGGAAATGAAGGAAAAATTCCGTCCGTCGCACGCGGATTTCACTTATTTCGCGAAATACGGCATCCGCAACTGGCAGGGCGGCGGGCGCGCGAGCGCGCGCGAGACGATTGGCCGCGTGGCTGCGGGCGCGATTGCAAAAAAAATTTTGCGCGAGAAATTTGGCGTGGAAGTTTTGTCTTACGTCAAGCAAGTTCAAAAAATTGTCGGTGACGTGAATCCTGACAAAGTAAAATCGTCGGACGTGGAATCGAACATCGTTCGCTGTCCTGATAAAGTTGCTGCGGAGAAAATGATTCGGCTCATCGAGAAAATACGAAACGCGGGCGACACCGTCGGCGGAATTGTCGAAGGTATTGCGCGCGGCGTTCCGGCGGGTTGGGGCGAACCGGTTTTTGACAAGCTGGACGCGGATTTGGCGAAAGCAATGTTAAGTTTGCCGGCGTCGAAGGCATTTGAAATCGGTTCCGGTTTTGGCGGAATTCTTTTAACTGGCCGCCAGCACAATGATTTGTTCCGGGCGAAGAACAAAAAAGTTTACACGACGACGAATTTTTCCGGCGGGATTCAAGGCGGCATTTCCAACGGGCAGACGATTTTCTTTCGCGTCGCGTTCAAGCCGGTCGCGACGGTCATGCACGAACAGGACACGGTGGACGTGCATTATGAAAACACGAAATTAAAGGCGCGCGGGCGCCATGACCCATGCGTGTTGCCGCGCGCGGTGCCAATGATTGACGCGATGACGGCGCTGGTTTTGGTTGACCACGCGCTGCGGCACAAGGCGCAATGCGGATAATGCGGGAAGGTCGCCGTGTCGGCGACCCAAAATAAAACAGGGACGGCGACACGCCGTCCCTCCCGGTAAGTTTGACGGCTTGGAAAAAATAAATAATTTGATTTATGGCAGAAAAAAACATCAACGAAATCGCGCGCGAGGCGCGGACGCTTTACACGAAGGCGAACGAGGCGATTCAGCGCGAAAATCTGGATTACGCCATCGCGCTCTACAATCAGGTGCTGGAAAAAGAGCCGGGCTTTTACGAAGGTCGCAAGGCGTTGCGCGCGGCGCAATTCAAGAAAGCGGGCAACAGCGGCGGCGGATTTTTCAAAAAAATGTTGAGTGGCGCGGGTTCTTCGCCGCTCGTGGCAAAGGGACAAATCGCCCTGCGCAGCAATCCGGCACACGCGCTGGCCATCGCCGAACAAATCCTGAACACTGACCCGAACAGTTCCGGCGGTCATAAACTGGTTGTTGAAGCGGGCAAGGCACTGGAATTGCCGCGCACCGTCGCGCTTTCTTATGAAACGCTCGCGAAAAATTCGCCGAAGGACAAGGATTTGGCGATTGAATTTGCCCACGCGGTTTCCGCCATCGGCGAAGGCAGCCGCGCGGAAAAAATTCTGATGGATTTGTTGCGCGAAACGCCGAACGACGGCGAACTGAATCAGGCGCTCAAGGATTTGTCCGCACGCAAGACGTTGAATGAAGGTGGTTACGGCGCACTGGAAAGCGGCAAAGGTTCTTTCCGCGATATTTTGAAAAATAAAGAGGAAGCCGTCTCGCTCGAACAGGAAAAACGCGTCGTCAAAACCGAGGACACCGCCGAACGGTTGATTGGCGAATACGAAGCGCGGATGCAGACCGAGCCGAATAATCTCAAAATCGTCCGCGAACTGGCGAAACTTTACACCGAGAAAAAGCAGTTCGACAAAGCGATGGAACTTTACGACCGCATCAAAAATTCCGAGATGGGCAACGACCCGTCGCTCGAACGCCAGATGGCCGACACGATTGTCCGCCGCTACGATTTTCAATTGGAGCAATTGAATCCCGCCGCGCCGGATTACGCCGAGCAATCCGCGAAACTTCAGGCCGAGAAATTGAATTTTCAAGTTACCGAATGCCAGAAGCGCGTGGAAAAATATCCGACCGATTTGGCGATTCGCTTTGAGATGGGACAACTTTATTTTCAGGCGGGAAAAATCGGCGAGGCCATTCAGGAATTTCAAAAAGCGCAGGGCAATCCGCATAAACGCCTCGCCGCGATGGGTTATCTCGCGCAATGTTACGCCAAGCGCAAGATGTTCGACCTCGCCGCGCGCACGCTGCAAAACGCCATCAAGGAAAAATTGGTGTTCGACGACGAAAAAAAGGAACTAACCTACAATCTCGGCTGCGTGCTCGAAAGCATGGGCAAAAAAGAGGAAGCCATCGAGCAATTCAAACTCATTTACGAAATGGACATTGGCTACAAAGATGTCGCGGCGAAAGTAGACGCGTATTATGCGGGGCAGTAATTATCAAGAGAGCTTCAACCCAGATTTTGAGCACTCGAAGTAGTAGCGTTTTTTCTCAACGCGGTGAGAAATTGCTCAATTTTCTTTTCACTAGACATTTGTGGTGGCAATTTTTTGATATACGAACAAAACTGCTTGAGCCAATGGCAATAAGAATCTTCTGTGGACAATGAAAGATGCCAGCGGCGAATGACATTTCTCAATTTTTGAGTTGCTTCCTCAATCTTCACGTGTTTGAGTCTAATATATAAGTCGCCGTTCGTATATCAATAGTTAGGCCTTTTGACACGTTATGGAAAATCACCAAGCCGAGTTAGAAGCCCGCAAGAAGCTGGTGATGGAGAAGAAGTGGTGTCTCATGGCAGAGTTGCCCGGCTACAAAGAGTGGGCAGAGCAGTATATCGGTCTTGAGCGCATCATTCCGAATTTGAGCGATTATCATGTTTTGGTTCATCCAGACGAGTTCAGCCGACCGCTTGATTGGATTTTTGAGCGCGAATATAGCGGCTGGCTGGCAGATTTTGCAGAGCGCGGTGGGAAGCGCCGAGATTTAGATGATTACAAAAAGGCTTAACACATCACTGGAGCCAACGCCGGTTACGCCGGTCCGTTTGCGCTGCGGGTTTTGGGTTGGCAGAAGTCGCCGGCGGCGTGGCTCAGTTCTTGGCCGTTAGCCAGCAAACTTCAATAACGGATTTTGTCCGTTTTATTTTCCCATTCGGTAAAAACTTTCAACGCTTCGGCGCGCAAGAATTGTTTCATCGGAATTTTCCGGCGCGAAACCGGCTTGGCCACTTCGCGGTAAATCAAATCATCATCGAATTCAATCTTGGCGGCGTCCTTGCGCGTGTTGGCGTAATAGACTTTTTGGAAGCGCGCCCAGTAAATCGCCGCCAGACACATCGGGCACGGCTCGCAACTGGCGTAAAGCTCGCAATCATCAAGCCGGAATGTCTTCAATTTTTTGCACGCATCACGAATCGCCGCGATTTCCGCGTGCGCCGTCGGGTCGTTCGCCGAAGTAACTTGATTCCAGCCGCGCCCGACAATTTTCCCATTGCGAACCACGACCGCGCCGAACGGTCCGCCGCAATTTTTTTGCATTTTGGAATGCGAAAGCCGGATGGCTTCCCGCATAAACTTCTCCTTCATGCCGCGAATAAACCGATTAACCGCGCCAAAGACAATTCATTTTTTCTGAACACCGCCGAACAGTAATCGCAAGCTGTTCATCACCACGACCACAGTGCTGCCTTCATGGCCAACGACGCCGACGGGCAAAGGAATTTTTCCGATCAACGCGAACGTCACGAGCACCACGACCGTGCCAAGCGAAATGAATAGATTTTGTTTGATGACGGCGCGCGAACGCTGGCTCAAACGGAACGCGGCCAGAAAATTTTCCAGCCGGTCGTGCATCAAAACGACATCCGCCTGCTCCAGCGCGGCATCTGAACCGCGCGCGCCCATCGCCACGCCGATGGCGGCGGCGGCAAGGCTCGGCGCGTCGTTCACGCCGTCGCCAATCATCGCGACGCGCTTCCCCTGCCCGCTCAATTCGCGGATGGCGGCGACTTTTTGTTCCGGCTTCAATTCCGCGCGCACGTCGTCCAGTTTGAGTTCGGTTTTCAGATGCTCCGCCGTGGACTGGCGGTCGCCGGTCAAAACCACCGAACGTAATCCGGCGTGGCGCAATTCGTCCACGACTTGCGCGGCTTGCGGACGAATGTCATCGCGCAAAATAATTCGGCCAACCAAGTCGTCGCGCTCGACCCAGACTTCGGAAAATCCAGCGTCCGTGGATGCGACTTGCTGGACGTTCGCCGCGTGATTGCCGTGCGCGATCCAATCGCGCCGTCCCAATCGGACTTTTGCGCCGTGGATGCGCGCCTGCGAACCTTGTGCGGTGACGTATTCGTAATCCTGCACGTTCAACGGCTCAAAATTTTGCTGTTTGCCGTAGCGTGTGATGGCGCGCGCCAGCGGATGCGTGGAAAGACGGTCGAGCGAAAAAGCAATTTGCGCGATTTCGCGTTCGTGGCCAGCAGGAAAACTTTCGATTTTTTCGACGCGCAATTCACCGGTCGTGAGCGTGCCGGTTTTGTCGAGTGCGACGACGTTGATTTCCGCCAATTTTTCCACTGCCGCACCGCCGCGAAACAAAATTCCGTGCCGCGCGCCAAAGGCAATCGCCGCCAAAATTGCGCTCGGAATCGAAAGCACCAGCGCGCACGGCGACGCGACGACGAGCAGCGTGCCCGCGCGATACAACGCGCTGTGGGATTCGACGGCGGAACGTCCCGGCGCGAGGCCGAAGCCGAGCCACCAGACAAAATACATCACGCCGAACATTCCAAGCACGAAATAGGTGTAACCGGTGCTGAACTTGTCCGTGAATTGTTGCGCGGGCGCTTTTTGCTGCTGCGCTTCCTTGATGAGCGTGATGATTTTTTGCAGCGAACTTTCCTCGGCGGGTTTCGTCACGACGACTTCGACTGCGCCCCACAAATTGATGGTGCCGGCCAGCACCGAATCACCGACATTTTTTTCCGACGGCGTCGCTTCGCCGGTCAAATTCGATTCGTCCGCCGCCGTCGCGCCTTTGACGACTTCCGCGTCCACGGCGAATTGCGCGCCGGGCTTGACGAGCAGGCGCATTCCCGGACGAAGATTTTCGACTGGCACTTCGCGTTCGCGATTTTGTTCGCCGATGACCGTCGCCGTTTTGGGCGCGTCGCGGAAGAGCGAACGGATTTCCTTTTGCGTCCGTCCCAGCGCGAAATGTTCCAACGCGCCGGACAGCGAAAACAAAAACAGCAGCGTCGCGCCCTCGCCCCACGCGCCGAGATACGCGGCGGCGGCGGCCACCGCCAGCATGAGAAAATGCACGTCAATCGTGCGTTTCCGCAGCCGTTCCCAAACTTCTTCCGCCGGATAAAAACCGCCGGCGAAATAGGCCGCAACGTAAAAAATGAGCTTGAACGGCGCGGGCGAAAAAAATCCGGCCAGTCCGAAAACGCCGCAAAGAATCGCCAGCGCCAATTGCGGTTTCCATTCATCCACCTCGTCGGTGTGTTCGAGAAACTCCACGTCGCGCGGAACGATTTTGGGAAATGGCATTTCGCGCCAGCGCCAGAATTTCGGCGCGGTCGGGCACGTCGCGCGCGCAATCGTCGTGCCCGCGCCATCATGTTTGACGACAATTCTTGACCGCTCGGTTTTGGACAACGGCGCGTCGCAAATCGCGCAATCGCTTTTGCCGCTCAAAAGTGAGCAGCTCTGATTTGATTCAGGGTTCTGCGCAGATTGTAATTTTTCCGTAAGCCGTCGCGTCAATTGCTCCACGTCGGCGCGACCGAGCGTGGCGACGGAAATTTTATTTTGCGCCGGGTCAATCGTTACCGCTTCGAGCAAAGGTTCTTCGGCCAGCGTGTCGGCGACCGACCGCGCGAGACAGTGCGGGGTTTCGACGCGATGTTTTTCAGGCGAACTCATCTAATTCAGTTGTAACACATCCTTTGTCAGAACGCACGCAAATCGCGCGGGTAAAATTCAACGGTTTGAACTGGACTTTGCAAGACATCTGGTTTTCAATCCGGCGAACAAAGCAGATCAAAACCATGAAAAAACACATTTCCATCCTGATTTTCGCCATCCTTTTTGCCGGACTGATTCCTGCATATTCACAAATGGGTAGTCAGTCGGGTCCGGAATTCAACGCCGCTTTGCGCCAACTTTTCGGCGACAATCAAAATTTTTCCGCTGCGGTCGAAGTGCAGACCACCGATGAAAGCGGCAATGCGTTCAGCGCGCCCGGCACCATGTCGTTCAGTTCCGACAAGACGCGCTTTGACATGAAACTTTCAGACATGCAAAGCAAACAGTTGAATCCGCAGGCCATCGCGCAAATGAAAGCGATGGGCATGGATCAGATTGTGACCATCACGCGCCCGGACGAAAAAGTCACCTATTTGGTCTATCCCGGAATGGAAAGCTACGCTCAAATCGCGACGCCAAACGCGGACGCCGGCAAGACGAACAATTTCAAGATGGAAACCACGAAACTGGGTCGGGAAACCGTGGATGGCCATGTTTGCGACAAAAACAAAGTTGTCATCACTGACAGCAAGGGTGAAAAACATGAATCCACCACTTGGAACGCGACGGACCTGAAAAATTTTCCGGTAAAAATCCAGACGACCGAGGCCGGTCACGATATTACTATGCTGTTCAAAAATATTTCACTGGCCAAACCCGATTCCAGTCTGTTTGACCCGCCGGCCGGCTTCACCAAATATACTAACGTGCAGGAAATGATGCGCGCGCAGTTCATGAAGAAAATGGGCGGAGGACAACCTCCCAACTCGAACCATTAAGATTCCAACAGCGCTTTCGCTTTAGCCAGCGCTTCATCCAATTTAGTCGAATCCCGACCGCCGCCACGCGCGTTGTCCGGTTTGCCGCCGCCTTTGCCGCCGACAATCGGCGCGATTTGCTGGATGATTTTTCCCGCCTGAATTTTTGAAGTGTATTCCGGCGTGACCGCGCAAATGAGCGTGACCGCGTTCAATTTGTGACCGCCCAACACAATGACACCTTGAAAACGTCCCTTGAGCGCATCGGCGATCGCCTGCAAAAAATCCGGCTCCGCCACGCCAAGATTGTGCGCAATGAACGGAATTCCGTTCACCGTATGCATGCGCTCCAGCAATTCGCTCGCGGCGTTCGACGCATTGCGCTGCATGGCGATTTTGATTTCCCGCTCTAATTCCTTTTGCCGCTCCAGCAACGACTCAATTTTCTTTTCCAATTCGTGAACCGGCGAATTCACCTTGCCCGCGAGCGTTTTGATCAAATGCAATTCGTCATTCGCGCGGTTGTAAGCTTCCAATCCGGCAACAGCTTCAATTCGGCGAACACCCGCCGCAATCGCACTTTCGCCGACGATGCGGAACAAACCGATTTCGCCTGTCGCGCGAACATGAGTTCCGCCGCAAAGTTCCATCGAATAGCCGTTCAGGTTATGAGCCTGACCGCCGATTTGCACGACGCGCACGGTGTCGCCGTATTTGTCGCCGAAAAATTGCATCACGTCCTTGCGATTTTTCACGTCCGCGTGCGGCACTTCCGTCCACGACACCAGCGTGTTTTCGAGAATTTTCTCGTTCACCAATTTTTCGATGTCCGCGACTTGCGACGGCGTAAGCGGCGGCGAATTGAAATCGAACGTCAATTTGTCCGGCCCGACGAATGAACCTTTTTGCGATGCTTCCTTGCTCGCGACTTCGTGCAACGCCCAGTGCAGCAAATGCGTGACCGTGTGGTGGCGTTGAATGGCGTTGCGGCGCAATTTGTCAACTGTCAGGTGAGCTGAAATTTCTCTCCGTGGATCGCTTTCCAAAAGATGCAGCGGTTCGTCGAGTTGTAAATAAAACGATTGTCCCTTTTTTACAGTATTCAAAATCGTGAAAGTTTTGCCTTCAGCCGATAATTTACCTGTATCGCCAACTTGACCGCCCATTTCCGCATACAACGGCGAACGATTAACAATCGCGAATGACTTGCCAGAAATCTCGTGTGTATTGACAACCAGAGCATCAGCTTCGAGAGAATCAAAACCGACAAATTCCGTCGTTATGTCACTTACGGAAAGCGAAATGACTTCTTTTTTTTGCGCGGCGCGAGCGCGGGCGCGCTGCTCATCCATCAACTTTCTAAAACCGACTTTGTCCACGGTCAAACCACGTTCACGCGCCAAGCGTTCGGTTTCTTCAACAGGAAAACCGTAAGTGTCATGTAATCTGAAAGCATCTTCGCCTGAAATAATTGGTATGGTCGTAAGAAAATCGCGACAGACTCCAGCGCTTATTTGAACTAATGAAAATGGTCCTTTACGTTCACCACCTTTTGAAAATGAAACGCTAATTATCATTTCAGCAGCAGGTTGCTTTCCACCAAGTAAATCACGAAGCAAATCAATTTCACTTTCTCCACTTTCACCAAAAGCTCGTCTCGCTTCCAATTTTGTCCAGCCTTCTTTTGACGCAGCATTTATCCATGTATTCCACAAAACATCCATTTCAAGAATTTGAAGTCCTTTATCCAAATTTTGGTTAAACATTTCCTCTTCGCGCTTGATGACTTCCTGCACGTGTTTTTTCTTCGCGCGGATTTCGGAAAAAACTTCGCCCATCGTGTCGGCGAGCACGTCCACGAGTTTGTAGAGAAACGGCTCGTGAAATCCGAGCGTGCGGCCGAAGAGCATCGCGCGGCGCAAAATGCGGCGCAAAACGTAATTGCGGTCGTTGTTGCCGGGCTGGATGCCGTCGGCAATCGCAAAACTCAACGTGCGGATGTGGTCGGCGATGACGCGGAAGGCAATGTCAATTTTCTCCTGTTTCGTATTGCCGGTGGTTCCAGACGCAGGCAATGTGCTGCCGTATTTTTTGCCGCTTAATTTTTCGATGGCATCGAAAATCGGGCGAAAAATATCAGTCTCGTAATTGGAAATCGTGGCGCCGAAATTGGTGAAATTTTTCGTGCATTGCAGGATGCTCGTGACACGCTCGAAACCCATGCCGGTATCCACGTGTTTGGCGGGCAGCGGCGAAAATGTGCCGTCGGGATTGGCGTTGAACTGGATGAAAACCAGATTCCAGATTTCGATGCACTCGGAACTGCCTTTGTTGACGAGTGCGCCTTGCGTATCGCCATTTTGCGTCAAATCAACATGCAATTCGGAGCACGGCCCACACGGACCGGTTTCGCCCATCATCCAGAAATTATCTTTTTTGTTGCCGTTGACGATGTGAATTTTCGGGTCGAGGTCAACACTACGAAATTTTTCCGCCCAGAAATTCCACGCGTCTTGATCAAATTCGCTGGGGTCGTTTTTGGATTTGTCCGGCGAATAAACCGTCGCATAAAGGCGCGATGGCGGGAATTTCCATTTTTCGACGACGAGTTCCCACGCCCAATCAATCGCTTCCTTTTTGAAATAATCGCCGAAGCTCCAGTTGCCGAGCATTTCAAAAAATGTGTGATGATACGTGTCGAGGCCGACATCATCCAAATCGTTGTGTTTGCCGCCGGCGCGGATGCACTTTTGCGTGTCGGCAGCACGTCCGGGCGTGTAAGGACATTTCGTCTGGCCGAGAAAAATCGGGACGAACTGGTTCATGCCCGCGTTCGTGAACAGCAGGTTCGGCGAGTCGGGCATGAGTGAACTCGACGGAACAATAGTGTGTTGTTTCGATTTGAAAAAATCGAGGAACGATTGCCGGATCTGTACGGACGTCATCATCTGAAACGGGCGAAGAGATTAGCTAAAATCCACGGCGCGGGCGAGCGAAGTTTTCAGGATTCACTTCGGCGTATTTGTCAACCGAACGGCGCAAAATTTTTTCAAAAATTTTTCTTGAGAATTTTCGCGCACAGGACGATAACTGCATCAGAAGTTAGCGCTGTTCTTTGAATAAACGATTTCGAGATTTCCCTGCTCTGTTCGTGATTGTTTGCAGTCCTTGAACCGTAGTTATACGAATCCCGGGATGAGTTGCGGCGGTGGCCGACATGCCTTGATTGGAAGTCGAAAGCCGGCGCGCGAGTTCCACATGTTGCAAAACATGTTCAAAGGATCGGGCATCACACGGCAGCGGCGGGGGTTCTTTCAGGATTGCTGGAACGCATGCTAACCCCGGCAATCAAAGCCCGCCACCCGTTGCGGGCTTTTTGTTTTGGGCAAAATCTTTCGATGATGCTAACTTGAATCCATGCCGCGCGACGATTTGTTTTCCGCTCCGGTCGAAAATCAACCGGAAGAAAAATCGTTGCCGCCAACTTCTGAAAATAATTTTCGCAGCCAGCCGCTCGCCGCGCGGATGCGCCCGCGCAATCTGGATGAATACGTCGGCCAATCACACATTCTCGCGCCCGGACAACTGTTGCGCCGCGCGATTGAAGCCGACCGCATCCAATCGCTCATTTTTTTCGGCCCGCCCGGAACAGGCAAAACGTCGCTCGCGCAAATCATCGCGCGTCAGACCAAATCCAAATTTGAACGGCTTTCCGGCGTGGAATCCAACGTAGCCGATATGCGCCGCGTGTTATCCGCCGCCGCGAATCGCCGCGAAAACACCGGCGCGTCCACGATTTTGTTCATTGACGAAATTCATCGCTTCAATAAATCGCAGCAGGACGTTTTGTTGCCCGATGTCGAAAGCGGCGTCATCAAATTGATTGGCGCGACGACGCACAATCCGTTTTTCTTCGTCAATTCCCCGCTCGTCTCGCGCTCGCAAATTTTTGAATTAAAACCGCTCACCGAAGACGATTTGTTCGCGCTGTTGCAACACGCGTTGAAGGACGAAGAACGCGGACTCGGTTATCTGAAAATTGTCGCCGATGAAAATGCGTTGCGGCATCTGGCAAAAATTTCCGACGGCGACGCGCGCAAGGCATTGAACTCGCTCGAAATCGCCGCGTTGACAACGGAGCCTGTTTCCTCCCTCTCTTCCCCCAAAGGAGGAGAGGGCCGGGGTGAGGAGGCCAATGTCTCCAAATTTCAAATCCCCTCACCCCAACCCTCTCCCCGCTTGGGCGGGGAGAGGGAGTCTGCAACTCCTGCTTCCAAACAACACGGCACGATTCACATCACACTCGCCGTTGCCGAGCAGAGCATCCAAAAAAAAGCCGTCGTGTATGACGGCGATGGCGACGCGCATTACGACACGATTTCCGCGTTCATCAAATCCATGCGCGGCAGCGACCCCGACGCCGCGTTGTATTGGCTCGCCAAAATGGTTCACGCCGGCGAAGACCCGCGTTTCATCGCGCGCCGCATCGTCATTCACGCCGCCGAAGACGTCGGCCTTGCCGACCCGATGGCGCTCGTGCTGGCGAACGCGGCGTTTCAGGCGGCGGAATTCATCGGCTGGCCGGAAGCGCGGATTCCGCTGGCCGAAGCGACGATTTACATCGCCACCGCGCCGAAAAGCAATTCCACCGTTGCCGCCATCGGCGCGGCGATGCGCGAAGTGGAATCCGGTCGCACGCTCGAAGTGCCGAAACATCTGCGCGACACGAGCTACCAAGGCGCGAAAAAACTCGGCCACGGCGAAGGCTACAAATACGCGCACGATTTTGAAGGCCATTATGTCCCGCAAGATTATCTCGGCGCGGACAAAAAATTTTACGAACCGACCGAACAAGGCGTGGAAAAGAAAATCAAGGAGCGGCTGGAAAATTGGCGGAAACAAAAACAAGCTGCGCTCGACAAAAAATCAAAGTCCGAATAATTTTGTGTAATGAAAACCCAACACATTGTAATTTTGATTTTGTTTTGTGTTGCTGTTTTCTATTTTTTGCTAACGCCTCGCCATTTGCCAATTCACAGTGCTTCTTTTGAAACGATGAAAAGGTTCTCCAAAATTGGAAACGCTCTCGAAAACTATTCTTACGACCACGACGGTCAACTGCCTAGGAAGTTGTCTGAATTATACCCTCAATATGTTGGCACAAACGGATTGTCATTGTTTTATCCTTCCGATTCAAAAAATTTACCTCCAGATTGGAATTCAAAGCCAGAATTAGTGGATATTTTTTCAGATTGCATTTATCTCGGCACATCTGGAATTCCGCACGAAGTCACCGCATACGAACGTGAAAAAGACGGAAATACAAACCGCGAAAAATTGACCATAATTTTTCCTCACGGCGGCGGAACTCACGTCACCAAACAAGAACTTGATGATTTATTGAGCACAAACGATTGCGCGTTACTTGAATATTTTCGTAAGGAACAAGTCACATATTACGAAGCCAATCTTCACGCCTCACTAAATTTTTATCGTATTGATTTTGGGAGTTATCCGCGCGGAGACAACGCTTCAGTCACGAAAGTTTTGTGCGGAGATAATCCAAAAAAGGAGCAATATCATTCCAGCTACAAACAGGAAAGAAATTCAAATGGTGAAGACCTCGATCCGTGGGGAACTCCTCACTTGATTAAAAGCGATGGAAATAAAGTTCAAATAAAATCCGCCGGAAGAAATCGAGCATTTGACCAAATCGGCTCGACAAATTACGACGATATTTGTTTTTCAATCGCTAATGGCTCGGTGATTGGTGACGACACAAAATTTTGAATGATTTCTTCCATCGCCAATTCCAAATCCGAACTGCGCGCGCAAATTCGCGAGCGGTTGGACAAAATTTCGCTGGCGGTGCGGACGGTGGAGTCCATGGAATTGTGCGCGCGACTGGAACCGCAGTTGCGGAGCGCGCAAACAATTTTATTCTACGCGCCGTTGCCGGACGAATTGGACGTCTGGCCGTTGCTGGAAAAATGGTTGAAATCGAAAACCTGCGCCCTGCCCGCTTTTGACGCCGCGGCGCAATCCTACATCGCGCGCCGCGTGACTAATTTGGAAACGGACATCGCCGAAGGCAAATTTGGCGTGTCCGAGCCGACGGCAAATTGCGAAAAAATTCCGTTCGACAAATTTAACCTGATTCTCGTTCCCGGAATGGCGTTTGATTTGAGAGGAAACCGTCTCGGTCGCGGCAAGGGTTTTTACGACCGGATTTTATCGGAAGCGGACGGCGTGAAATGCGGCGTGGCTTATGATTTTCAGCTTTTGGAAAAAATCCCCGCCGAACCGCACGACACGCAGGTGGATTTTATTTTTACACCGAAGAATTGCGTGACCACGCAACTGAATCAATAGTGTTGTTGCTGCGGATTTATCGGCATCCCACCGCCGTATTCCCAGCCTTGCGGCGAATCCCACGGACGGACGGAAGCGTTTTGCGCCTCATTTGTCCCGCAACCGCTGACAGCTATAATCATTGCGGCAAACGCTAAAAGCAAAAGTATTTTGCCGGCGGAAATTTTCATCTCAAGAAGCCGGATGCGCGGGCGTCACTTCGTCACCTTCAATCAATTCACCCAGTTGCCAGCCCGGCACGACGTTGGCAATACTGCGGTCTTTTTGCACACTGCGGACGACGACTTTGGCGACCAATTTCCCATCACGACTGACGAGCAATTCACCGTCTTCAAGCACGCCCTGCTCCTCGCCGACGTTCAGCACGACGAAATCCCATTTCGGGTCCACAACAAGAATTTTTCCTTTGAGGTCGGCGCGCAATTTGACATCCGTTTCCGGCCCTTCATATTTTGCCAGTCGAGTTTGCAAATGGCTGACGGTGCGCTGCAAAACTGATTTTTCTTCGTTGGCAACTTCGAGCGCGTTCTGCGCATCTTTGAGATTTTTATTCAGACCGCTGATTTGATCGGGGCGCAAGCCTGTGGCTTGAAAAGCGGCGAGGTCATTTCGCGCGTCGTCGCGTTCCTGCGTGGTCTTGGCCAGCTTGTCGGACAAATCGTTCGCGCGTTTGGTTTGCGCCTGTGATTCGGCCACCGCCTTGTCCCGCTCGGATTGCGTATCGGTTAATTCCTGTTGCGTCTGCTTGAGCGTGTCCTGCGTCTTGGCCAAATCCTTTTTGGCGTTGCTTAAATCCGTCCGCGCCTGATCGCGCTCGGAATGATAACCGTCGCGTTGCGTCATTAACGTGTTAATTTTATCGCGAACCTGAAGGACGTTCAGCGCGCCTGCGGCCAATGCCGCGACGATGGCGACAATCAAACTGATGCGAATCAACATGGTTTGGTTTGTTACTTTCAAAAGAGATTAACATTTGCGTCGGAAGTGTCAACGCTGTTTCCGCTTTGCAAATGAACAATTTTATCCATCCTGCGCCTGTGAAATTGAGCCGGAATCTGCACCTCGCCTATTGCACCAACGTCCATCGCGGCGAAACGTGGGCGGAAACCTTCGATTCGCTGGAAAAATACACGCTCGCCGTGCGCGAAAAAGTTTGTCCGCGCGACGAATTTGCCATCGGCCTGCGCTTGAGCAATTGCGCCGCCAGTGAATTATCCGATGCCAAAACACTTTTAGCATTTCAACGCTGGCTCGAAAAAAACGGCTGCTACATTTTTACCTTCAACGGATTTCCGTTTGGAAAATTTCACGGTGCGCGCGTAAAGGAAAATGTCTATTTGCCCGACTGGACTTCGCCGGAACGCTTGAATTACACGAATTTGCTTTTCGATTTGCTCGCCGAACTTTTGCCTGCCGGAATGGAAGGCAGCGTCAGCACCCTGCCCGGCTCGTTCAAGGAATTTATTTCCACGCGCGAACAGGAAATCGAAACCCGCAAAAATCTTTTCCGCTGCGTCGAACACATTTCGCGTGTCAGCGAAAAATCCAAAAAGCCATTGCATCTTGGCCTCGAACCCGAACCGCTCGGCTATTTTGAAAACTCCGCCGAAACCATTTCTTTCTTCGGGCAAATGCGCTATGAATATAAAAATGATTCGCGGCTGACTGAATTTCTCGGCGTGAATTACGACTGCTGCCATTTTGCGATTGAATTTGAAGAACCGCAAAATGCGATTGCCGCGTTCCAAAACGCTGGAATCAAAATCAGCAAAATCCATTTGAGTTCCGCGCTCAAATGCCAGCCGACGATTGAAGCGCGCGAAAAACTGAAACAGTTTGCCGACGACGTTTATCTGCACCAGGTCGTCGCGCGTGATGAAAATGGCAAACTAAAAATTTTCCGCGATTTGCCCGACGCGCTCGCGGCCAGTTCAAAATTAAAAATTCAAGATTCAAAATTGCCGGAGTGGAGAATCCATTTTCACGTTCCACTGCACGCGCCCGCCGCGCCGCCGCTGGCAAACACCAACGACCATTTGCCCAGTGCTCTGGATTGGCTGGCGAAAAATCCAACGCTTTGCCCGCATCTGGAAATGGAGACTTACACGTGGGAAGTGTTGCCGCCGGAATTGCGAACGCGCAGCGTCGTTGACCAAATCGCGGCGGAATATGATTGGACGCTCGCGCGATTGAAAGAACGCGGATTGGTTTAATCATCCAGCAGACTTCTCGCGTTTGCCTTTGGGATTGGGCAAAAAACCGTCTTGACCGTTTGCCGCCTTTGCTGCCACCTTTGTGGAAAGAAGTCGTCCTGCATTTTCAGGTGAAAATTATGCTGGACAAGGTCTTATCTCAAACACAAGTTCTCATTGTCGTCAAATGATAGACCACAGAATCTAATATCTATTAACTGTTAAGCTGACTCCATGCACAAGTCATTACCATACGAGATTCTCGCAGCCATATCGGCGATAATTGGCGCATTTATATTGGTTGCCATTTATTATCCTCTCCTAAATCCCGTGCAGTTTAAGATAGATAGTCATCAAGAGAGTCCTTCGGTCTGGTATTACATTTTCGCCACACCATTTCCGTTGGTGATTTTGGCAGTATCGTGGTATTTCAATCGTAAGGCACAGCGATTGAAGAGAGATGAGCATGACCAGAAGCCGTCAGCCTAACACGCAGATAGGCTGCAAAGAGTAGTCATTGGATTCAAACTTTCTTTTCACGCGCAATAATTTTTGTTTTCCTTCGCGCGGATGAATCGAACATTTCGCACGCTGCTGATTCTTGGCCGTGTCTCTAATCTGCCGACGGTCTGGTCGAATTGTCTCGCAGGCTGGTGGCTTTCGGGCGGCGGAAATGTTTGGAAATTGCCGTTGTTGTTGCTCGGCACGAGTTTTCTTTACGTCAGCGGCATGTTCTTGAACGACGCGTTTGACGCGGAATTTGACCGGCAACGCCGTGTGAATCGTCCCATTCCTTCCGGTGCGATTTCCCTGGATGCCGTGTGGCGGTTTGGCTGGGCGTGGATGGTATTGGGTGTTTTATGCCTGTTGTTGCTCGGCAAAATCGCCGCCGCGCTCGCGGTCGCGCTCGCGGTTTCCATTTTGATTTACAACGCGGCGCACAAATATATCACGGCGTCGCCGTGGCTGATGGGGTTGTGCCGTTTCTGGGTTTATGTCATTGCGGGAACGACGGGCGCGGACGGCTTGAACGGCTGGCCGGTCTGGTGCGGCGTCGCGCTGGCGTTTTACATCGTCGGCTTGAGTTACGTCGCGCGACGGGAAAGTTTTCGCGGGCCGATTCCGTATTGGCCGCTGATTTTTCTGGCCGCGCCGGTTCTTTGGGCAATGGTGATGAACGCCGGGGAATATCGCGTCCCGGCCATCTGGCTTTCATTGATTTTGATTTTATGGATCGCGTTTTGCACGCGGCAAATTTTTCAGGCCGGTGAAATTAACGTCGGCAGAGTCGTTTCCGGTCTGCTGGCGGGAATTGTTTTCGTGGATTGGCTGGCGGTCGCGCCGGTCAGTCCGGAGGGACTGAATTTTGCTTTTCTGATTTTATTCGGCACGGCAATTTTGTTGCAACGCTTTGTGCCGGCGACTTGAAAATCATTGGTCGCCGCCGTTGTTGCCATTGTTGTTGTTGCCGCCATTGCCATTATTGCCGCCGCCGAAGCCGCCGCCAAATCCTCCACCGCCGCCGCGACGACCGCCGCCGAAAAGTTGCCGCATATCCACCGACTGGCCGTTTTGCAATGCGTCAATCGTTGCGGAGATTGCCTGCGACATTTGCTGGTCGCTGGCATATTGCGATTGAAGTTGATTCAACAATTGGATGCGGCCATTGACCATTTGCGGGTCGGTTGGACTTGTCGCCGCGAACGGCCCGAACCCACCACCGGCGAGTTGCGCCACAACAAATGTTTTCACACGCGCGTCAATGTTCGTGTTGTTCAGCGTGTCCTTGAACAGCGTATCCGCCTGTGAATTCGCGCCGACATAATTTAAGATTTGCCGGTCAAGTGTCATTTTGTCGAATTGATTCGTAAGATTGGAGTTTTGGCTTGCCGCATAAAGCGCTGAAATTGCCTGGTCCTTCAGCACGTCCATCAGGTAATCCAGCGCGTCCTGGTCCAATCGCCCGTCCGCGCCGACCAGCATTTGTTCGGCATTGGGCGCGAAGGAGGCGTCCTGAAACATTTCCAGCACACCGAAAAGATAACCTTCGGACAAATTGTCGAGCCGGTCGGGGTCATCCACTGCCGGCGGGTTCAACAAAAGTTCCTTGGCGGCGGCGCAGGCGGCGTCACGATATTTTCCCGGCGCAATCTCATCCAACACGCGGGCAAGGTAAGCCACTTCAACGCCGCGCGCGGTGGAACTCAACATTTCCGCCAGCGCCTGCTCCGCTTCCGGCCCGCTAATTTCCTGCAAAGCGCCGACCAACCCCAGGCGCAGTGACGGCGGCGCGACCCAATCCGTCCGCAAATTTTGCAAATTGCGAGGACCTCTGCGTCCGCCACCAAATCCACCCGCGAATCCGCCTCCACCAAATCCGCCAAAACCACCTTGGCCGAAACCGCCGCGATTACGGCGATTGCCACCACGACCGTTGTTGGCGTTGGTCTGGTCATTGCCGCCATTGGCACTTGCCGCAACGGTTTCGGCATCATTTGTACTCTGTTCAGACTGCACGCTGTAATCTATGTCCACATTGCGCCCGATAAACGCGCGGATAGCTGGCACTGCCGCCGGGCCACGTTGCGCAAGACTTTCCAATTTGTAGACCACCATCCGCAGACCGCCGTTGCGCGCGGTGCCGGAACCCAGTTTGAGCGCCAGCAAATCGTTGATGATGTCTTCCGGCGATTCTTCAACCGGCGCGGACGATTGGGCGGCGGCGATGACGGTCGTATGTGTCACGGCGGGAGCATTGCTTTGCGCGGCTTCGAGTTGCGCTTTTTCGGCGTTCCACGCGGCTTGCGCGGCTTTCAATTGCGCCGCCTTCTGGTTGGCTACGACAAAATAAGTCGAGGCGCAGGCGGCGGTTGCCGCCAACAGAATGATTATCAATGTTTTCATGCGAAATCGGGTTGAACTAAAATGACGACAAATACAAGACGTTTCAAGACCAGACACAGTTACAAACAAGCGCACTTGAACACACCCCCGTTTGCCGCTATGATAGTCGTTCGCTTATGAGCGATAATGCAACAGCCAAATTGACCCACAACGAAGAAATCAAATCCGCCATCCCGACGGTCGCCGGCACGATTGCCGCCACGATTGCCAACGAGGCCGAAGACCATTTTTCGCACGACGACTACGAATTTTTGAAATTTCACGGCTGTTATCAGCAGGACGACCGCGATTTGCGCAAGACCGGCAAGAAATACATTATGATGGTGCGCGGGCGGATTCCCGGTGGCGTGATGACCGCCAACCAATGGCGCGTGTTCGACGATTTATCTGCCAAATACGGCAACAATACGCTCCGCATCACCACGCGCCAGAGCATCCAATTTCACGGCATCGCCAAAAACAATTTGCGCCATGTCATCAAAGGCATCAACGAATCGCTGCTTTCAACTTTGTCCGCCTGCGGTGACGTGAATCGTAATGTCCTCGCGCCGCCGACGCCCGCTTACACGAAAGCGCGTGAACAGGTTTATGCCGATTGCAAAAAAATAGCGATGGAACTCGCGCCGAAAACCAAAGCGTATCATGCCATTTGGATTGACGGCGTGCAGTTGGATTTGAACGCGGACGAAAATAAAAATTTCGTTGACCCGCTTTACGGCAAAGCATATCTGCCCCGCAAATTCAAAACCGCCTTTGCCATTCCGCCGTCGAACGACATTGACGTTTTGACGAACGACGTTGGTTTTATCGCCATCGTCGAAAACGACCAACTCGTCGGCTACAACGTCGCCGTGGGCGGCGGCATGGGGCGCAATCACGGCAACGCGGCGACGTATCCGCGCCTCGCCGACGTCATCGGATTTTTGCCGCCGGAAAAAGTTGTGGACGTGGCGAAAGCCGTGCTCACGATTCATCGCGATTTCGGCGACCGCGCCGACCGCAAACACGCGCGCCTGAAATACGTCATCGCCGAACGCGGCGCGGATTGGGCGCGCGCGGAAGTCGAAAAACGCGCGGGAATCCAATTGCAACCCGCGCGCGAATTCAAATTCACGACGACGAGCGATTTGCTCGGCTGGCATAAATCCGTGGATGGAAAAAATTTCTTCACGTTGTTCGTCGAAACCGGACGCGTGAAAGACGCAAAGAAAATCGCGCTGCGTGAAATCGCGGAAAAACTTCCGCACCTCGAATTTCGCCTGACGACCAATCAAAATTTGATTCTGGCGAACGTTGACCACCACGAAAAAGTCGCCGTCAACGCCATTTTGGCCAAACACGGTGTCGCGATTGAAAATCAGGCCAGCATTTTACACGCGGCGGCGATGGCCTGCCCCGCTCTGCCCACCTGCGGCCTCGCACTCGCCGAAAGCGAACGCATGTTGCCCGGCCTCGTTGACCGCATCGAAAAATTGTGCGCCGAAGTCGGACTCGCCGGCGAAGAAATCATCATCCGCTCCACCGGCTGTCCGAACGGGTGTGCGCGGCCTTACGTCGCGGAAATCGCCTTCGTCGGCAAAGCGCCAGGACGCTATCAAATCTGGCTCGGCGCCAACGCCGACGGCACGCGCATGAATCGTATCTGGAAAGATGTCGTGAAAGACCCGGACATCGAAAACGAATTGCGTCCCGTGCTCGCGCGTTTCGCGAAGGAACGCAACTCCGGCGAACGCTTCGGCGACTGGTGCGACCGCATGTTTTTGAAAGAACAATCGGTCGCGACAAATTGACTGCTTTGACAACTTTTATTCCATGACCGTAGAACAAATTTCCAAAGCCAACTCCGAACTACGAAACCAATCGCCGCTCGAAATTGTGAAGTGGGCGATTACACAAGCCAAAGGCCGCGCGATTGTCTCGACTAATTTTCGCCCTTACGAAGTCGTGATTTTACATTTGTGTGTGCAAGTCCAACCGGACATTCCGGTTTTGTGGGTTGATCACGGCTACAATCGTCCGGCCACTTACAAACACGCTGAACAGTTGACAAAATTGCTCAAACTGAATCTCAAGCCGTTTCTGCCAAAAATTTCTACCGCGCATCGCGACGCCATTTATGGTGAAATTCCAACAACCGATGACGAAGCCGGTTTGAAACAATTCAGCGCGTTGATGAAACTCGAACCGTTTCAACGTGGCGTGAAAGAACTCGCGCCGACGGTTTGGATCACGGCGTTGCGCAAAGTGCAAAATCCAAATCGTGCGGAATTGGATATTGTTTCCGAAGATAAAAATTTCGGCGCGTTGAAAGTTAGTCCGGTTTTTTATTGGAGCGACGCGGACATGGAAAATTATTTGAAACAACATAATTTGCCAAACGAATGGGATTATTTTGATCCGGCAAAAGCGGACGACAAACGCGAGTGCGGTCTGCATGCAAGCTGGGGCGGCAAAGCCGTTGAAAGCGGCGCAGGCATTTAATTTTAGCCACGGATGAAACACAGATTGAACACAGATAAAAATTTTCTTCCGTGTTTAATCCGTGTTTAATCTGTGGCCGATAATTCATGAGCAGTTATCACTTAGACCATTTGCAGTTTCTCGAAACGGAAGCGATTCACATCATGCGTGAAGTCGCCGCCGAATTTGAGCGTCCGGCCATTTTATTTTCCGGCGGCAAAGATTCCATCTGCCTGCTGCGCCTCGCGGAAAAGGCATTTCGTCCATCGGACATTCCAATGCCGTTGCTCAATGTGGACACCGGCCATCATTTTCCCGAGTTGAATGAATTTCGCGACAAGCGCGCCAAAGAACTCGGCGCAAAGCTCATCGTCCGCAAAGTTGAAGATGCGATTAAAAACGGAATCGCCGTTCCGAATCCCGGCGAAATCAGCCGGAACAAATTGCAAATTCCCACGTTGCTCGCGGCGATTGAAGAATTTCAATTCGATTGTTTGATTGGCGGCGCGCGGCGCGACGAGGAAAAAGCGCGCGCGAAGGAACGATTTTTTTCGTTCCGCGATTCGTTCGGCCAATGGGACCCGAAAAATCAACGGCCGGAAATTTGGAATCTTTACAACGCGCGCGTGAATCCCGGCGAGCACATGCGTGTGTTTCCGTTGAGCAATTGGACGGAAATGGACGTTTGGGAATACATCAAAAAAGAAAAACTCGCCGTGCCGACGATTTATTTCAGCCACAAACGCCAATGCGTCCGGCGCAACGGCCAATGGCTGCCGGTCACGGATTTGCTGCCGCCCAAGCCGAAGGAAAAAGTTCAGGAACTCGTCGTGCGCGTGCGCACGATTGGCGACATTATCAGTACCGGTCTGGTCGAATCGCCGGCGGATTCTGTGGACGACATCATAGCAGAAATCGCCGCCGCGCGCGTGACCGAACGCGGTTCGCGCGCCGACGACAAAGCCAGCGAAGCAGCGATGGAAGATAGAAAAAAAGCTGGTTATTTCTGAAATGACTTCGGAACAAACAATTATTTCCGTAATTATTGTCGGCATTTGTGCTTTTTTGGGCGCTTATTTTCGCAAGAAGGGTGAAAATTTTGCGACCAAAGAAGACATTGCAAGAATTACACGGACGCAAGAAGAAATCAAAACTGAATTGGCAAATCGTAGCCACTTCAGTCGAGTGCGTTATGAACGAGAAATGGAAATTTATCGAGAAGTTTGGAAAGCAATTTATCAATTTTATTTGGAATCTCTTGCGGCTTTTGGATGGGGAAAAAACTTGACTGATGGTGTAAAGAAACTCAGCCGAGAATCTTGGCAGCAATCCCATTCTCAACTATCAAACATTATTGACCAAAATAAGCCATTTTATTCAGACGAAGTTCGAGTTGAATTGAGTGAATTTTCAACTTTGGCTTTTTGGTTAGCGACAGAATTGAAACAGGATGTGCTGAAACATGAAGATATTCAAAAGAGAAGTGAAATTGCAATGAAAGTGAAAGGACAATACGAAAAAGTTGAATCAGCAATTCGGAAACGATTAGAGCAATTTGATAAAGTGAATTGAATTTTTAATTTCATGCCTCACACACAGCATCCAATCGAAATTTTGCGGTTTAACACTTGCGGCAGTGTTGACGATGGTAAATCCACGCTCATCGGCCGGTTGCTTTACGATTCCAAATCGCTGATGGAAGACCAGATTGAAGCGCTCGAACGCAGCGCGGACATTACTGGCGGTGGACAAATCAATCTGGCAAATCTCACCGACGGTTTGCGTGCCGAACGCGAGCAAGGCATCACGATTGATGTGGCGTATCGCTATTTTGCGACGCCAAAACGAAAATTCATTGTCGCCGACACGCCGGGTCACGTGCAATACACGCGCAACATGGTCACGGGTGCGAGCACGGCCAATTTGTCCATCGTGCTCGTGGACGCGCGGCAAGGTGTCATCGAGCAAACGCGCCGGCACATTTACATCGCCGCGTTGCTCGGCATTCCGCACCTCGTCATCGCCATCAACAAAATGGATTTGGTGGATTGGAGCGAGGAACGATTTCAGGAAATTCGCGATGAGATCGAGGATTTTCTGCCGAAGCTCGACGTCTTCCGCGACGTGAAATTCATTCCCATCAGCGCGCTCAACGGCGACAACGTCGTGGACGCTTCAAAAAATTCACCGTGGTATCCCGGCCCGACGCTGCTCGCGCATCTGGAAACCGTCCACATCGCGAGCGATTGGAATCTGAACACGCTGCGGTTTCCCGTGCAATGGGTGAATCGCCCGAACAATCCGACGGACAAAAAATTGCACGACTTTCGCGGCTTGAGCGGTCAAATCGCCAGCGGCATCGTGTGGCAAGGTCAGGAAGTCGTCGTGCTGCCCATCGGATTGAAAACGAACATCAAGGAAATCTGGACTTATGACAGTTCGCTGGCCGAAGCGTTTTGCCCGCAATCGGTGACACTCTGCCTCGCGCACGATATTGATGTGAGCCGCGGCGACGTGATTGTCGGACCGGAAAATCTGCCCGGCCACAGCGCGGAGTTGCACGCGCGCATTTGCTGGATGCACCAGCGTCCGTTGCAAGCCGGCAAAAAGTATTTTCTCAAACACGCCACACAAACGGCGCAGGCTGTCGTCACGCAAATCGAAAATCGCGTGGACATGGAGACGCTTGAACCCGAACCAAACCCATCCGCACTGGCGATGAACGACATCGGCGCGATTCGTCTGAAAACTTCCAAACCCATCGTGTTTGACGGTTACAGCACAAATCGTTTGACCGGCTCGTTCATTTTGATTGAACAAGGCTCGAACGCGACCGTCGCCGCCGGTATGTTGTTTCCGCCTGCCGAAGCCGTGAAACCGGAATATAACGATTTCGCGATATAAATAAAAAAGCGGAGTTTGATTTTCAGTCAAACTCCGCGAGAACAAGAACTTCAATTAAGTGCGCGCCGCCGGTTTTTTCGACGCCGCATCCAGAATCGTCGTCAAAACGCTGTTCGGTACTTGCTCGAACGTGAGCGGCTCCATCGAGTAACTCGCGCGGCCTTTGGACAGCGAGCGAATCGCCGTCGCGTAACCGAACATTTCCGCCAGCGGCACTTGCGCGTTCAGAATTGTCTGACCTTGCTTCGCCTCAATGCCGTTGATAATACCGCGGCGACGATTGATGTCGCCGAGCAAATCGCCCTGATATTCGTCGGGCGTTGTCACTTCGACTTTCATAATCGGCTCCAGCAAAATCGGGTTCGCCTTTTTGAAAGCGTCCTTGAGCGCGAAAATGCCGGCCATTTTGAACGCGAGTTCGTTCGAGTCCACTTCGTGAAACGTGCCGTCCACGACTTGCACTTTGATATCAATGACCTGATAGCCCGCATAGACGCCGCCTTTGATGGCTTCTTCGATGCCGTCAATGACCGCCGGAATGTATTCCTTCGGAATCGCGCCGCCGACGATTTCATTTTCAATCTCGACGCCTTTGCCTTTTTCATTCGGCTGAATCTTGATGAGCGCGTGACCGTATTGACCACGACCGCCGGATTGACGGATGAATTTGCCTTCGCCGTCCGCATCCTTCGTGATGGTTTCACGATAGGCGATTTGCGGCGCGCCGGTATTCGCCTCGACCTTGAATTCGCGCTTCAAACGGTCGGTGATAATTTCCAAATGCAATTCGCCCATGCCCGCGATGATGAGCTGGCCGGTCTCCTCGTTCGTGAACATGCGGAACGTCGGGTCTTCTTCCGCGAGACGCTGCAAGCCTTCGGACATTTTGTCGCGGTCTTGCTTCGTCTTCGGTTCGACGGCCATCGAAATGACCGGTTCGGGAAACGTCGGCGGTTCGAGCGTTACGTCAAATGATTCATCGCAAAGCGTGTCGCCGGTCGTGATGTTGCGCAAACCGACTAACGCGGCGATGTCGCCGGAATAAACCGTGTCAATGTCCTTGCGCTCGCTGCCTTGAATAATCATCAAGCGGCTGACGCGCTCACGTTTGCGCGTGCGCGGATTGTAAATCGTGTCGCCCTTTTTCAAGACGCCGGAATAAACGCGGAAAAAAACCAATTTGCCCGCGTAAGGGTCCGTCCACAATTTGAACGCGAGCGAACAAAACTTGGCGTTGTCGTCCGTCGGCACTTGAACTTTGTTTTCCGTGCCCGGCTCATGGCCTTCCGCTGCCGGAATGTCGAGCGGACTCGGCAAATAATCCACCACCGCGTCCACGAGAACTTGCACGCCCTTTTTCTTGAACGCCGAACCGCAAAGGACTGGAACGAGTTCGATTTTGCACGTGAGCCGGCGAATCGCAGCTTTTAGCGCCTCCGGCGTAATCGGTTTTTCTTCGAGCACCAATTCTGCGATTACGTCATCTTTGTTGGAAACCGCGTCAATCAATTCCGCAAGCGCGGCTTTCGCTTTTTCCTTCAAGCCGTCGCGGATTTCTTTGATTTCATAATTGAGACCTTCGTTAGCAACATCGCCCGGCCCCCAAACAATTTCCTTTTGGTTCACGACATCAATGACACCTTCAAATTTGTCCTCCGCGCCAATCGGCAGGAAAATCGGGAACGCATACGCGCGTAATTTTGTGCGCATGTCGTTCAGCGCATTTTCAAAATTCGCGCCCGTGCGGTCCATCTTGTTAACGAACGCGATGCGCGGCACTTTGTATTTTGTCGCCTGCCGCCAGACCGTTTCCGATTGCGGCTGCACACCCGCGACGCCGCAGAACACCGCGACCGCACCGTCCAGCACGCGCATCGAGCGTTCCACTTCCGCCGTAAAATCCACGTGGCCGGGCGTGTCAATGATGTTGATGCGATGCGGCACATCTTTGAAAGCCTTGTAAAGGTCGCCTTCACCGGGTTTCGTCGCTTTTTGTGTCCAAAAGCAGGTGACGGCAGCAGACGTGATCGTGATGCCACGTTCCTTTTCCTGTTCCATCCAGTCCGTCACCGTATTGCCGTCGTCCACGTCGCCGATCTTGTGAATCAAGCCGGTGTAGAAAAGAATACGTTCGGTCGTGGTCGTTTTGCCCGCGTCAATGTGCGCGGCGATACCGATGTTGCGTGTGCGCTCCAAGGTGTATTCACGTTTGGGCGAATTTACTGATTTGGCGTCTGACATAAAATCTAATTTTCTATCTGCTAAAACTGCAAAATTCCCGTTGTTAATAAACAAAAAGGAGCGTGGATAATACGCGAATGGCGAGCCGAAGCAATCAATTTCTAAATGAAATTCAGGTGCGCCCAAAACATTTGGCGCAGGATGTCGGACATTTGAAAATTGCCGGTTGCGCTCCCACGCCAACCAACAACCGTGAAGGTGTCAACAAACATCAACCCAGATTCAGCACGAGCGACAAATTGTCACCCACCGAAGCCACGGCATTTTCGTTGTGTTGAGATTCATCATTTCAGCAGCGGATGCGTTGTCACGAATCGTCCCACGCTGCCGAGGAGATACCAATACGCCAAATCTGGAGAAATTCAAATTGAAAAGTTTCATGGATAAACCAATCAAATAGGAGAAGCCTTGCTTTTTTGCTTGAAATTTTTCTTCAAGACCGTCGCCTGCGCCTGTTTGGTAATATCAGCCAAATCAACACCGATGCCGTCGGCAATCCGCAATAAAAGTTCCATCGTCGGATTGCGTAATCCCCGTTCGACCAAACTCAACATGGATTCGGACACGCCGGAATTTTGCGCGATGGCGTAATTGGAAAGTTTCCGGCGCAGCCGTTCCTCACGCAGACGACAGATAATCTCAGCGCGAATGGCTTCATAATAGTTCGGCACAGGCACATGGCAACATGGCAGGAAAATTCACTTGACTGATACTTTTCTATAGTCAAGTATTATTGCCGTCGTGGAAGCAAACAATTGAGAAATGCCATAATACCGCCCATGGATTATCAGCGATACATCACTTATGACCCGCAAGTGAGAAATGGCGAACCGTGTATTCGTGGTTTGCCGATTACGGTTTTTGAGATTATTGGTCGGCTGGGAGCAGGCCGAACCTTTAATCAGATTTTAGCGGATTTTCCGCAGTTGACACGAGCTGACATTATGGCGTGCGTAGAGTTTGGCGGACAGCAATTTGGCCCGCATTTAGATTGAGCTAGAAAGCCGTTCTTTGCAGGCGAAAGTAAAAAAGCCGAAGTTTTTCAACCTCGGCTTTTGTAGAGAAAATCCTTTTACCAGCGGAAATGAGCGAACGCTTTATTCGCCTGCGCCATCTTGTGAACTTCGTCGCGTTTGCGGATAGCATTCCCCTGCCCTTGATAGGCTTCCATGATTTCGGACGCGAGCGCGTCGCGCATCGGCGTTCCTTTGCGGGCATCGGCAAAATCCACAATCCAGCGCAACGCCAAAGCATTCTGGCGATCGGTGGGAATTTCCATTGGAACCTGATATGTCGCACCACCGACGCGGCGGGCTTTTGTCTCGATGCGCGGCTTGGCATTGTCCACGGCGCGCTGCAAAATTTCAATTGGATTGCTGGCCGGATTTTTTTCCGAAATGGAATCGAACGCGCCATAAACGATGCGTTGGGCGGTGCTTTTCTTGCCGGAAATCATTACGGTGTTCACCAAGCGCGAAACCAAAGCGCTGTGGAATTTTCCGTCTTTGGTCGCGGGTCTTTTAGTGGCTTGACGTCTGCGGGACATATTTTTTAAGCGAGGATTGAAAGTGGAAGATGGACAATGGCAAAATCAAAATTGTTCGCGCGAATTTCCATCTTCAATTCTCTATTTTCCATTTTTGTTTTGCAAATTACTTGGCCGGAGCGGCGGCGGCTTTTTCCTTCGGTTTTTTCACACCGTATTTGGAACGGCTCACGCGGCGTTTTTCCACGCCGGCGGCGTCGAGTGTGCCGCGCACGATGTGATAACGCACACCGGGCAAATCCTTCACGCGTCCGCCGCGCACGAGCACGATGGAATGTTCCTGCAAATTGTGGCCTTCATCGGGAATGTAGGCGATGACTTCGTAACCGTTCGTCAAGCGGACTTTGGCAACTTTACGCATGGCCGAATTCGGTTTCTTGGGTGTGCGGGTCATAACTTGAATGCACACACCGCGGCGAAACGGGGAATTCTCCAAGGCGGGCGACTTGGATTTATATTTCACTTTGCGTCGGCCTTTGCGAACGAGTTGATTGATTGTCGGCATTTCGTTGTTAAAAAATTGAACGAAGATTTTATCAGGTGCGTTTTCAATCGCAACCATTTTCTGAAAGATTTTTTAATCGTCACACCACCGGACGATTGCAAACTGCAATTCTCTTTTCGCGCCGGATTGCAAGTCGCATATCCTCATTCGGCCAATATTTAAGCCGTTTATTTGCAGATGTAAGCAGGCATTGGAAATCGTGCAAAATACGAAACAGGCACGCTGCAAGCTAAGAATTTTCAAACGAGAGGTCGGGCCAAACAGTAAATCATTTTCACCGGAATCCTTTCGTCCAATCAGAGAGATTTTATGGAGCAAGACCAAAGCCAAAATTTCTGCGCGGCAGAAAGCCGTTACGCAAGCAAGGTCTTGATCAAATCCCAATCCGTTAAAGGAAGTTCCTCATGACTAACGGTTTCCAAAGGAAATACTCCGTCAAATCTGCCGGAAAAACCAATCAGGAAGGCCTGATTAGTTGGCTTAAAACATGGGTTGTTTTTCGCGTGCGGCCTTTGGATTCCTGGCCTAAAGTAGAGGAGCGTATGGCTCGACAACCCGGAAACCGGTTTTACAAGACGGCAATGATCGCGTGGCTCGCGGTCTCTGTCGGCAGTGTGATTTTGGCGGGCGTGTGCTGGTTTCAATTGTTCACATTGATTGACAACCGCGCGGACATCATGTCCTTTGGCAGCGAATTAGACAAAGTCCAGAATTCGTTGCTTGACGCCGAAAGAGGTGTGCGTGGATATGTCATCACGAAGGATAAAAATTTTCTGCCGCCGTTCAATTCCGCCAAAGCCGAACTGCCAAAACATTTTGATCATTTGATCGAACTGGCGCATGACAATCCTCAATTGCTCAAAGGCATCACCAAGCTTCGCGGACAGGCAGAATTAAGCTTGAACTGGCAGCAGGACATTATTGACGCGCGTAGCCACACTTTCGACCGTGCGGCAACATTGATAGTTGATGGCGACGGCAAGGACATCATGGACGGCATCAACGCCCAGATGAATGAACTGACGCAATTGTATTCCACTTTAAGTTTGGACGTGCGCGGGCAGATCAAAAGTCGTCTTCTGCGTGCCAGTTTAACCAGTCTTATCACCGGCGTCATCGGCATCGGCGCAGGCATATTGGCGCTTTGGCTGTCGGGCGTAACTTTGAAACATCAATTGCGCGAACGCGAATTGGTCGAGGCCAAATTGCAGGCCGAGCAAAGCAATCGGGAAAAGACCGTCTTCCTCGCCAACGTGAGCCATGAAATCCGCACGCCGATGAACGCCATTTTGGGATTCAGCGAATTGCTCGAGGGCGATTTACGCGACCCGAAACATCGTCAGTATTTGCGCACCATACGTTCCAGCGCTGGTTCGCTGCTGCAACTCATCAACGACATTCTCGACATGTCGAAAATCGAAGCCGGCGTGATGGAATTGAATCCCGAACCGACCGACCCGCGCGAACTTTGCGATTTCATCCGCACGCTGTTTTCCGAACCGGCGGCTAAAAAAGGTCTCAAATTGGAGTGTCATATTGCCGAAGATTTGCCACGCGCGCTGCTGATTGACCGTATCCGTTTGCGCCAGATTTTGGTCAACCTCGTCGGCAATGCCGTTAAATTTACAGACACGGGCAGCGTCGAAACTCGCATATTGTGGGAACGCCGGCAAGCGGGCAGTCACGTCACACTCATCATCGAAGTTTTGGACACCGGCGTGGGCATTCCTCAAGACAGATTGGACGCGATTTTCAAACCATTTGTTCAAGCCGGCGCTCATCCCGAAAAGGAAAAGCAAGGTTCCGGTCTCGGACTTTCCATCGTCAAACGTCTGGTCGAAACAATGGGTGGAACAGTTACCGTCTCAAGCATGATGAGTCAGGGATCGGCTTTCCATCTCCGATTCCCCAACGTGCCGATTTCCATGCGGCTTTCATCCTCACAAAAATTGCTACCCGACGGCGAAGTGGATTTTAACGAACTTCGTCCGGCAATTTTACTGGTGGTGGATGACAACGAAACCAATTGCGAATTGATGGCGGCCATGTTTGCCGGCTCGCATCATCGTCTGGTTTTCGCGTCAAACGGCGAAGAGGCGATTCACAAGGCGCTTGAAATCAAGCCGGACGTGATCCTTTTGGATGTGCGGATGCCAGGCATCAGCGGCGGCGAAGTGCTTGCGAAAATCCGCGAATCCAACGGCCTCGAATTAACTCCGATCATTGCGGTCACTGCCTCAAGTTTGACCGACGAGGAAAGTTCTTTGAAAATACAATTCAGCGGTTACATCCGCAAACCGTTTTCCAAACGCGAATTGTTTGAAGAACTCACCGAATTTTTGCCACATTACCTCAAGATTGAAAAGAATGGCCAGAACCAAGCACAATCGCCGGAAAGTTCAAAAGATTTAGCTCCCGCGCCAAAAGAACTTGTTTCGCGATTGCGCCAACTGGAAGTTGAGCCATGGCCTTCGCTCCGCGACAGCGTGGCCATCAACGAAAGCAAGCTATTCGCCCGCGATTTGAAGGATTTGGGACGCAAATGGCACTGCCAGCCGCTGGTGATTTATGCGCACACTCTTTTGAATGACGCGGAAAATTACGCGGTCACAGATTTGGAGAAACATCTCGGCGAATTCGCCACGCTCGTTGAGCGGCTCGACAACAAGTCGTGAACATGAATTCAAACAGTCAAACCGCTCTGCAATCGGAGCCAAATAACATTTTGCCCCTGCCCTCGCCAGCGCATTTGCCGGCGCGTGTTTCATTCGATGAAATCGGGCCGGCGCGAATTCTCGTGGTGGACGACCAGCCGCCGAACATCCAGATTCTTGGAACCGTTCTCGGACAATTGGGACACGAAATCATTCCGGCGGCGGACGGCGCGACCGCCCTGAAACGCGTGGCGCTGCGGCGACCAGATTTGATTCTGCTCGATTTGCTGATGCCGGAAATGGACGGCTGCGAAGTCTGCCGTCAATTGAAGGCAAACGCCGAATGGAAAGATATTCCGGTGATTTTCCTGTCGGCTGCCGGCGACAAAGATTTGATTGTCCGCGCGTTCGACGCCGGCGGCGTGGATTACATCACCAAACCGTTCAATCAGGCGGAACTGATTTCGCGCGTGCGGACGCAATTGGCTTTGAAAAGCGCGCGTGACCAATTGGAGCAATTGGCCGAGGACAAGGATGAATTGCTAGGCATTCTGGCGCACGATTTGAAAAATTATCTCGGCGGCATGAGCATGAGCGCCGAATTGTTGCACGGATATATCGAACAATCCGACGATGGACGTCTCACCCGTTTGTCGGGAAATATCCTGCGTTCCAGTATGCAACTGCAATCGTTCCTCAAGGAATTCCTGGCAAACGCTTCCGCGGATTATCGTTTTGCTCCCAAAATTGACCCCGTCAACCTTGTGGACATCGTCGCCGCCGTGGTGCAACAATACGAAGATGCGGCACGGCGCAAACAATTGAAGATTTTGACCGATTTCCCGTCGGAAAAAACCATCACAGCGATGGCGGATGCTTCCGCGTTGGATCAGGTGCTGGACAATTTACTGTCAAACGCGGTGAAATTTTCGCCGTTGGGCAAACGCATTTTTGTTCATGTTCGCGAAAAGGACGACAATTGCGTCGAATGTGTTATCCGTGACGAAGGGCCGGGTTTCACGGCCGAAGACAAATCGCGTATGTTCCGGCGTTACGGCAGACTCTCGGCGCGGCCGACCGGCGGAGAACCTTCCACGGGCTTGGGCTTGAGCATCGTGCGCAAACTGGCACTGGCGATGCACGGCGAGTTGATATGCGAGAGCAATCCGGGACACGGCGCGACGTTCATCATCCGTTTGCCGCGCCCCACAGCACAGTAATATAAATATTTCTATGGATTTTCTGGTCATTGACGATGACAAAACATTTCGCGACGCGACCTGCTTTTTGATTGAAGAAGCTGGACACTACGCGGAAGGCGTGGATTCCGGCCAACTTGGACTGACCTGGTTGAAGGACGATAAATTCGACGCCGTGCTGCTGGATTTGAATCTTGGACGCGAAAACGGTTTGGACGTGCTCACTGAAATTCAAAAACGCCAGCCACAGATTCCCGTCGTCATGTTCACGGCGCAGGGAAATGTGAAAGTTGCCGTCGAAGCGATGCGGCGCGGCGCGGTGGATTTCCTCGAAAAACCGTTTCAACGCGAACAGTTCATGACCGTGCTGGCGCGATTACAACGCCTGCGCCAGATGAACCAGCGCATTGAGCGGCTGGAACAGGAAGTCACCGAAATCAAAACCCAGCGGCTCGAACCGATTTTTGATTTCACGACACCCGCCATGTGCGACGCGCTGGAAATTTTGTCCCGCGCCGCCAAAACACCGGCGTCCATCCTCATCCTCGGTGAAAGCGGCACGGGCAAAAGCATCGCCGCGCGCTCCGTTCACGAACGCAGCCATCTGGCCGACAAACCTTTTGTGACCGTCAGTTGCCCAAGCCTTTCCAAAGAATTGCTGGAGAGCGAACTGTTCGGCCACGTGCGCGGCTCGTTCACCGGCGCTGTTAAAGATCATTGGGGCAAAGTTAAAGCGGCGGAAGGCGGAACTTTATTTCTCGATGAAATCGGTGATTTGCCTCTGGAAATTCAACCAAAACTGCTGCGATTGCTTCAGGAACACGAATACGAGCGACTCGGCGAAAATACCGTGCGGCAATCCAACGTGCGCGTTATCGCCGCCACCAATCGCGATTTGAAAAAACGCGTCGCCAGTGGAGCGTTTCGTGAAGATTTATATTTCCGCCTCAACGTCATCAACGTCGAGATTCCGCCGCTGCGCGCCTGTGCCGCCGATTTGATTCGTCTGGCCGAACATTACGTGAAGTTTTTTGCCGCACAATGCGGACGAAAAGTCGCCGGATTTTCTCCCGAAGCCGCCGCGTGCATCCGCGCTTACTCCTGGCCAGGCAATCTACGCGAGCTTCGCAACGCCATCGAACGCGCCGTCATCATGACACGGCACGAACAGCTTTTGCCCGAAGATTTTCCGGTAGAATTACGCAGCCAGAATTTAAGCACAGTCACTGGCGATCAAAATTCCGTCGAACTCGGTTCGTTGATTTCGCTGGAGAAGTTGGAAGAAATTCACCTGCGTAAAGTCTTGGAACGCACACCGAGTCTTACCGAGGCTGCCACCATTCTCGGCATTGATCAGGCCACCCTTTATCGCAAACGAAAGAAAATCGGATTGGAATAAGCAGGGATTTTAGCTAACAAGAAATCACCCATTGATTTTTTCACTGAACCATTCCCTCGTCCGTTTGAAAGAATCCTTCAAATCATCAAACGAATCTTTGAATCTGGTTTTCGTCTTGTCCCAATCTTCTTGTGACGATTTTTTCACGTCATCAAATTTTTTATCCAAGTCAACCCGCTTGTTTTGTAACTCTTTCAATTTGGATTGCGCGTCATTTTTGGCCGCATCACCGACATTTACAGTTTTGTCTGACAATTGCTTGATTCTTTTATCCATCACCGCCAAATCCCGTTTGGCTTTGGCCACAAACTTGTCCTTTTCGTCGTAACCGTAATCTGTTGCCGGATGAACCGATTGCTTCACATCCGTCCATGCCTGCGTCGTGCCCGATTGAACTTTTGACCAGGTTTGTGTGCTGACTTGCTTGACGTCTTGCCAGGTATTGCTGGCGCCCGATTTCAATTGAGAGACAAAGGTCATATTTGTTTCATCCGCTTTGACCGACTGCCCGCAACCGATAATTGTTGCGATGACAGTAATAAAAATCGGCAGAATTTTAACATTCATGACATGATCGGTATCGTGCCTCAAATCACAATTGGCAAACGTAAATTAAAATTTGGTAGCGCGTACGGGAATCGAACCCGTCTTTCAGCCTTGAGAGGGCCGTGTCCTGGCCGATAGACGAACGCGCCTTGCAAAGCCGAATCCATCCTACGTTCAACCTGCAAAATGTCAATAAAACCAGCGGCCAATCTTCATCTTGCGCTGCCGGAAAACCCGTTTATCATAACAATAAATTTCGATAAAAGGCACACTGGCTGCTTGTTGATTTGTTCCCGAAACCAATCTGTTTTGGTGGTGTTTGAATTTGGGCCGGTGGACGGTATACTTTATTTGATGAAACGCATTGGAAAAATTGCAGTTTGCCTTGCGGGCGGACTGGCATTAAGTGCCAGCCTGTTTGCGGTTGAAGACACATCCACCAATAATCCTTACACTTTGATTCCTGCACGAAATGTTTTCGGTTTGAATCCACCACAATTAGTCACCAATACTTCGACTATTGACCCGCCGGTGAAAATCACTCCCAACGGTATCATGACCACCTTCGGGATGAGGCAGGTTCTTTTCAAAGTCGCTGGCGTCGCAAAGCCCGGCATGCCGGCAAAAGACGATTCTTATATCCTCGGCGAAGGCCAGCGGCAAGACGACATTGAAGTCACACACATTGATGAAAAAAATGGCATCATTAGCTTCAACAATCACGGCGTCGCGCAACAACTCCCCTTGGCCGCCGCACCGACCATCGCCGCGCCTGCACCCGTAGCAGCCACAGGCAGACCAGCAACGGCCAACATTAGTGGTGGCAATATGCCAAATAGTGGAAATGGAAATGTTGAAAATGGCCGGGGCTTTGGCCGTTTCGGGCGGAACTCCAATGGCAATTCAAACAATTCGCCCGGCGCGAATAACGGTTATAATTCAAATTTGTACAACGTGCCGACGCGGCAGCCAGCGCAGCAGATTGATCCAGACACCCAAAAAATTATGATTGAGGCACAACGGGAGCTGCATAAAAACGATCCTAATTATCCGCCGCTCCCGATTACAGAATTGACACCACAGCAATAATTTGTAGCCTATTGCGTTTTTACCTCCATCAATTTTCTTCAGTAGACTAAAATCGCTCCTTGAGCTTATGATTATCGGTAGTGTTTTAATTTGCTTTAAGCATTACAGGATTTAACTTCGGGCGAAAATGAAATTGAAACACCCATCCTTGGTTTCTCAAGGCTCATTGAATCGCATTTTCGAAGCGGTTAATGAGTCTTGGAAACGCTGTGATTTTCAAACAGCCATAGAAACGATGGAACGTGCCAGCCGTCTGAATCCATCTAATGCTGGTATTCTACTGGATTTAGGGCGTATGTATGGATTACGTCACGATTATGCCGCCGCTGAACGTTGTTTTGAAAAGGCGATTCACATCGCACCACAAAAAACCGAGGTTTTGTCTGCAGCTGGATTCCAAAGCCGCGATTTTGGTAATTTTGTTATGGCTGAAAATTACTACCTACGCGCCATACAACAAAAAAATGTTACTCCTGAAATAATCGTTCAATTGGCGAAACTCTATGAACGCCTCCGCCGAACGAAAGACGCCGCTGACATGGTGGAGAAAGCGCTAAAATTGAACAATGCCTGTCCAGAAGCTTTACTTACCCGTGCCCGATTGGAGCGCCAAGCGGGACATCTGAACGAAGCGGAGCAGTTGATCCGCTCATTTCTGGGAAAAAAAAATGCGGATACGTGGGTTTATGCACAAGCTTGGTATGAACTAGGCGGAATCCTCGATCGTCAGGGACGTTACGACGACGCCATGTCTACATTTCTTGAAGCCAAAGCGTTATTGCGCCCGAATGCTTCGCCCTTATTTGATCAATTGCAATTGAGCCGCAAGCACCTGAAACAAATGCAAAATGACATCTCTGCTGAAATGTTACAACGATGGTTCAATTCGGCCACGCATTTGCAATCATTTCATCGGCTGACGCTATTGGGCGGTCATCCTCGTTCTGGAACGACTTTGTTAGAACAGGTTTTGGACTCGCATCCAGACATTGTTTCAGTCGAAGAAACCACAATTTTTCATGACGATGCTTATGTTCCACTTCAACATTCTTTTCCAAGTGAAACTGCCATACTTTCGTTTCTTGAGCTGGCACAAACAGAAACATTGCAGCAGTCGCGTGCAAATTATTTCCGTTCCGTAGAAAAATTTCTTGGAAACTCCATTGGCGAACGGCTCTTGATAGATAAAAATCCTTCGTTGACTTTTTTGATTCCTCCACTTATCCGCATCTTTCCAGAAATAAAGTTACTCATCGCACTACGCGACCCACGCGACGTCGTTTTAAGTTGTTTCATGCAGTCCATTCAACTTGGCCAAGTCAGCTCAGCTTATTTAAGTTTAGAGAACACCATTAACGAATATGTTGCTATGATGAGTTTATGGCAAACAATTGCACCTATGGTTAAGGGTCATTATCTCGAAGTGCGTTACGAAGACATGGTGGACGATCTGGAATCCGTCGCACGCAAATCATTGGACTTCCTCGGCGTTGCGTGGAACGCCCGCGTGCTGGGATTTGACGAACACGCGCGGCAGAAGGTGGTGCGCTCTCCAACTTACGCCGACGTAACCCAGCCTGTCTATAAACGCGCCAGAGGCCGTTGGCGCAACTATCAAAAGTATTTGGAACCATATTTGGAGAAATTAGAGCTATTCGTCAAAGCGTTCGGATATGAATGAAATTACAAAGTGACGATATGCCTTAACTCGGTGAGGCAAGTGCTCTCACGAGCCGGTGCTGGCGCACGGCCACCGTTTCGTCTTCAGTTCGCGGAGATACTCCCACTACCAGATTAGCGAGACAATTCTTGAAAATAAAAAGCCGCTCCGAAGAGCGGCCCGTGAAAAACCAAAGCTAACTAACAACCTTAAGATTGTTTGCGGCGCAATGCCATAAGCGCAGCCAAACCTCCAAAACCAGCCAAGGCCAACGTGGCGGGTTCAGGCACGACTTGAACAACATAATTAGCCGGATTGTATTGCACACCGCCGCCCGCAATATTTTGAACTTGGTTAAAACTAGGAACTGGTGACGATCCAGTAGCAGGTGTCAGAGTAAACAAACCAGAGTTCGCTTCCAATGTTGCCGCACCAGGGCTTCCGTTATTAAACACCAACACTTCAAAAGTTGCTAGCCCCGTAGTATAACCAGTTAATGTTACACCACCACCAAAGAACCATCCTGCACCGTCACCAGTATCACCGTCAGTAGTGGAATTTTGAGCAGGCCCGTTAAAACTAAAATAAGTCACTGTGCTTGCCAGTGGTGTTAACAAACTAGCATTGCTTGTGAGCCCATTATACCAATAAAGCTCAGCCGCGAAACTTCCACCAATTGCCAAACCAGCCTTCCCCGCCGGAACAAGCGCTGGATTCGTTGAGTAATTAATCGTAGGCGTGCTGGAATTAAAATAATTCGAAAAATACACGAACCCTTGTCCATGCGAACTTGTCGCAGCTATACCCACCCCAAGAATTGCTATTAGTAATGATTTTTTCATATAATTAATTATTAGTCGTTTAGTTTAGTTTTGTTTTTCAAAGTTATGGCCCAGTTTCCACCCAATTAATCGGAGCACCAGATTGGTTATTCACAAAAACACCTTGTGGAACTCCAAGTGTTAAATTAGCAGGATTACCATTTAATCTCCATCTGCCTCCAGTAAATGAATAGACATCAAACGATTGATTTACAACATTCCACGCTTGAACTTGAGTTCCACCAGGGACAATTAGGTTAAGGGTGCTGGTGTTTGTAACATTGTCACTATAAGGAACAAGGCTTGAAACTGCTTGAAAACCAGTCTCTATAACGTTGGTTCCTGCTGTTCCAGAAGCAGGTGTAACATTTCCAACAAATGTATTGCTATAAACACCACTTCCTACACTAATAAAAAATCCCGTTCCAGGCTGTATTATTAAAGTGTTATCCACAGTAACACCATTGGTCTTCCAATGGCCACCAGTAAAACTTACGGTAAGAAAACTACCTGAAGATGGCTGCCAAAGTTGAAGCTGTGTTCCGCCAGGAGGGGTCTTAAACAGTGACGACACTGTATTTGAACCATTGTCAAGAGGGTTGGATATCAATTCAAACTGTGGGGATACAGTTGTTGAAGTGTAGTTTATATATCCAACTATATTTTGCGAATAAACGTTTTGAGCTTCCGAAGAAGCCAGCCCAACTGCCAGCGCGACAGCGGTTAAGAGTAGTGCTTTTGTTCTCATATTTTTTAATTTAGTGTTACCGTGTGTACTTTGAATTTCTCAAGTTTCAAGCCCCCTGTCAACATTTTTTTGAATGTTTTTTGAATGTTTTCGTCGTTCAACCAACTGTAATTCAATGGTTTTCATCTACGAATTTTGAGGTTTAAGGTGGATATTCATATTTTATTCACAATTTTAGGCATTTTTTAAAGGCTTTTTTTCAAAATCCGGCAAAAATTCCTAAACCACGCTTCTGGTTCGCAGGAAAATTCATATAATTTGTCGCGCCAGTGAAATCTAATGTAGTAGGCGTGGAGCGCATGATTTTCAAAAATTAATTCAGTGCGTTGTTTGTCAGTTAAACGATTTTCTACCAAAGCCAGATAATAATCTTCGTCGCCTCCGTAAACTTTGTCTCCGACAATGGGGTGGCTGATATGCGCAAGGTGGATACGGATTTGATGTTTGCGTCCAGTTTGCGGAAAAACGCGAAGCAGGGAAAATCTACCTTCACCCACCCCATCAGCCGCCTTTTTTCCGCTCAACGAAGCGATGGGGGCAACAAATTTTTTCTCAACAACAAATTTCGTTTGCGCAGGCGCACCATCAGGGCGAACACAATCTTTCACAGCCACTTTACTTCGTTCGTCTTTACCCAAAGGTGCGTCAATCGTCCCCTGCTCTGCCGCAACATGACCGTGAACGATGGTGAGATATTCTTTTTCAACGGCGCGGCTTTCGAGAATTTTTCCAAGTTCGCCGGCGATTTCAGAATTCTTGGCAATCAAAACGACGCCACTGGTTTCGCGATCAAGGCGATTGACAAGATGCGGCAAATTGTCGGCTCGCGAGGACACTCGCGCCGCCAAATGTAATCGCGCGCGACCAATCAAGCTGGACATTTCACCATTTTTGGTCGGATGACACACCAATCCGGCAGGTTTATTGACCACGAGCAATTCCTCGTCTTCGTGAATGATGTCGAACAGTTTTTCCACAGCTTGTCTTTGTGCGACGCGAGCGTATTATGTGCGCGAATGAAAGAAAAATGGAATCGCTGGTTGCCGCTGATTTTTGTGGCGTTGTTCGCCATATCGCGAATTCCAGGCTTGTGGCCGGTGAATTTCAGCGCGGCTTACGCGTTTGCATTCTGCGCGGGTGTTTTCTTTCCAAAGCGTCAGGCGTGGTATCTACCGCTGGCCATAATATTGATTACTGATATTGGGCTGAATTTTTATTATCAATGGAAAGGCTACACGGTTTGGGATGGGCCGGATTTGGCAAATCTGGTCTTTAATTACGTTGCTTACGCCGCATTGATTTTCCTTGGCCGCCGTTTCAAACCACAATCATCGTTTTTGGTTTTACTTGGCGGCGGGCTTTTGGGGGCAATTCTGTTTTACCTCATCACGAACACGGCGTCGTGGTTCTTTAACCCATTTCATAATGCTGAATATACAAAAACTTTTTCCGGCTGGCTGCTGGCGCTGACGAAAGGCATCAACGGGTGGCCAACCACTTTGGAATTTTTTCGCAATACGCTGTTGAGCAGCGGATTGTTCACGGCGTTGTTCGCTGGCGCGGCCAAATGCGGCGTTTCCGAATCACCGGCTGAAAAAAATGCCGGCGCGCGTGAACCCGAAGGTGAAATGGAAGAAAAGCCCGAAGAGGCAAGCGCATGAAAATCGGCGTCATTTCGGACACGCACGGCTTTCTCGACCATAAAATCTTCAAACTGTTTCAAGGCGTCGAACATATTTTGCACGCGGGCGACATCGGCTACGCTTCCATCATTTTGGAACTCGAAGCCATCGCGCCGGTGACAGCCGTACGCGGCAATACGGATATGGATTTGCCATTTCGGGAAACGGAAACGGTTGAATTGGCCGCGAAAAAATTCCTCGTCCATCACATCGTTAATCCGCACGCGGCAGATGACAAAATCAAAAATCGTATTTTCCGGGAACGTCCTGATGCAATCATTTTCGGTCACACGCACAAACGCTTTTGTGAAAGCATCGGCGGAATTTTGTTCCTCAATCCCGGTTACGCAGGCAAACCAAAAGCCGGCGTCGAACGCAGCGCGGCGATTTTGCATGGTGATGGAAAAGAATTACGCGCGGAATTTTTGAAATTGTGACGGCGATTGAATTTACTTTTGTTGCGCCCGCGGATTTGCTAAAAAATCGTTGTGAATAAAATCTTTTGCGCCATTTGTGGTTTGTGGCTTTGCAGTCTGCTGGTCGCTGCGGGAGCGGATTCCTATTCGCTGACCGACGGCTCGTCCTTGACCGGCGACACCGTGACGTTCAACGACAACGGCATCACCCTCCGTCTGACGAATGACTCCTATACCAACGTCATGTGGACGAAATTTTCGCAGGATGCGTTGCGGCAGCTCTCCCAGAACCCGAAAATCAAGCCGCTCGTGGAGCCGTTCGTGGAAATTCCCGAATCCGAGCGCCCGAAAAAGCCGGAAATCAAAGTTCACGACGTGACGCGATTGGAATTGCCACCCAAACAATCGTTGATTGCCGCGTTGTTCTCGTCGTCGGTCGGATTATTCGCGTTGCTCTTGATTTACGCGGCGAATATTTATTCGGGCTACGAAATCGCTATCGCCCGTGCGCGGCCAAAAGCGTTGGTGATGGGCGTGGCGGCGATTTTGCCGATTCTGGGACCGATTATTTTTCTTTCCATGCCGGTCTATGTGGCTCCGGCTCCGGCGGAAGAACAAGCGCCGGTGGAAGAACAAACTTTCAATGTGCCCGGGCAGCCGGCGCCGCAAGCGGAAGCCGCCGCCGCAGTATCCCTTTCTGAAACGGCGCGGCGGAAAGCGTCGTATCCCGAACCGCAGATTTTCCAGCGTGGACAATTCACTTTCAATCGCCGGTTTTTTGAGACGAAATTTTCCAATTATTTCGGCACGACCCGGCGCGAGGCCGACCGCGACATGGTGCTCTCGGTGAAAACGACGCGCGGACAGTTTGTCGTCCAACGTATTTCGCGCATCGCCGCCAACGACGTGCATCTGGAAACCATTCAAGGCGCGGCGCGGCAGGAAATCATGGTGCCCTTCGCCGACATTCAGGAAATCACCCTCAAACATAAAGACGCTTGAAATATAAAACGATTTTGATGTTCGGCGCGCCCGGTTCGGGCAAAGGCACACACGGAAAAATTCTCGGCTCGATTCCCGGCTTTTTCCATTGCAGTTGCGGCGAAGTGTTCCGCAGCTTGAGCCCCGATTCGCCGCTGGGGAAAGTTTTTGTCGAACATTCCAGCCGCGGCGGATTGGTGCCGGATGAACCGACCATCGAACTCTGGACAAATTACATGCGCAGCCTCACCGCCGCCGGACGGCTCGACCCGAAACGCAACATCCTCGTGCTCGACGGCATGCCGCGCAATGTTCATCAGGCGCAGATGCTCAAAAAATTCCTGAACGTCATCGCCGTGTTTTACATGTGCAGCGCGAATTTTGAAAACCTCGTCAAACGCCTGCAACGCCGCGCACTCAAGGACAACCGCCTCGACGACGCGAACCTAGACGTGATTCGCGCACGCCTGAAAACTTACGAAAAGGAAACCAAACCCGTGCTGAATTTCTACGGCAAGAAAATCGTCCACAAAATCAACACCGACGGCACGCCGCCGGAAACGTTTCTGAAAGTTCTTCGCCACGTCGTGAAGCTTTGAAGAAATTTCAGCGAAGAAAATGAATTGAAAATTTGCAATCTAATTTGAGATTAGACGACATCGCAGAACCCATATCCTCAAAAAAGACCGTCTTGATACAATTTTTTTCTTGTTGAAACTTTATATTGAATGCCTCGTTTATCTAATTCCTGCTGAAACAGGCTCGAAGCATTTGTTGCAGCAGCAAAATCTTGCAATGTACCATAAATATTACTCTGAAAGAGCACCCGTTTATTATCAATCCACAATGCCAGGAAAGTTCGGTTCGTAGGATTTGTTTCAGGTGCATGCGCACTATACAGAATGAAATCGTGTTCATCTTGCACTGGGTCAACGACAAATTTAAGCTTTTTAGCAACGTCGCGAAATAAGTCACCAGCAACTGCTGATGTGAGTCCATTGGATTGAGACGATATAATTTCAATCCGAGGTGTTTCCACAAATGCAGACCGAGACATATCCGCGCATCCGGTTGCTAAAAATGACAAAAAAACAACTAGTAAGAATGCATTGTGCGCTTTCATATCGCCGCCTAACTTTTAGATCATCCGCAGATTTTACAGTCTGTTTCTTTTCACATTTCGACTGTATTCTGGAAGCAAATGTCTGTGCAATATATTTTTGATTTCAAATTGCGGGCAAAAATCCGTGTTTCATCTGTGGCTAGAATCTAGAAACATAAATGAAAATTATTTTCATGGGCACGGCGGAATTGTCCTGCGCCAGTTTGGAAAAGCTGGCGCGCGCCCAACAATTCCAAATCGCCGCCGTCGTCACGCAGCCGGACAAGCCCAAAGGCCGCGATTTGAAATTGCAATGCTCGCCGGTCAAAATCCTCGCGCAACAATTGAACCTGCCCGTTTTGCAACCGGCCAAAGCGCGCGATGAACAATTCACTTCGCAATTGCGCGCATTGCAACCGGATTTGATTGTCGTCGTCGCTTACGGCCAAATTTTACCGCAAGCGATTTTGGATTTGCCGAAATTCGGCTGCGTGAATGTCCACACATCACTCCTGCCGAAATATCGCGGCGCGGCGCCGATTCAGTCCGTAATTTTGAATGGCGAAACCGAAACCGGCGCGACGATTATGAAAATGGACGCAGGCTTGGATACTGGCGAAATCATTTCACAATCGCGCGTGCCGATTCTGCCCGAAGACAATTCGCAAACGCTACACGACCGGCTCGCGCAACTCGGCGCGGATTTACTGGTGAAAACCATTCCCGATTATGTCGCCGGAAAAATTTCGCCCAAACCACAACCGGCGGAAGGCGCGACTTACGCGGCAAAAATCAAAAAGGAAGACGGCAAGATTGATTGGAACGAACCGGCGGAAAAAATTTTGAACCGTCTGCGCGCGTTCACGCCGTGGCCGGGCATTTTCACATTTCTGAACGGACAATTATTGAAAATCTGGCGCGCGGAAATTTTGGGGAAATCCGGCGAGGCCGGAGCCATTTTATCGGCGGACAAAAATGGAATCGTCGTCGCGGGCGGTAAAGATGCGCTGCGAATTTTGGAATTGCAGCGCGAAGGCGGACGAAAATTGAATGCACAGGAATTTCTGGCCGGGCATCCGTTGAAATCGGGTGAAAAACTCGGTTGAAATCCCGATTCACAACCAACTGGCAGCGCGGATAATTTCGACGAACAAATAGGCGATGGCGGCGCTGGCGGGCAATGTTAAAATCCACGCCCAAAGGATACGTTCGACGACGACCAATTGAAGCGCGTTGAAACTTTTTGCGCAGCCGACGCCCATGATGGACGTGGTGATGGCGTGCGTGGTGGAAACGGGCATTCCGAATTGCGCCGCCGTCACCAACACAGTCGCGCTCGTAGCTTCCGCCGCAAATCCGTTGACGGGATGAAGTTTCACCATTTTATGGCCGAGCGTTTTGATGATTCTCCAGCCGCCGGCGACGGTTCCGGCGCACATGGTCAGCGCGCACAGAAAAATGATCCACACGGCGATGTGAACTGGCTGACCGGCGAGCGGCGCGGGCGATTTCAAAAAGGAAAGCCATTGGGGCAGCGAATCGAATTTGCCGGAAGCCGTGCCGCCGGTAAGCGCGAGCGCGATGATGCCCATCGTTTTTTGCGCGTCGTTCGTGCCGTGGGCAAAACCCAGATAACCGGCGCTACACAATTGCAATTTACTGAAAGCGCGGTTCACCGTGACGGGTTTCCAATGACGCAGGGTGAAATAGAGCAAAGCCATGACGATGAAACCGGCCACGAAGCCGATGAACGGCGACGTGACCATCGGAACAATCACTTTCCATAAAATGCCCTTGCCATGCCACCAATGTTCCTTGTCGGGAACGGACCAAACAATGGACGACCAGCGGCCGCTCGCGGCGAGGCACGCGCCACACAGTCCGCCGACCAGCGCGTGCGACGAACTGGAAGGCAATCCCGACCACCACGTGATTAAATTCCACGCAATGGCGGCCAGCAACGCGCAACAAAGCACGGGCATGGTGGCCACTTGCGCGTCCACGAGGCCGGACGCGATGGTGGTGGCGACCGCCGTTCCAAAAAATGCGCCGATGAGATTGGTGACGGCGGCGAGCAAAACCGCCTGTCGCGGGGAAAGCACTTTCGTGGCGATGACGGTGGCGATGGAATTGGCCGTGTCATGAAAGCCGTTGATGTAGGTGAACACCAGCGCCACGAAAATGACGGTGAAAATCAGCAGCATCGCATCAGGAATTTTTGAGGACGATTTGCATGACGACGTTGCCGGCGTCATGGCAGCGGTCCACCAGTTTTTCCATCAACTCGTAAATATCGCGGATGACCATCGCGCGCAGTGGCTCGTATTTGCCGTTGTAAAGGTCGCGCAGCAATTCAATCATGTATTTGTCCGCTTCGACTTCGACGAGTTGCAGCCGGTCGTTGAACGTCTTGATTTTTTCCAAATCCTTCATGTCGCGAAGCTGCCGCACCATGCCGTAAATGGCGTCGGTGGCCTTGGTCATCATTTCGGCCTGTTTGGAAAAATCAATGCCGGCCAAATGATGGCCGGCCATTGTCAGGCGTTCGGCGAGTTTCTCGGCAGTTTTAGGAATGCGAAATAATCCGCGCGCCAACGCCTCGATGTCTTCGCGTTCAAGGCCGGTGATGAAGGTGTTGACGAGTTCGTTGCTGATTTGGTCGGAAATTTTTTTCTCCTTGCGGCGGGTGAGCACGAGATCGTCCAACGCCTGCGTGCTGCGCGGCGATTTCATCAATTCAATCACCAGCCGCACGCTTTCGTGCGCCTCCTGCGCGGCGGCTTCGAGCAACTCCTGAAAACGGTCGCCCTTGCCGAAAAGTTGCTGGATAGAAAACATGCGGGCGCAGTCTGGCAAAAAACATTTTGCCGCGCACGCAAAAATCAATTCTTCGCCGCGTGCCGGATGTCCTGCGCTTCGCAGAGATAAACCACTTCCTCCGCGATGTTTTTGGCGTGGTCGGCGATGCGTTCCAGGCTTTTCGTGGCGACAATCCAATGCAGGCAACGGCCAATCGTGTCGGGATTTTCCATCATGTGCTGGGCGAGCGCGGCGTGAATCTGCTTGTTCAACGCGTCCACTTCCTTGTCGCGTGGAATGATGGCGCGCGCGGCGTCAGGGTCGCGTTGCACAAAGGAATCCAGCGATTCCTTGACCATCGCCAGCGCGAGCGTGGCCATGCGCGGCAAATCCAGAACAATTTTCACCGGTGGTTCCTGCGAAAGGTCGCGCGCGCGTTTGGCGATTTTCGTCGCCTCATCGCCGATACGTTCGAGATTCTGGGAAACTTTCATCGCCACCGTCACGAGGCGGAGATTGCTGGCCAGCGGCGCCTTGGTCAAAAGTTGGATGGCCATTTCGTCAATCTCGATTTCAAAACGGTCAATCACATCGTCCTCGTCCTTGACGCGCACGGCGAGGTCGCGGTCGCGCTGCATGAGCGCCTGCACGGATTGGTTGACGGCGGCTTCCGCGCGTCCGGCCATGAGCAGCAGTTTTTGCCGCAACCCGTCCAATTCCGTTTCAAAATGATTTTCCATAAATTAGCGTCAGCCAAACCGCCCGGTCACGTAATCCTCGGTTTGTTTTTTGGCCGGACTGGTGAAAATTCTGGTGGTGGTGTCGAATTCAATCAATTCGCCCAGATAAAAAAATGCGGTGAAATCGGATGAGCGCGCCGCTTGTTGCATATTGTGCGTGACAATGACAATCGTGTAATCCTTTTTCAATTCCAAAATCAAATCCTCGATTTTCTGCGTCGCCAGCGGGTCGAGCGCGGACGCCGGTTCGTCCATCAACAATACTTCCGGCTGCACGGCCAGCGCGCGTGCGATGCACAGCCGTTGCTGCTGGCCGCCGGACAAACTAATCGCCGGCGCGTGCAAACGGTCTTTGACTTCGTCCCACAATGCCGCCATTTGCAACGACTGCTCGATGCGTTCGGCGAGCAGTTTTCTGTCGCGCAAACCGTTCAAGCGCAAACCAACGGTCACATTTTCGGCGATGCTCATCGTCGGAAACGGATTCGATTTCTGAAACACCATGCCGACACGACGGCGAACGACGACCGGCTCGACGTTTTTGGAATAAATATCTTCGCCGAACAAACGGATTTCGCCTTCCATGCGCGCGTCGGGATTCAACTCGTGCATCCGGTTAAGTGAACGAAGAAACGTGGATTTGCCGCAGCCGCTTGGCCCGATGATAGCCGTCACCGCTTTGGACGCGATGTCAATGGAAACGTCCTTCAGCACTTTCTTGCCGCCGAAAAAAACGGAAAGATTGCGCACGGTCAGAGCCGGAGCGTTCGCGGCCTTTTGTTCCGGTGCGACCGGCGAGTTTGGATTGGCGACTTCGGGCATGACGTTCAATTTAATTTTTTTGTTGAAAACGGTCGCGCGTCAAAACGCGCACGCCGACGTTGATGAACAGCACCAGCACGAGCAACACGAGCGCGCCCGCCCACGCCTGACGATGCCAGTCGTCGTAAGGCGAAATCGCGTAGGCAAAAATCTGCAACGGCAGCGCGGCGATGGGTTCGGTCAGGCCGTGCGCCCAAAAACGGTTGCCCAACGCGGTGAACAGCAGCGGCGCGGTTTCGCCCGCGACGCGCGCGAGCGCGAGCAAAACGCCAGTAACAATTCCCTTGAGCGCGGTGCGGATGACGATTTGCACAATGGTTTTCCATTTGGCAATTCCCAACGCCAACGCCGCCTCGCGATAACCGCTCGGCACGAGTTGCAAAACTTCTTCCGTCGTGCGCATCACCAGCGGAATCATCATCAGGCCAAGAACCGCGCCGCCGGCGAGCGCGGAAAATGTGTGCATCGGCACGACGAGTAGCGCATAAACGACGATGCCCCACGTGATGGACGGCACGCCGTTCAAAATGTCGGCGGCAAAACGAATCCACCAATTCAATTTCGACGACCCGTATTCAGAAAGATAAACGCCGCCGAGCACGCCGACCGGCACACCAACCACCGCGGCTTGCGCGAGCAAAATGAACGTGCCGACAATCGCGTTGCCCATGCCGCCGCCGATTTCGCCGACGGGTTTGGGTAATTGCGTGAAGAACGCCCAATTGATGGACGTGAAACCTTCCTTGACCAAATGATAAAACACGAGCAACAACGGCGCGATGACCACAATCGCGCACGCAAACGCCAGCGTTTGCATGAACGCGTTCTTGAACTTTCGCCAATTGTGATTTGAAATTGTCACCTTGGTTTAATGTTGCGGTTTCATATTTGGTCCGGCGAACGTTTTCAAAAGCAATTGCGCTAAAATATTAACGAGCACCGTCACACCGAGCAGCACCAATCCAATTTCAAACAACGCGCTCGGATAAATATCGCCCGTCGCTTCGTTGAATTCGTTGGCGATGACACTCGCCAACGTGTAGCCGGGCGCGAACAGGGATTTCACGATTTGCGGCGTGTTGCCGATGACCATCGTGACGGCCATCGTTTCGCCAAGTGCGCGGCCAAGTCCCAGAATCACTGCGCCGAAAATTCCTCTTTTTGCGTAACTCAAAACGGCGATGCGCGTGACTTCCCAGCGCGTCGCGCCCAGCGCGTAGGCGGCTTCGCGCTGCAATCCGGGAACGCTACGCAAAATTTCACGCGAGACGCTGGTGATGATAGGAATAATCATGATGGCAACGATGATGCCTGCCGACAAAATGCAGGGGCCATAAATGGCTCCGTGAAACAACGGCAGAAAACCGAAATACCTTTGCAGCCATTGATAGGGATGATTCGGATGCGCCGCGTCACCCGCCAAAAACGGCACCATCACAAAAATTCCCCACAAACCCAAAATGACGCTCGGCACGGCGGCGAGCAATTCGATGAACATGATGAGCGGCTGGCGCAGCCAGAGCGGCGCGAGTTCCGTCAAATAAACCGACGTGGCGACGCTGATGGGCACGGCGATGATCAACGCGATGATGGAAGAAACCACCGTGCCGAAAATGAATGGCAGCGCGCCGTAAACGTCGTTGACCGGGTCCCAATCGCTGCTGACAAGAAAATGCCAGCCGAATTTTTGAATGGAAGGCTTCGCGCCTTGCGCCAGTTCGTAACCGATTAAAATAATCAGACCGAAAATGGTCAACGCCATGAACAACGTCAGCCATTTGAAGGCGCGGTCGCCGAAGGGTTTGTTTTGTCGTGCGATTTCGTTCACAATTTCTTTCCGGTCAAAAAATCAAAGGGACGAAGAGCGGGAGGAATGGCGCTCTTCGTCCGGCCCACGCCGATAAAAATATCGGGCGGCGCAACGAAGTCATCATTTAATTGTGTCCAGCAGGGTCAATTCACGCTGCTGCACACTATCCGGCAGCGGCGCGTAATCCAATTGCGGGGAAAGCTTCTGGCCTTCCGTGATCGCCCATTTCAAAAAGGCGACCAGTTTATTGCCGCGCTCGGCGTTTTTGGATTTTTCATAAACCAAAACCCAGCTTGCGCCGGCAATCGGATACGATTTGTCACCCGGCGCATTCACCATCGAGAAACGGAAATCGTCAGGAATTTTCGCCGTGGCGAGCGCGGCGCTGACGGAATCCGGCGACGGCGAAATGAAATTGCCCGTCGCATTTTTCAGGTCGGCATAAGGAATTTTATTTTGGTCGGCGTAGGCCAATTCCGCGTAACCGATGCCGCCGGACAATTGCTTGACCTGACCGGCTACGCCTTCACTACCTTTCGCGGCCAAACCGATGCCCGCCGGCCATTTGACCGCTGTGCCTTTGCCAACCGTGTCCGCCCACGCCGAATTCACCACGCTCAAATAATCGGTGAAGATGAAACTCGTGCCGCTGCCGTCGGCGCGATGCACCGGCACAATCGCCGTGTCTGGCAAACCAACGCCGGGATTCAGTGCGGCGATTTTCGCGTCGTTCCATTTGGTGATATTGCCGAGATAAATGTTGGCGAGCGTGTCGCCGTCCAGCTTCAATTTCGGATTACCCGGCAGGTTGTAAATGATTGCGACGCCGCCCGCGACAATCGGTAAATGTAGAATTTTTCCGGGTGCCGTTGCCAGCGCATCATCCTTCATCGGCGCGTCGGAAGCGCCGAAATCTACCGTGTTGTTCAGCAATAATTTCTGTCCCGCGCCCGAACCGATGGATTGATAATTAAAGCGCACATTGGCGTCCACGCTGCCATAGGCTTCGAACCATTTGGTAAAGGCGGGATAATCAAACGTCGAACCCGCGCCGTTGATTAGCATTTGCGCTTGAGCTTGTGCGGCCAGCAAGAAAGTTGCGCCGCCAAGGATGGAAAGAATTTTATTTTTCATTTTCGGGAAGATTAAATCAGTTTTCGTCGTCTGTTTATGTTACATTCCGGTTAAAATTTCCACATCAAATCGGCCATGGCGTGAACCGCGCCGGTCTTGGTGCCCGGAATTGGATTATTGATCAAATCGTTGACATAGCAGGTAAAGGTGAAAGTCAGCGAATCAAAAATCGAGTAATTCATTTTGACTAAATGACCTTTGATGTTTGTTCCACCCGCAGCCGCGCCGGCAGTGGCCGAAGTCGGGAATACGGCAATGTTATCGTCATCCACAAGTTGATCCCACCAGGCATCCGCTTCCAATCGTTGATAACGATAGGAAATGTCCCAATTCCCTTTTTTGCCGGATTTGCCAAAGGTAACACCAGCCCACCAGCCTTCGTTTTGGCTCGAAGCTGCGGGATTGTTCATGTATTCGCCCGCAAGTTTAATCGGGAACGCACCCGTGTAGAGCGGGAAACTATCCAATGTATAAGTAGCGCTGCCGCTGGCGACAATTGGATTAAAATCGCTGGCAAAAGCGCCGGTTCCGGTAAGTGTATTCCCACGGTTCGAATCGTAAGGAGTTCCGGTTGCATTGGCGGCTAAGTTGTCTGAATTGACGATGTCATAAAAGGCGATTCCCGCCGAGGAAGTGATCTTAGGCGTCCAATTCGCATTCCAAATGGCTTGGCCACCGTAAAGAAAAGGCGAACGCGAATTCACCTGATCCAACACAAATCCCACACCGTTAAATGCGAGTGAATTCATGTCGTTGATTTTGTAAGTGGCCTGTAGCGCGCCGCCTTCCGGTGTGTAATCCGGGTCGAACAACATCGGCGACACCACGAGCGGCTGGTCCATTTTGCCGATGGTTCCCGACAACGTCCATGTGTCATTTTTGATGGGCGTCCATTTTCCGTAAGCCGCATCCACGTAAATGAATTTCTTCGAGCCGTTGCCTTGAAGCGTCGTGTTGTTTGAAAGTGGATTGCCACCCGTCGTGCCGCCGGTTGTTCCCGGTGAATCGTCCGAACCCAGACGAAATCCAAGTTGCATATTGTCGGCCATGTTCACCGTCAACCCGACACGCAGGCGATAGCGCAAACGGATGTTATTGTCATGTCCACCAAAGGCCGGCAGATCCGTGCTGACTTGATCGTAACGCCCGCGAAGGTCGCCGCTCAATTTGTAACCCGTAATCCAACCCGGCGCGCCAAAACCTTTCGGCAATGTGCTGGTGATATCGTTGGTCAAACTGCTGTTGAAATCCTGCGCGTTCTCCGCCCGTAACTCCCTGGCTTCGTCGCTGCTCAAAATTCCTTTTTGTTCCAATTTGTTAATCAGCGCGTCTCCCGAAGTTTGCGCATGAATTTGTGGCGCCATTGCCATCAATGCCGTCGCTCCGGCGAACAGAGCAATTTTTGAAGTGTTTGTTCTTTTAATTTTTTTCATGGTTGTTAGTTCGAAGTGCGCCGACACTTTGCGGCCACACCGTTACAACCATGCGGAGAAATTGTTACAAGTAAGTGACAACGAATCGGGAAACTGGCGGCTGAAGCAGAGCGGCAATGACTGACAATCGCGCTATCGCAGGAAAAAGTTACCGTCGCGGAAAAAAATTACATCGCGCGAAACGCCGTCAAGCCGAGCAGGACGATGAAGAGCGCGAACGCCAAGCGAATGGCGCTGCCGATTTTGATGCGGCCTTCGGTCGCCGTCGCCCAATTCAAAAAATCGCGTAACCGCCACGGCGCGACTGTGAACCAGATACCCGCAATCACAAGAACGTAAGCCCAGATTTGAATGACCAAAACCCACGGCGTTTCGCCCAAATGCGGACGCCCCGTGTCCACCATCAATCGGGCGAGCAACAAAAACAAAACCGCCAGCCCGCGCACCGCCAGAAAATCCTGAACATAAACGCACGTCAAAATGCCGATGGCGCCAAACGCGACCATCATTTCCGGCTTGTAAGCTGAATAATCCGCCAGCGATTCGCCGTTCACGTTCCACAAAAACCATACCGTCGCCAGCAGCGTCAGAAAAATGCCGACCGGCAGATTGCGCGGAAATTTGCGGACGGACACCGCGAACTTCTGCGGATTAGCAATGCCATAAATCTGCGGCACACTCATGCCGACACCAAGCAAAATGGATAATAACGACAGTTTCATTTGAGAATTTAACTACGAATGGACACAAAAGGACATGAAAAATTCAAACGGCGAGCATTTCCTTCGCCGTGACACCTTCGGCAACTTTCGTGACCGGCCCCGTCATGCGAATCTCAAAACCGTCGCTGATTTCAATCTCGATTTTTCCACCCGGCATACGAACGGTAATCTCGCGGTCGCACAATCCGAGTCGGTGCGCCACCGCCGCCGCCGCGCTGCTGCTGCTGCCGCTGGCCAGCGTGTAACCCGCGCCGCGCTCCCAGATTTCAATCTGGATGTTGTTTCGGTCGAGCACCTTCATCAATTGCACGTTGGTGCGGTTCGGAAAGCGCGCGTGCGTTTCCAATTGCGGCCCGATTTGTTTCGCCAATTCCGCGCTGATGCGTTGCAACGGCAGAACGCAGTGCGGATTGCCCACTGTCGCCGCGCAAAAATTGAACCGCTCGCCGCGCAAATGAATTGGCTCGTTGATGACTTCGCGTCGCGGCCCGGCTACCGGAATTTCGTCGCTCCAGAAACTAACCTTGCCCATTTCCACGCGCACGATTTTGCCGCGTTCCATCACCGTCGCACGCACGATGCCGCCGGGCGTTTCCACGGTGAATTCATCTTTGCCGACCAATTTTTTGTCCCACAGATAACGCGAAAAAATTCGCAGGCCGTTTCCGCTTTTCTCCGCCTCGCTGCCGTCGGGATTGAAAATGCGCAGTTTGAATTCCGCTTTTTTCGACGGCAACGGCCCGAGCAAAATGCCGTCCGAACCGACGCCATAATTCCGGTGACAAATGGTCTTGATTTGCTCGGGCGTCAATGACGACGACGCGTCTTTTGGATCAATGACAAGATAATCGTTGCCCAACGCGTGATATTTCGTGAACGCAAATCGCATGTGAATGATTTAACCTTTCAAAATGATTTCAATTTTCTGGAGTTCTTCCGCGGTAAATTTCAAATTCTTCAACGCGCCAACGGCATCTTCAATTTGCGCGCCGCGACTCGCGCCAATCAACGCCGAAGTCATTTGCGGATGCCGCAACACCCATGCCAACGCCATTTGCGCGAGCGTTTGGCCGCGTGCTTTGGCAAGATCGTTGAGTTGGTTGACTTGCGCGAGTTTCGTTTCCGTGACGTGCGCGGGGCGCAAAAATCCATGCGGCTTGGACGCGCGCGAACCTTCGGGAATGCCTTGCAAATACTTATCGGTCAACAACCCTTGCGCGAGCGGTGAAAACGCGATGCAACCAATGCCTGCCTGCTCCAGCACGCCGAGCAAACCGTCCTCAATCCAGCGATTGAACATGCTGTAAGACGGTTGATGGATCAGGCACGGCGTGCCGAGCGAACGCAAAATTTCCGCCGCCTGTCGCGTTTTATCCGCCGGATAATTGGAAATTCCGGCGTAAAGCGCCCGCCCGCTGCGAACGATGTAATCCAGCGCGCCCATCGTTTCTTCCAGCGGCGTTTCGGGGTCGGGACGGTGGTGATAAAAAATGTCCACATAGTCCAACTTCATCCGCTTGAGACTTTGGTCACAACTCGCGACGAGGTATTTGCGCGAACCCCAATCGCCGTAAGGCCCGTCCCACATCGTGTAACCGGCTTTGGACGAAATCACCAATTCGTCGCGGAGCGTGGCAAAATCGTCGTGCAAAATCCGTCCAAAATTTTCTTCCGCCGAGCCGGGCGGCGGGCCGTAGTTGTTCGCCAAATCGAAATGTGTGATGCCTAAATCGAATGCGCAGCGCAGCATGGTGCGGGCGTTTTCCAACGTGTCCACGCCGCCGAAATTATGCCAGAGGCCGAGTGAAATCGCGGACAGTTTCAAACCGCTGCGACCGCAACGGCGATAAACCATTTCCGAGTAACGGGAATTGGCAGGCAAATACTTCATGCGCTTATGTAACTGAAATACGGGGCGAATGGCAATTTTTTCAGAGCGGCAAAATTTTCCGGCCAATCAATTTAACGCTTGTCCAGTTTCTTGTCTTCCAGATGAAACTTGTGCAGGAAACGATGGACGACCGGAGCAAAAATGATTCCCAAAATGCCGGTTAACGCGATGCCGCTAAAAATCGCATAGCTGCCCGCGAAAATTTTCCCCGCGTCCGTTTGCAGCGTCGCCACCGGCCCCATGCCGGACAAAATCATCGCCGCGTTCAGAAAAGCGTCCAGCCACGAAAGTTTTTCCAAATCGTGATAACCGGCCATGCCGACGCCCAACCAGACGATGAGAACGCCGATGCCCAGCGCGACATGACGCGCAACGCGCCGAAAGTATTCCCGGCGCGGCAGCAAACGTTGGTTGCGCGGCTCGAACATGACATTCAATTAGCCAAACCGACGGCGTTTGACAAATTTTTCATGCCTTCGTTTTGCAATTTTTGAATCAGTCCGGCGACAATTTTTTTTGCCAAATATGGCCCTTCATAAATCAGTCCGGTGTAAATCTGAAGCAGACTCGCGCCAGCGCAAATTTTTCCCCACGCATCATCCGCGCTGAAAATGCCGCCGACGCCGATGACGGGCACTTTGCCGTTCGTCTGTTTGAAAATGTGCCGGATAATTTCCGTGCTGCGCGCGCGCAACGGTTTGCCGCTCAAGCCGCCGGTTTCGGCGTAAATTTTTTGCAAGCGCACATTTGTCGTTTGTGGACGGGAAATGGTCGTGTTCGTCGCGACGATTCCCGAAATTTGTCGCGCAGTTGCCAATTCCAAAATTTCGTCAATCGCTTCAAATGAAAGGTCGGGCGCGATTTTGACTAAAATTGGTCGGGAGGGACGCCGTGTCGGCGTCCCTGAATTAAGAGTTTGGGACGACGGCACGTCGTTCTCCCCGTTATTGATTTCCTGCAACGCAATGAGAATTTCATCCAATGCCGCCTTGTCCTGCAACCGGCGCAAGCCCGGTGTGTTCGGCGAACTGACGTTGACGATAAAAAAATCCGCAAGGTCGCGCAACGTGCGAAACGAATTGGCGTAATCTTCCGCCGCGTTTTCCAACGGCGTGATTTTGGATTTGCCGAGATTGATGCCGACCGGCGAATTTGGCCAGCGACCGGTTTTTTTCCAATCCGCCAATTTTCGCGCGACGGCTTCCGCGCCAGAATTGTTGAAGCCCATGCGATTGACAATCGCTTCATCGGCGATAGCACGGAACATTCGCGGTTGCGGATTGCCCGGCTGCGCGTGCCATGTCACGCCGCCAAGTTCGCAAAATCCAAAGCCAAGTTTTTCCCAAATTGGAACGGCGGCGGCAAATTTATCCATTCCGGCGGCGACGCCGATGGGATTTGGAAATTTCAACCCGAACAGTTCAACGGGCAATTCCGCCGCGGCAAAAAATTTTCCAATCGAATCGCAAATCAATTCGTCGCGGCTGGCTAGCGCAAGAAGATTCAGCGCGAAATCATGCGCGCGTTCCGCATCTTGGGCAAAAAGAAGCGGGCGAATAGCGTGATGATAAAACCAACTCACGTAGCCAGTATGCTACGATTTACGCTTCGGATTTACGAGCAAAAAACCGGCGGCAACGCACGGCCAGCATCACACCAATCAAGGTTCCGGTCGTGTTCGTCAGCAAATCAGTCATGGAAGAGGTTCGATTCGGCAACCACGCCTGAATCAGTTCAATCGTCAGGCTGATGGCGAAACCGGCAAGCAGAACTAAAAGAAAATTGGCGGCCTGGCGCTTTGGCGCGGCGGACTGGCGATAAATGAAAAAGCAAAAACCGAAGGGAATGAAACCGAGAATGTTCACAGCAATGTCCGAGTAATCCGGCCTATTGTTGTAAGACAAATCTTTCCACGGCGGAATGAGAACCCGGCGATAAATCGGTTGGAAAACTTCGGGGATAAAAACGTGATGCCGGTTGCTAGAAAAATCTTCCGCGCGCTGTCCCCTGCCCTCGTTGAAAAGATAAAGCGCAGTCAGACCAGCGGCATTTGTGAGTTGCAACGCATTTTCATTCATCCAAAGTTGATAGTGTTCGGCAACCTCCGCCGTGTCGAGCCGCCGGTTGAATAGAGCCATGCCGAACAATCGCCCTCGCCACGGATGTTTCCCGGAATCGTCGTTGCCAAGAATCAATTGCCCAATTGCTGCATTTGGTCGCAAAACGAACCCGGGGAAATGTCCTTTCAGCGAACCGTCTAAAAACAAGTCTGTTCCAATGGCATCACTCCGGATTGCGATAAAATGGATTTTTCCTGTCAGCAACGCGTCGCTGATGCCGATTTCGCTGACATGGTGCGCGAATGGATGCGTGATGGCCGCCCGAAACAAAAATTCACGTTTCCACTGACAAAAAACAAAGTCGGCGGGCAAGCCGGCATTGTGAATGGTTAAAACATTAAAAACGTCGTCGTCCGGTTCACGATCTGCTTCAAGCCAAACTTCTGCGGAAAAACTTGCAGGTTGAGCGCTAATTCCATCCGATCCAGAGAGCGCCAAAGGAGTTGGATCGTAAGCGATGCCTCGGGTTCCAAATTGCAGGCCAGTTCGATTTGCCAGCCAGTTCACCCGATTCAAAGGGTGAAAATCAAATGGCCACAACCCAATGATTAAATAAATAATTACGATCGCAAATGTGAACCAGCCAAACCACTTGGAATTGAAAATGCTTTTCACACTGAATGGTGACGGGTGGGCAATTCTTTACGTAGCCAGCCCATTTGATTTCAAACGCGGTTGCCGTTTTTGGCTGTCACACGTTCGCAGATTTTCTTGTAAGTCGCCAAAGCCAGTAACGGCCAGGCGTTGCGATACATGTCGTATTTCAAATAGAACACTTTTGGAAAACCCGTGCCGGTGGTTTCGAGTTCGGTCCACGAACCGTCGGGATTTTGCGTGCGAATCAAATACTCGATACCGCGTTGGAGCGCGGGATTGTCCGGGTCGTCGAACGCGCACAAGCCCATGACCGCCCACGCGGTTTGCGACGCGGTGCTCGGCCCTTGCCCTTTGTAAATCGGGTCGTCATAGGTATTGCAACGTTCGCCCCAGCCGCCGTCGGCGTGCTGAACGCTTTCGAGCCATTTGCGCCCGCGTTGCAGCCAGTCTTCGTTCATGTCCCAATTCATCGCGCGCATTCCGCGCAATACTTGCCACGTGCCGTAAATGTAATTCACGCCCCAACGGCCATACCATGAACCGTCGGCTTCCTGCTGTTTGCGGATATATTCGAGCGCGGGGCGAATCTGATGATGATCGCGATTCCAACCTTCGTAACCGAGCAATTCCAAAATGCGCGCGGTGATGTCGGCGCATTCAGGGTCGAGCATCGCGTTGTGATCGGCGAACGGAACTTTGTCCAAAATGTTTTTCGTGCAATCCTTGTCAAAGGCCGCCCAGCCACCGTCTTTGCATTGGAACGTCATCATCCATTTGAGGCCGCGCCGGAAACATTCGTCGCGTTTCTTCGGATTGTCCGTGGGAATTTTACGCAACGCGAGCAGCACCATCGCCGTGTCGTCCACGTCGGGATTCCATTTGTTGTTGTATTCAAAAACCCAACCACTGGCTTCGACTTTGGCCGGATTTTTATACTGCCAATCACCGCGAAAACGGATTTCCTTTTCCATCAGCCATTCGGCGGCGCGTTTCAATTTCGGATGATTTTCAGAAACGCCGGATTCGTGCAGGCAAATCAAAACGATGGCGGTATCCCAAACGGGCGAAAAACACGGTTCGATGCGCACGTCGTCTTCCGTTTCGTGCTCCAATTTTTTCAATTCATGCGCCGCGCGTTTCACTTGCGGATGGTCATCAGGATAACCGAGTGCCTGTAACGCGATGAGCGCATTGAGCATGGCCGGAAAAATCGCCGCCAGACCATCCGCGCCCTCAAATCGGTCGAGCATCCAATTCTCGGCCTTTTTCAACGCGAATTTGCGGAACGGATGAATTTTATGTTCCGCGAACCACTCAGCGAACTTGTGCAAACGGTCCAGCCACAGGAAAAAATTGCGCCACGAAATTTTTTCCGGGTCGGGCGCGAGCGCTAAATCGCGTTCGTGGATGCCTTCGGGATACAATTCGTCGAGCGTGACGTTGACGGGATGCGTCGGTTTGAAATGATTGATGATGGCCAGCGGCACGAGCATTCCGCGCGACCAATTGCTCATGTCCCAGAAATTCACGTGAAACCATTTGCCGAGCAACAGCACTTCGCAGGGAATCGTCGGCACGTATTCCCACGGAAACAGACCGAGCAGCGCGAGATATAATTTGGAAAACGTGTTCATGCGCGGCACACCGCCGAGACTCAACGCCATTTGCCGGGCATGCAACATGCGCGGGTCGGTCACCGGCACGCCGGCCAGTTTCAGTGCGAGATACGCTTTGATGGTCGCGTTCACTTCCGACGGGCCGCCGTAATAAATGTTCCAGCCGCCGTCCGGCAATTGCATGGAGAAAATGTGATTGACCGCCTTGCGCTGCCATTCGCGGTCAATTTTCCCGTTCCAATGATGATACGCAATCGTGTCGGACACGAGCGTGGAATCCACCATCAATTCGCCCACCCAATAACCTTCGGCCTTTTGCCCGCCCAGCAGGAATTGTTGCGACCGCTTAATGGAAGTCTCCAGAGCGCTGGCAAAATCCGCTTGAACCCTGAATTGAGCCAGCGACCGTGCGGGCTGAACTTTGATTTCGTTTTCAGTCAACACGCCATAACTTTGCGAACTGGCACGCAAGCTGTAAAGTGTTTTTAACACCACCGTTTTTGCCCAAAAAAACGTCCTCAAACCCGTTGAATTTTTTTGTGGACAAGTCCGCGGAATTCCCCTACTTCACAACTGTTGTTTAACTCAAATACGAGTAAAACTTATGAACGGTTGGATTTCCCGTTGCGATTGGCCGTTTGAACCGCGACAGCAGCAATTTACAGACAATCCACCATTCGATAATAATCGGAAAATCAGAACAAAATTATGACCCTTACCAAACGCGACATCGTGATGCGCATCAGCAACGAAACCGGCCTCGGCCAGCAACAGGTTTTCGATGTGGTGCAAAAAACTCTCGATTACATTTCCGAAGCGCTCGCCAAAGGCGACAAAGTGGAACTGCGCAACTTCGGCGTCTTTGAAGTCAAAACCCGCAAAGCCCGCGTCGGACGCAATCCCAACAAACCGGAAACCGACGTGCCGATTCCTGCGCGTTCGATGGTCAAATTCAAAGCCGGCAAGGAAATGCGCGCCGAAGTTTTGAAATTGCCCACGGAATCCGCGCCAAGCTGATTCAACTTCTCTTTTCATCCCGCGTTTTTTAATCTGAACGCATGGAACGATTGCCCGGCTTTCGCGATTTTTATCCCGAACCGCTCCCGCACACCGACACTTGGAGCGCCGACGCGCGCCAATTCATTTTTGACAAATGGCGAACTGTTGCGCGCCGCTATAATTTTCGCGAATATGACGGCCCGCCGCTCGAACCGCTGGAATTGTTTACGACCAAAAGCGGTGATGAAATTGTCGGCCAACTTTACAACTTCACCGACAAAGGCGAACGCCAGGTTTCATTGCGACCGGAAATGACGCCGACACTCGCGCGCATGGTCGCCGCCCACGAACGCAATTATAAAAAACCCATCAAGTGGTTCGCCATCCCGCAATTGTTCCGCTACGAACGCCAGCAAAAAGGCCGCCTGCGCGAACATTTCCAGTTCAACGCCGATTTGATCGGCGAATCCAATCCGGCGGCGGATGCAGAATTGATTGCGCTGCTCATTGATACTTTGCGCGCATTTGGTTTGACCGAAAATGATTTCGTCATCCGCTTGAGCAGCCGCAATGCGTGGCAGGAATTTTACGAAAGCAAAACGCCAAATCCCGACGGCGTCGCGGAAAGCGAAGTTGAAGGCGAGGCCGAGGGCGATTACCAGTTTTTCCAAATCATTGACAAATTGGAACGCACGCCGCCGGAAGAATCGGAGAAAAAACTCGCCGCGCTCGGATTTTCATTGGCCGACGTGAACAAGTTCATCGAATCCGGCAAGCCGACCGCCGGACTCGAAAGCATTTTGCAAAATCTCGCCGCGCGCGGTTTACGCGATTTTGTAAAAGTGGACTACAAAGTCATTCGCGGCCTTGCGTATTACACCGGTGTCGTGTTCGAGGCGTTCGATAAAAAAGGCGAATTCCGCGCCATCGCCGGCGGTGGACGTTACGACAATCTTATCAAGCTCATTAGCGGCAAAAAAGTAGATTTGCCCGCGCTCGGCTTCGGCATGGGCGACGTGGTGTTGCTCGAATTACTCAAAGCACGAAAATTGCTGCCCGCGTTCGATTCTTCAACGGAAGTTTTTGTTTTGATTGAAGACGAAAATCTGCGCGCGTCGTCGCTGAAACTGGTTCAGGATTTGCGCGTCGCCGGATTTGCTGTCGAGTATTCGCTTACGCCTGCAAAATCGGACAAGCAATTCAAACGCGCGCAGGAATTGAAAGCGTCGTTCACCGCGAGACTGGAAAGCGACGCGCACGTCCGTATCCGCAATTTGAAAACGCGCGCCGAAGTCGTCGCAGGATTTGGCGATGTGGCAAATCATCTGAAATAAAAAAGCGAGGCCGCAGCCTCGCTTTGAAAAGTTTGATTGGAAAAATTATTTCGCGGCAGGCGCTGCTTTTTCTTCCTTTTCCTTCACCAACGTCGCGCCTTTGCCGAGACGTTTGCGCAAGTAAGTCAATTTCGCGCGGCGGACGGAACCGTGCCGTTCGATTTCAATCTTGTCCACGCGCGGCGAATGCAACGGGAAAATACGTTCGACGCCTTCGCCATAGCTGATGCGGCGGACGGTGAAACTTTCGTTCAAACCCGCGCCGCGTTTGCCGATGACGACGCCCGCAAAAATCTGGATGCGTTCCTTGTCGCCTTCAACAACTTTGGTGTGCACTTTCACCGAATCGCCGACGTTAAACTTCGCGTCATCTTTGCGAAACTGTTCTGATTCAATCTTTTTCAACAATGCTTGATTCATAAATTCTATTTCAATAAATCCGGTCGATTTTTTTTTGTCCGCGCTTTCGCCTGTTCGCGCCGCCATTTTTCAATCTCGGCGTGATTGCCGGAAACTAAAACGTCCGGCACTTTCATACCGCGAAACTCTGCCGGTCGCGTGTATTGCGGATATTCCAATAAACCATGACTGAACGATTCGTCACGCGAACTTTCGTCGTCGCCCAAAACGCCGGGCAACAACCGCGCGACCGCGTCAATCACCACCATCGCGGGCAGCGCGCCGTTCGTCAAAACGTAATCGCCGATGGACAATTCATCGTCCGCCAACTTGAGTCGCACGCGCTCGTCAAAGCCTTCATAATGGCCGGTGACGAGCAGCAAATCTTTTTCCTGCGACAATTCGCGCGCGATTTCCTGCGAAAATTTTCTTCCGCCGGGCGAAAACAAAATCACTTTTGTTTTTTCACGCCGCAAACTTTCGACCGCTTCAAACAACGGCTCCGGTTTCATCAACATTCCCGGCCCGCCGCCGAACGGCTTGTCGTCCACCGTGCGATGCCGGTCGTGCGTCCACTTGCGCAAATCGTGGATTTGCAATTCGAGCAAGTCGTTTTTGCGCGCGCGCGCGATGATGCTTTCATCGAGCGGCCCGGCGAACATCGCCGGAAACAACGTGAGCACGTCAATTTTCATACGTGCCAAAATTCAATCTAACTTGCCGGTTTGTCTTCGACGATTTCCAACGAGCAACGCAGACCTTTCTTCGCGCTGCCGGCCAAAAGCAAAGAACGAATCGCGTTAATCGTCACACCCTGGCGACCAATGATTTTGCCAACGTCCGCAGAATCCATCCGCAATTCATAAACTGTCACACCCGCGCGTTCCACCCGCGTGATATTCACGGCCTCGGGTTTTTGCACGAGTCCTTTGACGACGTATTCGAGGAACTCTTGCATCGCACAAAATTAAGCTGCGGCTGGAGCGGCTTTGCCGGCTTTCTTGATGAAACTGGCGACGGTATCGCTCGGTTGCGCGCCTTTGCTGATCCAATACTGCGCGCGGTCAAGCTTGAGCGAAAAATTATCGCCGTTCTTGAGCGGCTGATACGTGCCGATTTCCTCGATGAACTTGCCATCGCGCGGACTGCGGCTGTCGGCCACCACGATGCGAAAAACCGGCGTGTTTTTCGTGCCGACCCGTTTCATG
>DASZXB010000087.1:0-36035 GCA_035546095.1 Verrucomicrobiia bacterium | reverse complement strand
GCCGAACATCACCAGTTTACGCTTGTGATAAATCGCCGCGCAACGGGCATCGGGATCAAATAGAAAAGCGGAATTGTAATAATCAAATTCATTTTGCGCGGGCGAATTGGTTTTGGGCACATCATCGTCGGCGTTGAAAATGAGCCAGACGTGATGCGCGCGAACCAATCTGACAATTGAGACATAAGTTTCATCGTCAAATTCCGGCAGAGCCGATTCCGGCCAAATCAGCAAATCGGTTTTTGTCGCGCTCCTCACATTGTCCCTCTCCTCGCCAAACGGGGAAAGGGTGGCTGAAGGTCGGGTGAGGGAGTTGGTGTTTTCACTCAATGCCTTTTCCGAAAGCTGGAGCAATTGTTGAAAGCGATTGGAATTGGCGTTTTCATCCCAAATCAAAGTCTGTGGCACGCTGGGTTGAATCAACGTGACATTCAATGTGGAATCCGGCGAGATTTCTTTGCCCGCTTTTGCATAACCGAAAATGAACAACGTGACGACGGCGACCATTGGCAAAACAATTTCTGCTTGCCAGATGAATTTTTTGGTCGGTTGCAAAAAAATCCCGCGCCACGCGGAGAACAGCGATAGCGAAAACCAGACGATCAAAAACGAAAGGCCGTAAACGCCCGTGACGGACGCGATTTGGATCAACGGAACCATTTTGAATTGCGCCGCGCCGAGAAAATTCCATGGAAAACCGCCGAGCACGCGCGTCCGAATCATTTCCAAGGCGACCCACACCGCCGCGCCGCCGAGCGACCAAAAGGTGCGTCGTTGCCAATTGCCCTCGCCGATTTTTGGCGCAATCAGCCAAACCCAAATCGCAGAGAAAAGCGCGAGCACGGCGCATAGCGCAATCCAGCCTAGAATCGGAAAGCCGACCGCCGGCATCAACAGCAGCCAGTAAAGCGAAATGAGCCATTGCGCTAATCCGGCGAGATAGCCGACGCGAAAAGCGTCGCCGGAATTTTTCCCATGTGCGGCATAAATCAAAAGGGCAGGGGCAATCCACGCGAAGCCGGCGACGTTGATTTTGGGAAACGCGACGGCGAATAAAAATCCGGCGACGATGGCGACCAAATAACCACTGCGGATGAACAATTCGGTCAGAAAACGTTTGGCCGTCGCCAAAGCAAAATAGTTTTCCACGAATGTCGCGCCGATTTTGGCGCAATTGGCGGCTTCCTTTTGGACGGTTTTGCTGGCATTGACGACAATCGCCTCGCGCGCGCCACGCCAGACGGTCAAATCATCCGGTGAATTTCCGGCGTAATCAAAACCGTGCTCGCCGAATTTGGCGACGAGCGCTTTCAATTTATTGCCACGACGCAAATTGGTTTTGCCATCACTGCCGAACACTTCGTCAAACAACCCGATATGATTGGCGACGGGCAAAGCCATTTGCACGTCGGACGCAGTGGCGAGAATGATTTTTCGACCGGCGGATTTTTGTTCGCGCAGAAATTTCAGGAACGGTTCGTGATAGGGCAGGGTGGCCGGATTAATTTTGACCCGCTCGACCAATTTCTTTTTCAAGAAAGCGCGCCCGCGTGTCCACCAAAATAAAACGGGAAAAATGGCGAAGGGATTGTGCCGGAGTAGACGCGCGAGCGATTCCCAAAGCAAATCGGTTTTGATGAGCGTGCCGTCCAAATCCACGACCAGTGGGATTGGATTGGCGGTCGCGTCGGGCGATTGCGGCATGAGTTTGATTAGCGGTTTGGCGCGTGTTGACGCAAGGTAAAAACAGCCGGAACAAGTTTATTTGTTCCGGCTTTGTCTGGATTATCGGCGATGGCGGTTTACGTTGCCAAGCCCGGCGGATTCAAAATGTAACTTCCTGCGGGTCGGCCACGCCGTCCACGAATTGCCGCACAATCGGGTCTTGCGACGCGAAAAAAACATCCGGCGCGCAATTCGCATAAATTTTTTTGTCGTGCAGCATCAACACATGATTGCCCACGCGCCGCGCGCTGCGCATGTCGTGCGTGACGACGACGGTGGTGACTTTCAAATGGTCGCGCACGCGGATGATCAATTTATCAATGCTGTCGGACACAATCGGGTCGAGGCCGGTCGTCGGCTCATCGTAAAGCACGATTTGCGGTTCGTAAATGATGGCGCGCGCCAGCCCGACGCGTTTTCTCATGCCGCCGGACAATTCGGACGGGTTTTTATTTTCCGTGCCGGGCAAATCCACGACTTCCAGCGCGAAGGCGACTTTGCGCGCGATTTCGCCTGCCGTCATGTTTTTTCTGCGCCGGAAGGCGAACGCGACGTTTTCCGCAACGGTCATCGAATCGAACAACGCCGCGCCTTGAAACACCATGCCGAATTTCTGCCGCACGCGCAGTAGTTGCCGTTCGTTCATCGGCACGATGTTTTCGCCGTCAATCAGCACTTCGCCTGAAGTCGGCTTGAGCAGGCCGATGAGGTGCTTGAGCAAAACGCTTTTGCCGCCGCCGCTGCGCCCGATGATGACGACGGATTCGCCGTTTTCAATCCGAAAATTGATGTCCTTGAGCACCGGATACCCGCCAAAATTTTTGTTCAGTCGCCGGACTTCAATCATAATTGCCCCACCAGTTTGCCCATGAACAGTGTCAGGAAGAAATTCGTGATTAAGATGGTGATGGACGCGTTGACGACGGCTTCGGTGGTCGCGCGCCCGACGCCTTCCGCGCCGAGACCGCAATTCATGCCTTTGTAACAGCCGATGATGGCGATGATGCCGCCATAAACGAACGCTTTCACCAGCCCCATCATCAAATCCACGATGTGCGTGTATTTCAGCATGTTGACCCACAAATAAGTCGGCTCGATGCCCAGCAAATAAATGTCCACGAGATAACTCGCGCCGATGCCGACGGCGACGGCTTCGACGGTCAACAACGGCAACGCGATGTGCGCCGCAACCAAACGCGGCACGACCAGATAATCCACCGGATGCGTCGCCAGCGTCCGCAGCGCGTCAATCTGCTCCGTCACGCGCATCGTGCCGATTTCGGCGGCGATGGCCGCGCCGACGCGCCCCGCCACCATCAACGCCGTCAGCACCGGCCCCAATTCGCTGCACATCGCCACGCTCACCACGCCGAGCGACGCCGTATCCATTTTCACCTTGTGAAATTGAAAATACGTTTGCGCGCCCAGCACCATGCCCGTGAATCCGCCCGTCACCAACACGACCGATTGCGATTTGATGCCGATGAAATAAATTTGATACAGCAAGTCGCGCCACGCGATTTTGAACGTGAACAGCGACGCGGTGGCTTCCTTTATCAACAGGGCGATTTGCCCCAATTCCGTGAGCGCGTGCGTGACGCGCTTTTTGGCCTGAAAACTCATGGCGACGCAAAATAACAATCCGCGCGAACTTTGACCAGCGCCGGATTTATTTTACCGCAGATTTGCCGTCCGGCGGGAAAACTGTCATTGTGGCGGCGTGATTCGCAAATTCAAATTTTTGCTCAAGCTCGCGCTGATGCTTTTCGTCGTGCTGCTCGCGCTTGCCGCCGTCGCCGTCATTTTTCCGCAAAAAATTTTATGCGTGGACAGTGGTTCGGTGAAGGCGGATGTAATTGTTGTATTGGGCGGCGGTTCACGCGAACGGCCTGAACGCGCGGCGGAACTTTTCAAACAGCAGGTTGCTCCGCGCATCATCATCAGCGGCTTTGGCGACGCCGAAATCAACCGGCACGCGCTGATTGATTTGGGAGTGCCGGCCAATGCAATTGAAGTGGAAAATCAATCGCGCACGACCGAAGAGAACGCGCGATTCACCATCAAAATCTTGCGCGCGGAAAAGTTGCGCCGCGTCGTCATCGTGACTTCGTGGTATCATTCGCGCCGCGCGCTGGCGACGTTCCGGCGATTCGCGCCCGAAATCAAATTTTATTCGCGCCCGTCCTATTTCGCGTTCCAGCGCGCCGACTGGTCGCGCAACTTTGCCAAACGGATTTATCTGGAATACCTGAAATTGCCCGGCTACTGGATTCGCTACGACATTTGGCCGTTCTAAAAAAACTTGCGGTGATGCGCGCTTGCTGCGATACTGACCGTTCCTAATCGCGGGGTGGAGCAGCCCGGTAGCTCGTCAGGCTCATAACCTGAAGGCCGCAGGTTCAAATCCTGCCCCCGCAACCAATTTACGGCGACTGATTATTGATATTAAGATCAAATCAATCATAACGCTTACGGTTCAGTTACAGTTCTATAAAATGACGAATCCAAGGAGACCGGATTCGTGTCAATAAATTGGAACAAGGCCGGCAAAGCCGAATAGGCAATTGAGCTATTGGTGGCCAAAACCGTTCCAATTTCCTGCCAATTCACCAAATCAGATGAAGTCAATATCTGGTAACGCCAATCCGCCAGGCCTTGCGCGTTCAATTCGATATCACCGCCGGGTAACAGGTTCAATTGGCCTAACTGAGCGGGTTGAGGCGGTCCCAGTGGAAGAAACTCAAAATTAGAAATAACAACCTCTACTTCCTGATTGTTGCTGGGTGCAGTGCCTTGGAACAGCCATAGATTGATGTGCACGGTTTCACCACCTGCCGGAGGCACGCTTAAGGTGCAGGTCCAAGTTTTAAGAAGGTTGGTTGCCAGCGGTGACGAAGTGAAATCGCCATTCAAACTCTGAAAGTCAACACGATTGGTTTGCCAGATAAAACTGTAAGTTGAATTGGTGACGCCACCGGGTACGGAAAATCTCAATTTTTGTCCCGCTCCGGCGGGTTGGATGACAAATTGTGCATCATTCGCATCAGCAGGATTTTTCCATCGTGACAATTCGACATCCACTTCACGATAGTTGTAAACATTATCGTTGCTATAAGTGAACAACCCAAGCACAACGTTCGGGTCCAGGTTGTTTATGGGCGCGCTGACAGTGAACCGATACTGGCCGTAACCAAAGCTGCGGTCGCTGGTAACTTCCGCGCATTCCCAAACACCATTGGTATGGGTGATTTTCATGTGTAATTGGCCCTGCGCATCCAGCCAAACATTGTTGGTGCTGTTGGAAAAATAGTTTGGACCGGGGCCGGAAGCGGCCGTGGTGTTTCTGACCGACCAACCGTAACCCGAAAAATTAAACCGGCGCAAACCGGGGCTGACTCGATTAGCGTAAACGACCGCTTCGGCCTGTGACGGGATAGTCAAACCCGCCGCGCCGTTCACACAGGCTTGATCGTAATTTGTGGGTACGAGAAACGCAGCGATTTCAGTCGCATTGGGATCAGAACCGCTTGTTGTGATGTTTGCCGTCCAACTGCCATCGGGCTGGATTGGCGTCAGCGCGCTGGCGCAACTTGGTTTGCTGTACCAAGCTCCAGAGACGTAAATATACACTGCCACGCTGTTGGTTGCAGGATTGGCATTCATCACCAAACCACCGAGATTGCCTTGTGTGCCGTAGGCAGGTAAATTTGTGATGATAATCGTTGGAGATTGACCCTTAATGGATGAAGGAGCGAGAGCGAAAAATACACCAGTCATTACCACTGCAATTCGGGAAAAAATAACCCTCAAGCTTATGTGCATTGCGGTATGCTAGACTTCTTTTGAAAGATGTCATCCCCCCAAAACAGGCCATGATGAAAGCATCGTTCTCTTAAAACGGAGCTTCTCGTGCTTGATACCGCATCACGGCCCTACGCGGTAAAATTGACGAGAATAATTGGTAGCTGTCGGATCGTTAAAATAGGTCAACCAGGTTGTGCTCAAGATGTTCGTAACCGTCTGCCAATTGACGAGGTCGGCCGAGGCCTGAACGACACAATTGGACCCGATTGGCCCTTGAAGCATCAGATTGAAACCGCTTGGAGTCAAAGGTTGTGTCGAACCAAGACTCAGGACAGGAGGCACTATATTCTCAAATGTGATAAAATCGTAAATGTCAATCCCGGCCGAATCTGTGTAATTGGATTCCACTTGACCGGCAACGGTCAGAAACGAGTCCAGATTCGACCAAGTTTCTCCCGTGCCGGCATCTATTCCAACACGCACGACTCCGGGGTAATTGGTCATTTCCCACGAAACGACATTCACAATCCTGGAAAACGTGGGTTGTTCATATGCCATCAGTGTTATTCCGGCCAGGTTTGTGAGGATGCCAGAAAACCATTGATTACGAACGCTGTCTGAAGGCCAGTTGATGGTGGTGGTGTCCAACCAATCAGCCAGGTCGGCATACATCAGCACGTTGTTCTCCCCGTTTGTGTCCAACTCAGTGCGTATCTGCTGATATGTGCCGGCAAGAGCGACCAAATCATTATACTTATTATCTGTCGCCCACGTTGACAAACCCCACGGTTCGATGTCGAGGTGAACAGCTTTCAATTGCGCGGACGGAGGTTGACCTTTGTTGAAATTGATCATCTTGACTAGAATATTGTTGTCACCAGAGCCAAATGAAGTATCCGAAATCAGCAGTTGAGACTCAATGCCATTACTGCTTAACAAGGTGTTCCAATTGGCAAGAGCGGCCTGACCTTGAACGGTCGCCAATTGATCACCATAGGAGCCATAAACATGGGAAATACCCCATAGTTTGAACTGCGCCACGGCAGCATTTTCCAGAGAACTCGTCCCGATAATATAATTTAATCCATAGGGGCTTGGAGTTTTCCAGCACCACACACCGCGATTAGTGTTGCCTGCATTTGCGTGGTTAATAAGAAGTGCCAACGCACACAACAGAGAAGGCAACGCGCCATGGAGAAAATAAGGTTTCATAAAATCATCTGCATTTTACAGTATTTCGGATGCAAATCCGTTGATTCAAAAGTGCGAAAGTGATTTGTCAACATGCTGATATTCCAAGTTCAAACTTCTCAATGTTTACCCATTAAATAATCAAACAATCATACACCCAGGCATCACTTTGGCCACACCCTGTTTTAGGGGGGCAGCTTGAAGAGATTCTCATTAGCTTTGGCCAGATGAGATGATAATGTAAGACAGCAAACATCTTGTAGTTGATACCCCCAAAAAAGGTTATGGCGAAAACATTTCAGTATCGTTAGAATCAACACGGAAAGGTCTGGATTTCCAAAAACAAAAATCATTGACATGAAATTAAAAAAGGATACCAAACAAATTACCCAACTGACACCTGATTCGGAAAATCGTTTATATGCCTACGCCACAGCCGCCAGCTTGGGAGCTTTTTTTGTCGGCCAGAGTGTCGAGGCACAGGTTGTTGAATCAACAGCCTTGGCGCCTTATCCTCATACGTTGATCAAAGGTGTGCCACCAGCCGTCGGATATTACGGCACTTATTTTTATATTGATGTTGATGGTGATGGCACGCCGGACTTAAACCTCAACGTGGACACATTTCGGGTCAATATTGACAAGGCAATTGGCACCCAGACCAATCAGGTGCTTAACCCTTCTTCCAATGGTTATGTGATTCCTTGGACTGTCGGGACAACCCTTGACTCTACCACTGGTTCGGTTCCGACTTATAAAAAATGGCTGGCGAGCAGTGCTTATGATGGAGGCTGGGTTTATTTTTTTAATAACTTCACCAATGAAGAAGCATTGGGGTTTAGCTTTACCGCCAGCGATGGGTTGACCCACTTTGGGTACATGAACGTCCAAGTCAATCACACGTCAGGTGACAACAATGATTTCACGGCGACAGTCGCCGGTGTTTATTATAACAAAACGCCTAACGCTGGCATTGTTATTGGATCAGTTCCGCCGGCGGTTGTTACCATTACGAGTATTCATGTCGGATCGGATAATTCGGTCACAATTAACTTTACGTCGTCCGACAATGCCCCCGCATCGGCCTTCACGCTGGAAACCAGCCCGGCTCTTGGTCCGGCGGCCAGTTGGACGGCCGATGGTGGAGCTGTAGTTTCGAGTGGCAGTCCTGGATTATATCAGGCAGTCACAATTAGTACGGGTGGACCTGCTCAATTTTATCGGATAAGCCATTAAGAATGACTGGTTGAAGGAATGAAAACGGACAAGAACAACAAAGAAAATAGTTTTCAAGACGTTGCGTTGCCGACCGACCCACAGGTTTGTCTATTTGCCGAAACACCCAAAGGAATTACTGTGGGTGTTGTTTCTGATTCCCAACCTTCCTCGTTGACTTTGCTGGCGACTGGGATTGCAGGAATGGCTGCGCGTCGCGCTCGTCTTGAACGTGCAAAAAAACAGTCGCCTTAATCAATCAAGCGGTTTTCTTATAATGTCTAGCACTTGGAGCGGGGGTGGGTAAGGGATTTATCTACATGAGTAAGGTGTCATGTGCCCCCCCAAAACAGGCTATGGTGGAAACACTTTAGTATTGGTAGCGTCAACTCGTCTGTATTTAGGGTTTTAAATACCGTCGAAACCATAAACAATAATTTCAAAAGGCTGACAATGAAATCCGCAAAAAATGTCCGACAGAATAACCATTTAGCACCTGATTCACAAAGGCGTTTGATTGCCTATACGACCGCCGCCGGCTTGGGTGCATTTTTTAGCGGGCAGAATGCTGACGCGCAAGTCACTGCTTCTGCTGCGCTTGCACCCTATCCTGCAACTCTACCATCTGATTCAGGAACGAACACCGCCGATTTTGCCTTTGATGTTGATGGGGATGGCACGAATGATCTTCAGTTTATTATTTTCGGCCAAGGGAATATACCTGTTCACTCACAAGTGGCCGATATCATTGGACTGACAAACAGTGTTGGCACAGCCAATCAACTTCTTAATGATAGTGCAACTCAGTATATGCACGCGTGGCTTGGTGGAGAGACTATCAACGCCAGTACTGGTTTTGCGCCAAAGTATAAACCCAGGCTGGCGCTTGTCTATGCTTATGGCTATCTCCTGAATAATAAATTCCCGACCATAGCGGCACTGGGGTTTTCATTTGTCAGCAGTGTGGATGGTCAGACGCATTTTGGCTACATGGATGTTCGGGTCAATGCCACTACGAATGATTTGGGCCAACACTTTATATCTTCAGTGAGCGTCAAGGATATTTACTATAATGCCACGCCAAACGCTGGCATCACGATTCCGGTGTTGGTTGCCGTCACCAACATAACCGTCGGAGACGGCAATGCAGTTGCAATTAATTTTAGCTCGAATGACAATGCTCCGGAATCGGCTTTCACGCTTGAAACCAGTCCTGTTCTCGGCCCGTCGGCCAATTGGACGACGGATACCAATGCTGTGATTACACTCGTCACTGCCGCAAATCCAAATGGTGCCAAGCCTTTAGCCTACTATCAAGCTGTCACGACAGGTACGGGTGCGGCTTCCCAGTTCTTTCGCATAAAGCACTAAATTTGGGTGTTAATTGCATTGATTCCCAGCATCGCGATATGCACCCCCAAAACAGGCTATAGCGATATATTAAAATTTTAATAGTATAACAGGCAGTGAGGCTGGATTAGATTACAAAAACTAAAATTCAAAAAAGGTAACAATGAAAACTAAAAGAAACACTGGTAAAACAATCCAATTAACACCCGACTCGGAGAATCGCTTGCTGGCTTATGCAACGGCTGCCGGTGTAGGAGCATTTTTTGCCGGCCAAAGTGTGGAAGCACAGGTCGTTGAATCATCAGCTCTTTCTTCCTATCCCCAAACTTTGGGTGTGCCGGGAGGTGCAGGGCCTAATACGGATTATTTTTATCTGGATATTGATGGTGACGGCACGGCCGATTTTAATTTTGTTCCCAACACCTGGCGCGTTACACTCGGCGGATTATCGAGCAGCGATTTTGCAGTTAATCCTTCGAGCAGCGGTTATATTATTCCTTGGACGAGCGGGATGACTATTGATTCCACAACCGCCTCAAAATGGACGTATAAAGGATTCCTGGCAAATGGGAATCATGGCACTTCGACGTATTTATTCAACAATTTCACCACCACTGAAGCGGTGGGGTTTGAATTCGTGAGCGGTCTCGACGGCCAGATCCATTTTGGTTACATGGATGTTCAGGTCAACGGCGCTCCCGGTGTCTACGGCGATTTCAGTGCGACTGTCGCCGGAATTTATTATAATGAGACGCCCAATGCTGGTATCGTGGTCGGCGCCGTTCCGGAACCTTCTTCGCTGGCATTGCTGGCGGTTGGGATTGTGGGGTTGGCGGCGCGCCGGGTTCGCAGCTGGCGAACAGAATAAGCAATATCCAACAATCCATTTGACACTTACAAAATTTCAAACGGGCAGTGTAAATACTGCCCGTTTGGTTTAATGTATGTAATTCTATGGTGCAAGCGCCCGGGAAAAAAATACTTCTGATTGGCTGGGATGCAGCGGATTGGGAAATGATTGATCCGCTTCTCGAGAGCGGACAAATGCCGGCCTTGGCCCAACTCATCACAGGCGGGCTGCGCGGCAATCTTGCCACACTCCAGCCGGTGCTTTCACCCATGCTATGGACGTCCATTGCGACTGGCAAACGCGCGGATAAGCATGGCATTTGTGGTTTTACAGAGCCTTTGGCCGATGGCAGTGGCATCGGTCCGGTTCGCAGTACCTCCCGCAAATGCAAGGCGATTTGGAATATTCTTACCCAAAGTGGATTGAAGTCGAACATGGTTGCCTGGTTTGCCAGCGATCCGGCTGAACCGATTAACGGGGTTATGATCACCGACCAATTTCTGCGTCCCTCCGATAAAAAAGAGGCACCAGAAGTGGCTAAAATAGAAAATGTGTATCCACCAGCGTTTGCCAAGGCAGCCGCGGCTTTGCGTGTGCCCACCGAAAGTCTCATGGCTGAAGATTTGTTGCCATTTATTCCCCGTCTGGCTGAGATTGATTTCAAAAAGGATGATCGCCCTTTGAAACTTGCTCGCAGGCTTGCTCGCGTTGCTTCAGTTCAGGCAATTGCCACGGCCTTGGTCCAAAGCGAGCCTTGGAATTTGATGGGCGTCTATTATGATGCCATTGACCAATTCGGGCACGAATTCATGCCCTATCATCCACCTCGGATGGAGGGAGTCAGTGAACGCGACTTTAAGCTATATAAGGAAGTCATGCGCGGCTGTTACAAATTTCACGATATGATGCTTCATGCTTTGCTTCAGTATGTGGATGCTGAGACAACAGTGATGCTCATTAGTGATCATGGATATGAATGTGGCCGCCGCCGCCCGCCTTTGGATCTGGGCAAGCAGGATCCGGAAGGATGCCATCGTCCCTTTGGAATTGTTTGTCTCAAAGGTCCTGATCTTAAAAAGAATGGCCGGTTGTATGGCGCATCAGTCTTGGATGTAACCCCAACGATACTTGCTTTACTGGGACTTCCAATTGGCGGTGACATGGATGGTCGTCCGTGGTTGGAGGCCTTTGAGAAACCGGTGAAACCGGAACGAATTTTCAGTTGGGAAGGGGTTGGTGATGATAAGGCTGGGCTGCATACCGCACACTCTCGTCAGGATCCGGCGGAGGCGGCGCAAGCCATCGAGCAACTGGTTGAATTAGGTTATATTGCAGCACCGGGTGAAGATGTGCGAAAGACCATTCATGACACTGTTTCCTGCAATAAAATCAATCTGGTTCGCGCTCTTCTCGGCACACCGCAAGAAGCTAAAGCCGTTCCCTTGCTTAAGGAACTCATAGCCGAAAACAACGCCAATGAATGGGCGGTGTTAACGCTGGCGCATTGTCAGGTTCGACTTGGCAAGTTGTCGGAAGCGCGTAGCATTTTGGAGGCGTCCGCGCCATCCATCCGACAATCGAGTCAAGTTCAACTTCTTTTTGCCGAATTGTCTTTCGCCGAAGAAAACCCGACTGCGGCGCTGAATCACCTGCAGGCAGCCGAACGTTTTGAAGCCGGTCACCCCCTATTTTTCAATCAACTTGGACATGCCTACCTTCATTTGAAGCGATGGGATGATGCCAAAGTTGCTTTTCAAAAGTCATTGGAGTTTGAACCTGAAAATCCGGCGGCGTTTGATGGATTGGCTCGCATACATCTTGAACGCGGCGAAACGGAGGATGCGGTCGAGAAGTCACTGCAGGCCGTTGGCTTGATTCACTTTTTTCCAGAGGCACACTTTTACCTCGGAATGGGACTCGAACGATTGGATAAAACTCAGGAGGCTATTTTGGCTTACGAAACGGCTCTGGGTATGGGTTACCAACCGGGTTTAATCCACCAGCGATTGGCGGAGTTATATCGTCCGATTGATTCGCAAAAGGCGGCTATTCACGAGAAAGTCTGGGTTAATTCCAGAAAACAACGTATTTACCGGGCCGACATCAAGTCCAAGCTGCCTTCGGCCGGAGATTCGGGGTTGGAGTCTTCCGGTTTGGCTTCAGACCGAAGAAAATGAAAATGTCTGGTGATTATGTGACAATCGTTTCAGGGTTGCCGCGATCCGGCACCAGTCTGATGATGCAGATGTTACAAGCAGGAGGAATGCAACTCCTGACGGATGGCCAACGCGCGCCGGACGAACATAATCCGCGTGGTTACTTTGAGCATGAAGGAGTCAAGCATAGCCGCAACGATTTATCTTGGCTGAAACAAGCTGATGGAAAGGTAATCAAGGTCGTGCATCTGCTGTTGATTCATTTGCCGGATGATCGCAACTACCGTGTCATTTTTATGATGCGGGATCTTGAAGAGGTGATTGTTTCCCAGCGCGTCATGCTCAAGCAACAAGGTCGGGCTGCTGCCACAATAACCGATCAGGCGCTGGCGGATATTTTTGAAAAGCAACTTGCTATGGTGCGCCAATGGCTGGCTGAGCGGTCGAATTTCAATGTCTTGTACGTCAATCATCGGGACGTAATTAACCATCCTTTGGTTGCGGCCGAACAAATCAATCTCTTTCTAAACGAAAATTTATTGATTGCTGACATGGCTGCGGTCGTGAATCCGGCACTCTATCGCCAACGAAAATTCACGCCGATGAAATAAGTTTTCCGTATATATACATCAGGCATTTTCTTAAAATAATTTTTGAAACTTATCTGGTGTTTTTTTATTTACTTGGTTAGTTCTTTTCCAAGATAAACAACACCATGAGAATCATTACCGCCTTCGCCGGTTACAGAAGCCTGAACCATATATCGGGACCCTTTCTTGAAAGCCGGTAATTCAAAAAAATAATTCCAATCATGGGCATGTAGTTTACTTGTTCCCGTGAAACCAACATGAGCATCCGTAACAATTTTATGACCATTCTCCAACAGCACCACCCATTTAATGTTGAGGCCATTTTTGCCTTCGGTGTAATTCATGCTTAAACGATATTTGCCCGTAGCAGTTATTTCCGGTGTTACATCCCATTCCAGTAAATTATCCTGTTCTATTATTTGTGAAGGCTTCCACGAACCGATCTTTGTGGCACTGTCTTTCCAATAATTGATGCCACAAATAGCCAACCGCCGATATTCAACGTTCAGTCGGCGAGAAAAATCCTCGAAATCACGCGCCGATTTGGGCGACCAACCCACTTCCGCCAGGGCGTCCGCGCGCGGGAAGGTCAATTCCTCGACATCGCTTAATGAAGGAATATCTGGAGTCCAGACGCTCCCTTCCACGCCAAGGATATGCGAGCGATATTGCGCTTCCAAGTCTGCGGGAATTGGTTCAAACGCGTATACTTGGCTCAACGGCAGAAAGGGACGATAGGCGGACAGATTTGGCGCACGATCGAGCGAGGGATAGTAACACAAATAGCACGACCGGTGAGGCGTCATGACCACGTCATGGCCTTCACTCGCCGCTTGTGTTGCGCCGCCAATCCAGTCCATGACCACAGTATTGCCCGCCAATCCTCCCTCTAGGATTTCGCTCCAGCCGATAGGAATACGGTCGTGTGTTTCAGCGAATGTTTCCATCCGCTTCATGAACCAGCCCTGCAACTCATTTTCATTTGTCAGTCCTTCTCGTTTCATCAACGCCTGGCAAGCCGCATTATTTTTCCAGGGGTCTTTTGGCACTTCGTCGCCTCCGAGATGAACATATTTGCCGGGAAAAAGTTGTAATACGTCCGTCAGGACATCATCCAAAAATTTGTAAGTTCTTTCATCGGCCGGATTGTAAATGCCATCAAAGATTCCCAGTTTGAGAGGAATGGTGAAAGGGCCGCCGGTGCAACTGAATTGCGGATATGCCGCCAACGCCGCCATCGAATGGCCGGGCATTTCAATCTCTGGTAGAATGGTGATGTGACGTGCCGCAGCGTATTTCACCACCTGGCGAATGTCGTCCGGCGTGTAGAAACCTCCGTAACGTCCATCCGGCCCGTAAGCTGTTGTGGATTTTGGATCCAAACCGAACCCAACATCTGTTCGCCATGCTCCAATCTGCGTGAGTTTGGGGTAATTTTTGATTTGAATCCTCCAGCCTTGATCGTCGGTCAGATGCCAGTGAAAAATGTTCATTTTGAGCGCCGCCATCGCATCAAGTAAACGTTCCACTTCAGCTACAGTGAAGAAGTGGCGGCTGACATCAAGCATCAGACCGCGCCACTTGAAACGAGGTTGGTCCTCGATGTGGACACAAGGTATTTGCCAGTCCATGTCAGTTACCAAGTTGGTGGAAAATATTTCCGGCGGCAGCAATTGCAACAAAGTTTGCACGCCGTAAAACAAGCCGGTCTGTGTCGGCGCACGAATTACGACTGAATTTGCCGAGATATCCAGTTCATAGCCTTCAGAACCCAGGTTTGTATTTGAATCTTGAGTCGTCAATAGAATGTTACCTTTGGCCGCATCGGCTGTGCCAAGCAAATTGACCATAAACGGATAACCAGTGGGCTTGCGAATTTGTTCGGCCAAATATTGCCCGGTTTGCGTGGACGCCTGGTCCACAATAATTTTGGTTTCAGTCAGAAATTTAAACTGACCTTTTTGACATTCAATTGTCTCAGGAACAGGAATAAGGGCAGGGCGGTTGGTTTCACCGGCAGTAACTGCTGTTGTAAAACAGCATAGTATGGCGGCTGTGATATATTTTTTCATTTTGAAACAATTTATGGTAACTTCATCAGAATCACGCGCGAACGCTCCGTGTAGGGTGCAATGGAATTTTACGTATGATTCCCAGTTCGCCGATTAAAAAATGAACGGCTGCAAATGCGACCAGATACATGACGGAACAAACGGCGAAGATTGGGCCATAACCATATTTCATCACTACACCGCCGATGATTAACTGGGCAACTCCTCCGGATATTCCGCCCAAAAAGCCTCCCAGACCAGTAACCGTTCCCACGACATTCTTGGGGAATACTTCCGCCGGCAGAGTCATATTAGCCCATGCCGCATGTCCAAACATCACCAGTGCCAGTATTGCAACCGCCATGGATGAGGTCGGCACTTTGGTCACCAGATAACACACGATTACCATTCCACACGACACGAAAAACATGTTTGTCTTCCGTGCGCGGTTGACCGTCCATCCCCGGCTGACCAGCCAGCGTGGCATTGCGCCACCATAAACGTTGCCCACTGCCAGAGCCACAAAAGGAATCCAGGCCAGCATACCGACTTGCTTTAAGTCAAACCCGCGCTCATTTTCAAGATACTTGGGTATCCAGAAAAAGAGAAAGTAAGAGACCGGATCCGTCAACAATCGCGCCAACATGCAACCCCAGACTTCGCGCATTCGCAGGATTCGTAGAATGGAAATTTTTTTTGTGTCTGTAATTTCTTCTTCCGTTTGCTCGGCTTCGATCAACGCGAGTTCTTCTTTGCCCAATCGGAGATGTTCTCCGGGACTACGGTAAATCAAAGCCCAGGCAATGACCCAAATGAATCCCAATATTCCGGTGAGCACAAAGGCGGATTGCCAGCCATAGCGGAGTGTGATAAACGCTGTCACCGGCACGGCCAAAGCATTGCCAAAGGCAGTGCCGGAATTAAAAATACCCACAGCCAGCGCCCGCTCACGCATCGGAAACCATTCGCTTACCGCTTTCAGGCCGGCGGGAAAGTTCGCTGGTTCCATTACTGCCAGCAGACCTCGGCAAAGAGCCAGGCCGACGAAGTTTTTGACGAAGGCGTGCAACATATTCGCAGCGGACCAGCCTGAAACAAATGTAATGAAACTGCGTCGTGTTCCCAGTCGGTCAACGATATAACCGCTGAATAAATAGGCTATCGCATAGGTCCATAGAAATATCGTGGTGATAAAAGAATAGTCTATGTCGGTAAGGCTAAATTCTTTTTGGAGGGTGACGGCCAGCACTGAAAAAGTTTGCCGGTCGAGATAATTGAGTTGTGATGCCAGGCAAAGCAAAATCACAATATACCATCGCAAATGCTTGATTGGTGATTTTGCCGTGGCAGTCATTTGTCAAAAACCTTGAGGTTTGACAGTCGGCATTCGTTCTCATTCCAAATTGCCGTCACGCGGCCAAATGTTTGAATGCCCATATATTTTGCCGGTTGATCGGAAGCCATCGGCAGGATTTTTTCAAGCGACAAGCTGGTGAATTTTACTGCGTTTGCCACCACCTGATCCAAAGTTGCGGCTGAACCTGCCAACCATGATTTGCCTGGTTGAGATACTCGCCCATTTTCACTTAATACTACCTCTTTGCCATTCAATTCGTATGTGCCAGGAACACATCCGGCGGCCGCGACGGCATCGGTCACCAAAAAAATACGTTTAGGCGTTTTGGCACGGATCATTGCCTTGACGGTCGCTGGCGGCAAATGATGCCCATCTACAATCAAACTGGCATATAAATCATCGGACGCGAGTTGTTCCCAGATAAAATTCGGGTGCCTAGGCAACTGATTCGCACAACCATTGCCCAAATGCGTTGACAATGTTGCTCCCGCTTTTACCGCGTCGCGAATCTGTTCGGGTGAAGCGGCTGTATGCCCGATGGCCACACGAATGCCGGAAGCTGCCAAGTTTTCAATCAACCGCAACGCTCCGCGCACTTCGGGAGCCAATGTTACCAGCTTTATCCTGCCACCTGCGGCTTCCTGTCGGCGCGAAAAGTCATCAATCGAAGCCGCAATGACATGCTCGCGTGGATGCGCGCCCCGTGTGCCACCTTCGGGACGGACATAGGGGCCTTCCATATGAAGGCCGATAATCTCCGGATGCGAGGTCTGTGTCAGTGTCTTTGCACATTTGGCAAATCGTTCAAAGGAAGATGTGATGAGCGTTGGAAGAAAACGCGTCACGCCAGTTGCATACATTGTCGTGATTGCGTGAGACACATCATCTGGAGTGATAGCAGGATTGTTGAAGTCCACTCCTCCAAATCCGTTGACCTGAAGATCAAACAACCCGGGAAATTCAATTTGCATGGTCAGATAGGTCTAAAATTGGCATTGTCCCCATATTGATGCCTATGATCGAATTGCTCCAGCCAAAGTGTGCTGATTGAGCAGGGAAGCTGAATTCGCATCCAAGTACAATGTAACGTCCGGATGAGTCCGAAGAATAGAAGCTGGCATCGCCGGACTGATTTCATCTTCCAGACAGGCTTTAACCGCCTGCGCTTTTCGCTGGTCAGGCACAATACAAAGAATCTTTCGGGCCTTGAGAATCTGGCGAATTGACATGGAAATTGCCTGTCGTGGAACTTCGGACAAATTATTGAACCATCCCTCGCCCACTTGTTGACGCCGACAACGCTCGTCCAGATTGACAATAAGATAGGGCTTCTCCGTTTTGAAATCTGCCGGCGGGTCGTTGAAAGCCAAGTGTCCATTTTCACCAATACCTACGAACGCCACGTCAATTGGCGCGGCATTGAGTTCGCCGCCAACTCGTTGGCAGACCATTGCCACATCATTCTCGCCATCCAGCAAATGATAACGTTCAATACCGGCAGGTCTAATCAATCGTTCCAAGAGATACTTGCGGAAGCTGGCTCTATGCGTAACGGGTAAACCCACATACTCATCCAGATGAAACATCTCCACTTGTTGCCAATCTATTTTTTGAAGCGCCGTCAGCTCCTTGAGAAAGGAAAATTGGGATGCTCCGGTTGCAGCGATAATCCGTGCCGCAACTTGCTTCGTAATTACGTCTCGAAGCACAGTTGCCGCGGTGTTCGCCGCCGCCCGGCCAAGCTCTAAGCTATCTTCAAATATCTTTATCAGCATAAAACACTCGCGATTGACAAAGAATGTAAAACTCTTCCAATCGGATTTTTTTGACAAAACCGGAGGAGGGATTGATTCCTCGAGTGGATAGATGGCGCGGCATTTTATGATGTAAATATATTTCTAGCGCTGGTGTTATGAATTATCACAAAACATCAGTGATTGCTGCAACAGCAAGCTCCTTTCGGTCTGCAACCTTGACGCTTTTTCTTTTGAACTGCTGCTCTAAAATCTTCTACTCTCACTCAGATCAATTCGCTTGTTCAGGTAAACCAACGCTTTTTATTTGTTTATCATCCAATACCAATCTACTTGGCCATTCATACCATTTGAAACACTGGTCCAAGACATGTAACTAACATGACCGTCTCCAAAAGCAAAATTGTCACCTTTGCCATGCCGGGTATAAGTGTGGTTTGGCAAATGCCCGGAAATAGCGCTAATGGCATAAGAATACCCGAAGAATTCGATCTCCTCCGAATCACCGGGCATAGCATCTAAAGTGTCGCTATTAAAAATTGTCTCCGTGGGCTTGGTGACAACAGAAAGCTTTTGTCGCTGGTATATTTTAATGGGATAAGTGTCATAATATCCCAAATAAGGGTAATTGTGTCCGTATCCGCCAAACGCCACCATGTTCGTATCGTCAGCGCTTGAAGCGAGTTTGTATATTAAAGCCAGATTAGCAGAGGGACACGTCAGCACTGTTCCAACGGTGCTGATGGTGTTATTGTTTGTTGTGCCCTTGATAAGATAAGAGCTGATTTCGACTGCCCATTCTGTGGGTAATACGACTGTTCCTCCGATGTTCTTGCCTGCTATCGGCAGGTAATCATTATTATCGTTGGCATACATGACGTAACCCAGCGCAATCTGTTTTTCATTATTCACGCAGGCAATATTTTTGGCTTTGGCCTTGGCGGCAGCGAGAGCGGGCAGGAGCATCGCCGCCAAAATTGCTATGATGGCTATGACAACAAGTAGCTCAATAAGTGTAAAGCCGAAGCGTTTCAATATCGTTGATTTGGATTCAGACTTCCTCATATTTCCTGTTTGGTGTCTTTCAAAATAATATTTACATGCAAAGGCTAGCATCATTGGGTCACTGCCAGCTACACCCTGTTTTGGGGGGGCAAAATAACACGTATGACCAATATTGCCCTGTGTTTGAGTGCGCAGGATGCGGTTATTCAGAAAGAATAAGCTATTTTTCCAGGTATCGAATTACAGCCTCTGTGCGGGTACGCACTTGGAGCCGCTCAAAAATATTTTTGATGTGTCCATGAACCGTCCAGACACTGATACCCATGGCCTGTGCGATTTCCTTGTCCACGCAACCTTTGCTCAAAAGTTCCATGACTTCCTGTTCACGATTTGTCAGTTTGGCCGGTGTCAAGCTGTCATGGCTGGAACGGAGTTGCAGCAGTTCTTGAAAATAGTATTTAACGCGCAACAGAAGGTCTTCGGTCATCAATTCCGAGGGACGGGCGATCTTGAGAATTGGCTCCAACAATCGGTCCGGCTTGACTCGCTTGACTAGGTAACCTCCCGCACCGCCAGCTGTGGAAACGAACATCTGGTCGCCGTCCACATAAATCGAATAAGTGAGAGCTGGCACTCCGGGCTGGATGGGACTGACGGTGCCGGCAGACTTGAAACCGATACGTCCGGCTAAGTTGCGGTTCACAAGCACCATGCGAGGTTTGTTGAGAGTTAATACAGTAGGAAAGGATTCCACCGAATCGCAGGGAACGCTGACAAATCCAGCTTGGTGGTCAATGCTCCAACACAGAGCGCGACGAATACCCGGGTCTGATTCAACTATTAGTATCCGCTGTCGATTGGGATTGGCCGGTGATGATTCGGATTCCGGTTCGGTTTGTTTCCCGATCAATGTATGAATGGTGGTATACGTCCACAACACTGGACTCATGCACCACTCGAAGCTGACTGTCAGTTCACGGGAGAAGTGCCGAAACACGTTGTTCCAACCTTGATTAACTGCCATCCGGTAAATTTGGCACGCCTTGTCAGCGGCAGCGGCCACATCAGACGTGCTGAGCGGGAAAAAATAGCCAGTGCCGAGATGATCAATTAACGCGACAAAATCCTGCTCCGATTCACTGGAGGCCGGAAAGCGATAGCGACGCAAGATTAAACGCTCTTGCCAATAACGCGCGTCGGTTTTGGGAATATCATTATTGGGCTGGCCCTTTCCTGAATATTTGGAGAAAACAACCGGAGAAATCAGGCTGGCGGGTTCGGCTCGTCCGAACTTGCGGGTCAATTTACTTCGATGTTGCATGGACGCAAGTTTCATCATCATACACCACGAGGGCATGTTTATCAATAACAGAGAGGCTATTTTTCCTGGACTGGATTACATTCAGAAACAAATTATGATTCATATAATGCCGACAGAATTCCAGTGGCTGTTTGGCAATCCGATGTGTTTTTCCAAGTTGAACGTGTAGCATTTTGAAAAATCAAGTATGTCATCATGGTGTGTCTCACCAAGTTCACATAGACTGACTTCATTGTTTTGCTGATGGTAAAACCCAACGTGAGATTTGGTTTTTTGCGCAACACGCCACCACCTTTGCAACGTCATTTTCCGCGGGTTGAATAATGACTTCCATGATTAATTTAATGACGAAAACGGAAGACTGCCTTTAGAATCATTCTTCCATACGCCGCCACATTTTTCTTCTTACGAGTTTAATAGTGAAAATGATAGGAACAATCCCCCTGAATTGGGGGGTGGCGGAGCTATATTCGTATAAGAACCTATCATTATGATATGACAATTTATAAGTTTAAGCATTGGAAATCATGGGTTTTGCTCAATCCGAGTTCTGCCAAAGGTTGGACAGGGATTTGTGCGATACGCTCTAACAAATTGAGACATTGAGAAGCATCCAACATGATTCGCGTGATGGAGCAATCCGGTAGCTCGTCAAGCTCATAACCTGAAGGCCGCAGGTTCAAATCCTGCCCCCGCAACCAATTTTTTTGTAACGCTTTTTTGTTTTCCAATTTTATTTCAGCCTTTATGTTTCACTTGTGCACGTCGTTTCCGTTCAACTTGGCCATCGCAGTTACAAGATTAAGATCGCGTCGGGGCTTCTGCAAAAACTCGGTGACGAATGTGCGCGACTGAAATTCGACCGGCGTTGCGCGATCATCACGGACGGAAACGTCGGGAGAAAATTCGCCAAAGTTGCTTACGATTCTTTGGTAAAAGAGGGGTTTGAGCCTTTTTTGATTACTATTTCCGCCGGTGAAACGGCCAAAAGCTTGCGAACGGTTCAAAGTTGCTATGATCAGCTTGCGGCGCGACGGTTAGAACGAAAATCGTTCATCGTTGCGCTCGGCGGCGGCGTCGTTGGCGATTTGGCCGGATTTGTCGCGGCCACTTATTTGCGTGGAATTCCGTTCGTGCAAATTCCAACGACGTTGCTCGCGCAGGTGGACAGTTCCGTCGGCGGCAAAACTGGCGTCAATTTGCGCGCTGGAAAAAATCTCGTCGGCGCGTTTTATCAACCACGGTTGGTTCTTTGCGATTTGGACGCGTTGAAAACATTACCGGAACGTGAATTCCGCGCCGGCCTTGCTGAAGTCATCAAATACGGGATTATTTATGATGCAAAATTATTCATGCAACTGGAACGCGACTTGCCAAAAATTTTGCGGCGCGACGAAAAAGTTCTCTCGCCCATCATCGCGCGCTGTTGCGAAATCAAGGCGGAAGTTGTTTCAAAGGACGAAACCGAAAGCGGCCTGCGCGCGATTTTGAATTTCGGTCATACGATTGGTCATGCGATTGAAAACGGTTTTGGTTACGGAAAATTTTTGCATGGCGAAGCGATTTCGATTGGGCAAATTGCGGCGGCAAAATTGTCGCATAAACTTTTGGGATTGCCGCAATATGACGTGGAGCGAATTGAAAATTTATTTGCGCGTACCAGTTTGCCAACGCAAATCAAATTAAATTCCAAGCAACGTGAAAAACTTTTTGCCGCGATGAGATTGGATAAAAAAGTCAGCGGCGGCGAAATCAAATTCGTTTTGGCCAAAAAGATTGGCCGCGTTGAGTTTGGCTGCGAAGTTCCGGCGGAGTTGATAAATTCCTGCATGGGTTGATATTATCCTCCGAATCCGCGAAAATCAGAATTGAGGAAAGTGCCTTGCGTAAAATTGACTTAAATAATTTTCAGGTGGCGAGCAGTGAAACGGCGCGCGCCATCAACAGTCGCATCATTCTCAACCTGGTCCGGCGGCATCAGCCGGTTTCGCGCGCGGATTTGATGCGTTTTTCCGGGCTGCAACGCAGCACAGTGTCCGTGATTACCGAAGAATTGATTAAGCAACAATGGTTGCGGGAAGGGGAAATTGGACGATTGCCGCGTGGCCGGCGTCCGACCTTTTTACATTTGAACGAAAATCGCGCCGGCATTTTTGGAGTGGATATTCGTCCGAAGGCGACCAACTACGCGCTTGCTAACATGGAAGGCCGGTTTTTGGTTCACGAATCCTTTCCGACGCCGTCCGACCCTGGCGAATTTGTCGCGCAAATCAGCCGGCGCATCCGCGACTTGATTAAAATTTACCCGCGGCTTTCTTACGAAGGCGTGGGCGTCAGTTTGCCGGGTCGCGTGGAATGGCCGTCGCAAAAAATTGTTTTCGTGCCGAACTTGCATTGGCCGGAAGTGGATTTGAAGACGTTGCTTGAGCAAAAAATCGGATTGCCCGTGGACATGGAAAATGCGGCCAATGCCTGCGCGCTTTCGGAATTCTGGTTCGGTCGCCACAGCGAAAATCTACGCGATTTGGCGGTATTAACGGTTTCCGAAGGCATCGGCGTGGGCATGATTTTGAATGGCCAACTTGTGCGCGGACATTCGGGTTTGGCGGGCGAATTCGGCCACGTCGCGATTGTGGAAAATGGATTGAGGTGCGGTTGCGGCAATCACGGGTGCTGGGAAGTTTACGCGTCGAATTCAGCCGCGCTCCGGTATTTTAACGAGGCCAGGGCAGGGGACATTAAACAGAAAGCCGACAGTTTGAACAACGGTGGCGCGCTTTCCTTTGAGGAATTGCTGAAATTGTTTGAGCAGGGCAATCCCAAGGCGCGCGAAGCGCTTGAGCGGATGGCGAATTATTTGGGCAAAGGAATCGCCATGCTCGTGACCGGCTTGACACCCGAACAAATCGTGGTCGTCGGCGAAATCACGCGCGTTTGGGATCAACTCGCGCCTGTCGTTACCGATGTCGTCCGGCGATGCTCATTTACTCACGCGACGACGAGAATCCTTTCCGGCAACGCCGCCGACCAGCCGCGCTTGCGCGGCATCATCGCATTAATTTTGCAAAAACGATTTGGCGCGCCAAACGTCGGCTGAATTTACGAAATAAACGCAAAGACGCAAAAGGCGCGGAGCTGTGCGGAAACAAAATCAAATCTTTGCGTTGACCGCGTCTTCGCGTTAGCATTGTTTTATTCGTGTCTATCTGTGGTTTAATAAATTGAAATGATTTTGGTTTTGGACAATTACGATTCGTTCACCTACAACCTCGTGCAATACCTCGGCGAGTTGGGCGCGGATTTGACGGTGAAACGCAACGACGAAGTTTCAATCGAGGAAATCCGCAAATTGAAACCGGAACGGATTCTCGTTTCGCCCGGTCCGTGTTCGCCACCCGAAGCCGGTTTGTCGAACGAAGTCATCAAAACGTTTGCGAACGAAGGCGTGCCGGTTTTTGGCGTTTGCCTCGGCCATCAATGTATCGGCCACACGTTCGGCGCAGACGTGGTCGTGAATTATCGCATGATGCACGGCAAAACGTCGCCGATTAAGCACAACGGCAAAGATTTGTTTGAAGGAATGCCGAATCCGTTTCCGGCGACGCGCTATCATTCGCTCGTCATCAAGCGCGATACGTTGCCGGACGTTTTGGAAATCACCGCCGAAACCGACGAAGGCGAAATCATGGGCGTGAAACACAAAACGCTGCCGATTTGGGGCGTGCAATTCCACCCCGAAAGCATTCTCACGGAAAGCGGTCGAACGATTTTGAAAAATTTTTTGAAATTGAAATAACGACGGTGGGGCGGGTGTCCGCGCGCGCCGGCACATAAAAATTCTCAAATTGAAATAGTCCGCGTGCGCGCTATAATCAATGGCTCATGCAAATCCATTTGCTTAAATCCAAAATCCATCGCGCGACCGTCACCGGCGGCGACGTGAATTACGAAGGCAGCCTGACCATCGCGGGCGATTTGATGGACAAGGTCGGCCTGCGCGAATACGAAAAAATTCTTTGCAGCAACATGGCCAACGGCGAACGCTTTGAGACTTACGCCATTCGCGGCAAAAACGGCGCGGGCGAAATCATTTTGAACGGCGCGGCGGCGCGGCTTGGCAAAAAAGGTGATTTGCTGACGATTATGAATTTTGGAATTTTCACCGAAACTGAAGCGAAAAATTGGAAGCCGCGCGTGATTGTTCTTGGCAAAGGAAATAAAATCGAAAGCGAACGCGGGATTTGAGTCGCTGATTCACAAACTCAAGGGGCAGTCGGCGTTGGCTCCAGCGCGGTGTTAGGCTGCCCGAAACGATTCTGACCATCTGTGCCCGGCAAAAAACCGCACTCAACCAATGACCAAATGCCTCCAACCAATGGAATAAAATTGATGAGCGTCCACCAACCAGATTTGTCGCGGTCGTGCCAACGCTTCGCATAAATCGCGAGCGCAGGCCAAAGCATCGCGAGCCAAAGAAGAATAGACCAACCATGGTCGTCGTATATCTCGGCAACGATTCCGATTGGAATAAATGGTATCGAAGCAAGCCACCAGGTGGCTCTTGGAATACGGCCTGAAAACCGAAAATAAATATTGACGAGTCGAGTCATATTGCAGCCTATACGACAACTTGTCGCTATATTTTTGATATACGAATAACGAAAAAGAATTAAAAATTCTTCGCGACTTCGTTCCAGTTCACGACGTTCCAGAACGCTTTGAGATAATCCGCACGTTTGTTCTGGTATTTCAAATAATACGCGTGTTCCCAAACATCCACGCCGAGCAGCGGTTTGCCTTCCGCGCCGGAAACGGTTTTGCCCATGAGCGGATTATCCTGATTCGCGGTCGAAACGATTTCCAGTTTTCCATTGTTTGAAACCAGCCACGCCCAGCCGCTGCCAAATCGTCCGAGTCCCGCCGCTTCAAACTTCGCCTTGAAATCATCGAAGCTGCCAAAAGTTGATTTGATGGCGTCGCCAAGTTTGCCGGTCGGCGCGCCGCCCGCTTTGGGCGCGAGAATGCGCCAGAAGAACGAATGATTCCAATGACCGCCGCCGTTGTTGCGCACCGGGCCGCGAATATTTTCCGGCACGGACGCGATGTTTTTCACGATGTCGTCAATCGTCTGGCTATCGAGTGGTGTGCCGGCGATAGCTTTGTTTAGATTGTCCACATAAGCCTTGTGATGGCGGTCGTGATGGATTTCCATCGTGAGGGCGTCAATGTGCGGCTCGAGTGCGGCTTTGTCGTAGGGCAGGGGAGGTAATTCAAATGGCATAAGATTCCTTTCGTTGTTAAATTGATTTCAAACGTTGAAACTCAAATTGCGCCACTACCCGAAGAAAATCAAGCGCGACTTGCGAACGGTTTATTTTCCGCCACCCAGCCACAGCAAACTGTCAATTACCAGTTTGTCCTGAATCTCATCGGCAAAAGTGTAGGACAACGTTTTGTTGGTATTGTCGAATTTGTGTTCGTAATCCATGTCGTTGTGTCCCCAATTGAAATAAATCATCCGGTAATGTTTGTTCGTCCACGCCACGGGATAGTAACCACTGTGCCAGATTTCGTAAGGTTTTGGTCCCGTGCCAAGCGGAAAACTGGCCGGGTCAATGGACAGCAGAATCTGAATATCGGAATTTGTCCGCAAATCATTTTTCCAGCGATACCATTCGTTCGGCGCGGATTTGAACGTGGCGGGCAAATTTCGCGTCGCGGGAAAATTCGTGTCTTCCACGCGCAAAATCGCCGACGTAGGCCGCCACGTGTTGCTGACATATTCGCCCGAACCCAGAAATTTTTCGTGATACCAATCCCAATTTTGCGGATAGGCCGACGGTGTCAGGGCGAACGCGGAAAAATGAAATCCCATCCACGCACCGCCGGTTTCCATGTATTCTTCAAACGCTTTTCGTTGCGCCGGATTTTCCGGTCGTGTGTCCAAGAAAATCACGACTTGATATTTGGAAAGGAAATTTGTGTTCAGGTCGCTCCAATTAGTCGTGGCTTGGTAACTAAATCCGTATTTTCCCGCCGCTTGGGGAAACCATTGATTGGCCTCATGCACAAAACTGATATGCGCCAAATCCTCTTTGCCGGTGTAAAAGGCGATGACGTTGAACTTTGGGGCAGATTGACATTCGGTTGCAAAACAGACGAAGAACAAAACAGAAAATACCGTCGCTGAAAATTTTTTCATTTGATGGGTTTGGTGTGGCTGAAATTTGGGAATTATACGTCGTTTCGTCAATCCCCTCGAAAGAGGGGCGACGCATGAACCGAAGAGTTTATTGATCAGCCAACCCCACAAAATTTTTTAGCAATTGCAACCCGACTTTCTGACTTTTCTCGGGATGAAATTGAGTCGCATAAACATTATCGCGCCAGATGGCCGACGCAAAATGGTTGCCGTATTCCGTGCGCGTCGCGACAATGCTTTCGTCTTTTGGTTGCGGAAAAAAGCTGTGAACGAAATAAACGTAACTGCCGGTTTCAATTCCACGAAACAACGGGCAATCGCGTGGAATAATTTCAATTTGATTCCAGCCGATTTGAGGGATTTTCAGTCCGTTCTTTTCCGAAAATTTCACGACATTGCCTTTGAAAATACCTAGTCCGGCAGCGCAGGAATTGAACTCTTCGCTTTTTTCAAACAACGCCTGATAGCCGACACAGATTCCGAGAAATGGTTTTCCGCTTTCGATGAACTTTTTTGCGGCTTCAAGCAAGTGCTGTTTTTGCATCGCGTTGATGCAATCGTCAAATGCGCCGACGCCGGGCAAAACCATCGCGCGCGCATCGCCGATTTCTTCTGGTGATTTCGCCACGCGCACATTCGCGCCAACTTTGCGCAACGCCTTTTCCACGCTGCGCAAATTTCCCGAACCGTAATCAAGCAAAGCAATCACAAGACTATTTTAGCCACGGATTGAACACGGAACAAACACGGAAATTGAAAAAGAAAATCCATGTTTAATCTGTGTTTAATTTATGGCTTAACTCACGCTCCGTTTTCAATCTTAATTGTCCGCACGCGGCGTCAATGTCGCCGCCTTTTTCGCGGCGCAAGGTGGCGGTGACTTTTTGTTTTTCAAGTGCGGCGAGAAATTTTTCGCAAATGTCTTCCACTGGACGTTCCCACGGCAAACCTTCGACTTTGTTGTAGGGAATCAGATTCACTTTGGCGAAAAGTTTTTTGGCGATTCGGGCGAGCGGTTCGATTTGCGCCGGCGAATCATTTACGCCGGCAATCAAAATGTATTCCAGCGTGATCATCCGTTTGCGTTTCTGCTGATAATACTCGCAGGCTTCGACTAAATCTTTCAGCGGAAATTTGCGGTTGACGGGCATGATGCGACTACGGACTTCATCGGTCGCGCCGTGCAGGGAAATGGCCAGATTGAATTGGTGCGGTTCTTCAGCGAGCCGGATGATTTGCGGCGCAAGGCCACTGGTGGAAATGGTGATTTTGCGCGCGCCAATGCCGCCGCCCCACGGCGCGTTCAAAATTTTCAGCGCTTTCAAAAGATTTTCGTAATTCGCCAGTGGTTCGCCCATGCCCATGACGACGATGTTGTCAATGTGACGAGCGACAAGTGATGGGTGATGAGAATCAGCAATCGAGCGTTCGACGGACAAAATTTGTTCGACAATTTCGTGCGGCGCGAGATTGCGTTTCCAGCCGTTGAGTCCGCTGGCGCAAAACCGGCAGCCGTAGGCGCACCCGACCTGTGTGGAAATACAGAGCGTGTGGCGGTCGCTGGCCTCGCCGTAAAGTGCAGGATTGGCGGGAATCAAAACGCTTTCGATGAATTGGCCATCGGCGAGTTTCCAGAGAAATTTTTGCGTGGTGTCGCGCGCGCCTTGTTTACGGACGAGTTCAAGCGTTTGCAGCGAAAAATGTTCGCGCAATTTTTCACGCAAACTTTTCGACAGGTTGGTCATCCTATCCCAACTGGTGACGCGGTGAACATAAAGCCATTCGAGCAATTGCTTTGCGCGAAACGCCGGAGCGTCCCAATTTTTGAGCTGGGCTTCCAGTTCTTCGCGCGTCAGGGATTTGATGTCAGCCGGCACGGCGACAAATTACGCGCGCGGAGAATCGAAACCAAGCACCTTTGAACAAATTTGGAATTAACGCGCGAAGGAATTCGTCGCGGATGGTTCAAACCGGACAACCGTTTCGTCTGGTTTGGCATAGCCAAGTTTTTCACGCGTCAAACGTTCCACAGCCTTGGGGTCGTTGCGTAACGATTCGATTTGCGTCTGGAGTTGTTTGGATTTTTCCTCCTCCAGCTGAAGCTGACTGTCCAACCGGTAAATCTCCGCGCGCATCCGTTCGTTTTGATGGATGAGCGGCAGATAGCACATGGCGATGAGCAGCAAGATGGCAATGACGACCAATGCGACGACGATTTTTGTCAACTTGCTCCAAATGCCGAGGTTCACGTTCACTCCGCGAGTTAAACACGGACGCGCCGCCGGTGAAAGCGGATTTTATTTCGAGAATTGCTTTTCGGCGGTGAGTTTGCCATTGGCGTCAAAGGTCAACCGCAGGTATTGTCCGGGAAAATAACTCGTCGAATAACCCGGCGTGATGATCGGTCCGGGATAGAAACCCGGTTGCACGACGTAGGGAACCGGATTCACGATGGTTTGGCTGCGGCGTGTCAACCACTCCGCGACCGTTGTGCCGTCGGTAAGTTTCGCCGATTTGTCCGGCGGCCCGAAATCCGTGACCGCTTGGTCAAATGTGTATTTTCCAATCCGCTCCGACCAATTGATTTTCGGAGCCGTCACGCAACCGGCCAACAGAATTGTGGCTGCGATGACAAAGGCGAATCGTTTCATGGATTAAAGATAATCGCCCCGGCCATAATGTAAACCGGCCAAACAGATTTAGTTGTCAGCATTTAATGGCAAAGTATCATAAGCGCGTGGCGACCTTGCTCGAAAATGATTTGTTGAATTTGCTGATTGAATTGGATAACGCCGTCAAATCCATGCCGACGGCGAACCCAAAACCGAATCTGCTGCCGCTTTTTTCACACATTGACCAATTGACGCGCCAGTTGCCCAAACAAACCGACCCGCAATTGCTTCATTATTTGCACAAAAAAAGTTACGAGAAAGCGCGGCTGTGGTTGCAAGGACGCGACGCGGAAAATCAAATCGGGAATTGCCACCATGTTTGACGACACCATTGCCGCGATTGCCACGCCGATTGGCGAAGGCGGATTGGCCGTTGTCAGAATTTCCGGTGCGAACGCCTTGACCATTGCCGACAAAATTTTTCAGCCCACTGGAAAAAATTCCGTCAAACCGTCCGCCGCCGATTCACACACGATTCATTTCGGTAAAATTGTTCGTCCCCTCACCCCGCTCGGCGGGGAGAAGGTGGCGAAGCCGGGTGAGGGGCAAATCATTGACGAAGTTCTGCTCGCCGTTCTGCGCGCGCCGCGCACGTTCACGCGCGAAGACACGATTGAAATTTCTTGTCACGGTGGCATTTTACCCGCGAAACTTGTTCTCGACACCATTTTAGCCAACGGCGCGCGCCTCGCCGAGCCCGGCGAATTCACCAAGCGCGCATTTCTGAACGGGCGCATTGATCTCGCACAAGCCGAAGCCGTCGCTGATTTGATTCATTCGCGCACCGAACTTGCTCTCGCTGCCGCCAACGAACAGCTTGCCGGAAAATTGTCGCAGCGCATCAATCGTCTGCGCGACGATTTGATGCACACGCTTGCGCACATCGAGGCGCACATTGATTTTCCCGACGAAGACATCGCGCCCGACACCAAAGACAAATTGCTCGAACGCTTGCAAAATGGAGTTTCGTTCATGGACGAATTGCTGCGCACCGCAAACGAAGGACAAATTTTGCGACGCGGAATTCGCGCGGCGATTATTGGCCGTCCCAACGCGGGCAAATCCAGTCTGCTCAATCAACTGCTCGGCCACGACCGCGCCATCGTCTCGCCGATTGCCGGCACGACGCGCGACACGATTGAAGAAACCGCCAACATTCGCGGCCTGCCCGTCGTCTTCATTGACACCGCTGGACTCCGCGAAGCGCGCGACGAAATCGAAGTTGAAGGCATTCGCCGCAGCCGCGATTCGTTGCAAAAAGCCGATTTGATTTTGCACGTTCTGGATGCGAGCGAAAATTTGACACGCGAGGACGAACATTTTCTTGCCGAATTTTCCGGCAAGAAACGGATTCTCGTTTTGAACAAAAGCGATTTGCCAAAGAAATTAAATCTTAACTCCTTCTCCCCGCCATCAAGCGGGGAGAAGGTCGGGATGAGGGGTGATTCAAAAAATGAACTCCTCACCCCGACCCTCTCCTCGTTTGGCGAGGAGAGGGAGAATTCTTTATGCGTTGTTGAAATTTCGTGCGCGACGGAGCAGGGGATTGAGCAACTCAAAGACGCAATTAAGAATCTGATTTGGTCAGGCGAAATCAACGCGGAAAATTTGCAAGTTGCCATCAATTCGCGGCATCAGGACGCGCTGAACCGCGCCCGCGCCGCCGCGCAACAAGCAATGGACGCGCTCCGCGAAAATGCCACGCTCGAACTTGTGGCGATGGATTTGCGGATTGCCGCCAACGCCGTCGGCGAAATCGTCGGCAAAACCACGACTGAAGATTTGCTCGATTCCATTTTCAGCGCGTTTTGTATTGGGAAATAATTGGCCGCGCGAAGGCCGCGAAGTTGACGGAGAAAATTTGCAGTAGGCAGAGTTTCAGTATTTGAGCGGGGGTCCGAGGAGTTCCATTCCACAATTTTCCCAGAGGCTCTTCGGAATCCCGTGACTAGCCGACACACCTTTTCCGATTCTGCTCATCGCGCCAAAGAAGACTTCCATGCGACCCGCAGGCTGAAAAAGGACGAGCATCTGTCCTTCTCCGTCGCTCGTCATCGCGAACGTATGCGGAATCCTTCGCGGCGCGAACGCCGAATCACCGGGACGGAGCTTGAACATTTCATTCCCCACCTTGGCGAGGAACTCCCCACGGACAATATAAAACCACTCGTCCTGGGAATGGTGGAGATGAAGGGGAGGGCCACCTTTGGTGGAACGCATGGTATCGTAGATGCACAGATCGCCTCCGCTGTCCTTTCCAGACACCTTCAGGTCGAAGCGGCCGCCCATGATCGATAACGATCTGCCGTATCGATCCTGATGAGAACCAACGCGGAATCCGCGATTGACGCGCTCTTGGCTTTCTGTGGGGGACTCGGCACCTCGCGCAATAGAACCCAATGCGGCGGCGGCGAGCGAAAACTTGATAAAGTCGCGTCTTTTCATGAGTAGCATGGGTTTTTGCTTGCCTAACGACCCAAAGCTGAGCCATCGGCACCGGAAACCCGGCTCCGACTGGAACGATGGCTCTCAAATTTCATGTCTCGTCCAAAACTCAAGGCGCAGTGCCAGTTGGCTCCAGCGCGGTGTTAGGCCAGTGACTCATGCAAACTCAACTTAATTTTAACAAGAAGAGATGGGCCTCTTCGAGTCGCGATGAAAACCCCGAGAATGATGAACCAGTCCCAAACCACTAAAGCCAGCGTAGAAGGCTCTGGAACGGCAAAAATCTGGCCTGCATAATTTTCAGCAATTGCCGGAATAACGTCCCCACTCGCATCAAGACCGTGCAAACCGTCGGTCGGCAAAACTGAATAAATCAGGCTGCTGCCAAATTGACCGCTGATTGTCTGAACATTTAAACTTCCAGCAGGTGAAAACAGGAAATTATCCGGAATAATATAATCTGGCGTTATCGCACCCGGCAATTGTGTAAAGCCAGAATTGGCAAACAACAAATATTGAAAACCTCCGCCAGAAAACTGCAATACGCCGGTCGCGTAAGAGTGACTTTGAGTGGCCAAAGCGTTCTGCGAATTAAACTGATAGCCTGCACCTAGCAAGCCGCCCGCCGCAGGCTGAGTGCTCAATTCAATAAACTGAACCGCTCCATTTGCGCTCGAATAAATTTCCGCTATCGTCCAACCTGCTAATTGAGCATTGCTTGAGAAAGACGAAATAATCCAGAGTAAAAATGTAAAGCCAAAGTTGTAAATTACTGATGAAAGTGAGGAATATTTCATAGTTTAGCGTATTAGAGTTTGTGGGAATCTGATTGATCCAACTCTACGCCCAACTCAAAAACTGTCCACTATAAGTTATTCACTTATGCGTAACCATTGAAGATCGCTCATGCGTAGTCCGCCTGACGACCAAGAACTGAGCCACGCCGCCGGTGACTCCCGCCAACCCGAAACCCGCAGCGAAAACTGCCAGGCGTAACCGGCGTTGGCTCCAGTGATGTGTTAGGCGACATGGTCAATGTTTCTGTTGGTAAAGCACTGAATATGGAATCTGATGAGTGCTCAAATACTGCTTATACTCATCTGGCTGCCACAGCATATAACCGGCTGCTCCCTTGGCCAGTAAAAGATGCGATGTGTGGCCATCTGAAAATGTCAGAGCGACATCCGAACCGGATAAAATAAAATGTCCGCATTGCGGATTCTCTTTCAACTTCGGATCACTCAAAGCATCCGTGAACCATACATAAGCAAAAACGCCGTCACCAAGTCGAATCGTGCATCCAGCATAAGCTCTCGCGTTAGGATTTAGCGCGTATAAACCCTGCACCGCCACCGGGGCAGAAGGCTGCCTCTCGCAACCCAAAAGAAGCGATGTCAAAAAACACAAACAAAGACATCTGGCACTCATGGTGTGAATGTCGCCTAACGACCAAAAGCTGAGCCACGCGGCCTGCGACGTCCGAACACCAGAAAGCCGAAGCGCAAAACTGAAAGCGCCAACCGCGTTGGCTCCAGCGCTGTGTTAGGCCGCTGCCTCGGTGATAGTAAGTGTGCCGCTCTCATACTCAAAGCTCAACTTGTCGTCTGGGCTGGTAAATCGCAACTGTCCGGTGTCGTAATCAATCTCTCTAACTGGCACTGAAACGCCGTCGAGTGGTCCGATGCCAACGGCAACTCCTGCCTCGGGATAAGCAAGCGTGGCATCGCGAGCGACTCGCTCCCATGTCGCCGTCGAAAACACACCGCGACCAGAGTGTGAAACCGTCAGCAAATACTCACCGGCAGAATCAAAACCCGCCGCAACTAATCCGCCGATGAACAGATTTTTTAACATGATGCACGAAGCGGCCTAACAATAATTAGGCCGCACCTTTTGTGGCCTATCTAATTTCATTCGTAATTTTATTTTGGACACAAGTTTTTGTCGAAGATAAAGTTACGGCCAAAATGGATGTTCAAACGGTTTCGACAAAGGCGGCAAATAGCTACCACACTTCCACCGGACCTTGCGGCACAGGGATTTTTTCGCGTTGAGCCACGGCGGGTTCATCGCGCATAAAAGATGCAATCATTGGCGCGGGTTGAAAACGCGGCAGCAATTCGCCGTTGTCGTCCAAAAATTGTTGTCGCCAGCGGATGTAATTTTCCAGAATTTCTTCAAATTGCGCTTTCGTGGAAATTTGCACGACGCGCTTGTTAAATTCGTGACAGGGGCCGAAGCGTTTGGCATACCACGGCGCGACTTTGCGGAACATCCGGCAGCCGTGTTCTTCGCCAAAAATTTCAATCATCAAATCGAGATGGCGGCGCATGACGCGGAGGCGTTCGGTGAAAGCAGGTTCGGGCGGCAAATTTTTCTCCCTCGCCTCGCCCGGCGAGGAGAGGGTTGGGGTGAGGAGTTCGTAATTTCCCCTCACCCTGACCCTCTCCCCGTTTGGCGGGGAGAGGGAATTGGATTTGTGTGTTTGTAAAAATTCCCGCGTTCGCCTAAAAATCCACGGGTCGTAAAATGCGCCGCGACCGATGCTGACGCCAGCGCAACCGGTTTCGTCGAACATTTTTTTCGCGGCTTGCGGCGTCACGATGTCGCCGTTGCCGATAACGGGAATTTGTTTCACGGCTTCGACGACTTGGCGGATGCCAGACAAATTCACCGTGCCGCCGAATCCTTGTTCGCGCGTGCGGCCATGAACGAAAATCGCGGCGACGCCGACATCTTCGAGCGCGCGGGCCAAATCGGGCGCGGTCAAATTATCATCGTCCCAGCCGAGCCGCATTTTAGCGGTCACGGGAATTTTCACGGCGTTGACCATGCCGCAAACGAGCGCGGCGGTTTTATCGAGTTCAGTCATCATGGCCGAGCCGCCGCCAATCTTGACAACTTTTTTGACGGGGCAGCCCATGTTGATGTCCGCGGACGCGTAGCCGAGCGATTCAAGCAGTTGCGCCGCATCACGCATTTCTTCGGGCACGTTGCCGAAAAGTTGCACGGCGAGTGGGGAATCTTCCTTGCGCGTTTCAATCAATTTCAGCGCCTTCGGATTTTTTTCGAGGAGCGAGCGGGCGTTGACCAAATCGGTGGTGCAGAGGCCGACGCCGCCGATTTCGCGCACAACAAGGCGGAAGGGCAGGTTGGTGTAGCCGGCCAGTGGCGATAGAAAAAGATTTGAATTTAGTGTTAGCGAACCGATTCGCATGGTGTAAAGTGTAGCGTAATTCGCGCATTGCGAAAGCAACAATGGCGTGTTAGTTTGCCGTGCAAAAGTAGGAAAATATGTTCGACGAAGACGACAATAAGAATAAGAAAGACAACCGCGGGCAAAAGAAGCCGTCGGGTGGTTTCAAGATTCCGACGTTCACGTGGGTGGCGTGGATTGCGATCATCGGCAGTGTGGTGGCATTGATGTTTGTCCGCCAGCGTTTCACGACGCAAAGCGACACGCTGACGCAGGCCGAATTTTTCCAGAAGTATGATTCAAACCAGATCGCGCAGGCGACGTTGAATTACAACATCCAATCCGGCGAGATGTCAGAAATCACCGGCACTTATTACAAGACCGACAAGGATGGAAAAGTCGAAACGGAAAACGGCAAGCCGGCGGTCGCGCCGTTCAACGCCAAGGTGTGGCTGACGGAGAAAATGAGGGACGATTTGTTGCCGCCGCATGGCAAACTTGAACCCAGCGAAACCAATCCGATGCTGATGAATCTGGTTTGGGGCATCGCGCCGTTTGCGATTCTCGCCATTATTTTTTGGTTCGTTTTCATCCGCCAAATCAAGATTGCCGGCAAGGGCGCGTTAAGCTTTGGCAAAAGCAAGGCGCGAATGCTTTCCAAGGATAAAAACAAAACGACGTTCAAAGATGTCGCCGGTGTGGACGAAGCGATTGAGGAGGTTTCAGAGCTGGTCGAGTTTTTGAAAGACCCGAAGAAATTTCAAAAGCTCGGCGGGCGGATTCCCAAAGGCGTTTTGATGGTCGGACCGCCCGGCACGGGCAAAACGCTTCTGGCCAAGGCCATTGCCGGTGAAGCGGACGCAAGCTTTTTCAGCATCAGCGGTTCGGATTTCGTGGAAATGTTCGTTGGCGTCGGCGCGAGCCGCGTGCGTGATATGTTTGAGCAGGCGCGCCGCAATACGCCGTGTTTGATTTTTATAGATGAAATTGACGCCGTTGGCCGTTCACGCGGTCATGGTCTTGGCGGCGGCAACGATGAACGCGAGCAAACGCTCAATGCGTTGCTGGTGGAAATGGACGGTTTCGACACGCAGGAAGGAATCATCATCATCGCGGCGACGAATCGCCATGACGTGCTCGATCCCGCGCTG
>DASZXB010000086.1:0-30707 GCA_035546095.1 Verrucomicrobiia bacterium | reverse complement strand
GCATGGCGCTCCGTCAGTCGTTCGGGATGAAACTGCACGCTCAACAAAAACGGACTTTTCCGCCGCGCTTCCGGTTTCCATTCCATCGCTTCCACGATTCCGTCGCGCGCCTGCGCCACCGCCAACAAAGGTTCCGCCGGTGTCAAAACCGCCTGATGATGCGAGCTGTTCACTCCCAAAGCTTGCCTGCCGACAATCTTGGCCAAGAGCGAACCGGCTGTCAATGCCACTTCATGCACTAATTCGCCCGCTTTGTCCAAACGCTGATGATTCAACGCGCCGGGGATTTGCCGGCGAATATCGGCAATCAACTTGCCGCCGAGCGCGATGTTCAACAATTGATGCCCGCGGCAAATCGCCAGCATCGGTTTGCGCTGGCAAAAGACTTCATCAATCAAAATCAATTCGCGCAAATCGCGCCCGCCGTGGTCGGGCGTCACCGCGACAGTTCGGCGAATCGCGCGCGGCAATTTCCTGTCGTAAAGGCCGGGATTGATGTCGTCGCCGCCTGTCAACAAAACGCCGTCGGCGCGCCGCACCATTTCCGCCAGCAACGCGCGTTCATTCGTCGCGGGCATCGTGACCGGAATGCCGCCGGCTTGCAAAACGGCCGTTTCGTATTTAATCGAAAGGCTCGTGGACAAATCGTGAAATTCCACGCCGCGCCGTTCAATGCTCGGCGAAACCAGAATCAAAGGCGAATGTGCCATCGGCGCGGAATCTAACGGCGGACGGTCATTTTTGCAATATCGTCCAGTCCTGCCAATGGATTTTCGCCGAAGCCGCGGCGCGGCGTTTTTTGCCTTCGCCGATGTCGCAGGTTTTTTGCAAGTGTCGCAGAATCTTTTTGATGGTGTCCGGCAGATTCAATTTGTCCGTGCGCACCTCGATTTCAGGATACAACGGCGGCTCGTAAGCCGAGGAAATGCCCGTGAAATTTTTGATTTTGTGCTCGCGCGCCTTGGCGTAAAGCCCTTTCGGGTCCCGCTGCTCGCAAACTTTCAGCGGCGCGTTGACGAAGATTTCAACAAATTTCCCTTTTGGCTGCATCTCGCGCACCATATCACGGTCGGCACGGTAAGGCGAAATGAACGCGGCGATGCAAATGAAACCGGCATCGGCAAACAATTTGGCCACTTCACCAACGCGCCGGATGTTTTCACTGCGGTCGTGATGCGAAAAACCCAAGTCGCTGCACAAACCGTGGCGCATGCTGTCGCCGTCCAATACAAATGTCTGGCAGCCGAGTTGAAACAATTGGCGTTCAAGTTCGGCGGCAATGGTGGATTTGCCAGAGGCGGAAAGCCCGGTCAACCATACGACGCAACCGCGATGGCCGTTGCGCTGTTCGCGCTCAAGCAATGGGATTTGCATTTTGTGCAGATGAACATTCGCACTCTTTAGATTTTTTTTAGCGACAACTCGCACAGATTGATTTTTTCAGTGACAAAACTTTTCGGCAATCAAAAATCTTCAAATCAGAGATTTTTCTCAGATGTCCGCTTCGGGAAATCGTTCGCGGATTTTTTGGCGCAAATCCTTTTCGTCGTCGGGCTGATAACGCCGTCGCGTGATGAGCCGCTGGACTGCATCGAGTAACTCCAACCAGTCTTCAAGCGGCGGTTCGGGAACGGGCTGCCAAACATCATAACGCTTTTCGCGCTGGAAAAATTTCCAATCGCGACCGATGTGCTGCGCATAGACCTGTAATTTCTCGCCGTTTTCGGTCGCGCGTTTCCAACTGATTTCGGCTTTGGGCATGGAGATTTAATCAACCACAGATTCACACGGATAAACACGGATAAAATTTCTGACGAAAGATTTTGTGGAATCCGTGTTCATCTGTGTCCATCCGTGGTTAAAAATTAAGGTAAATCAACTGAAGCAACAGCCATCGCTGCAATGCCTTCTTCGCGACCAATAAAACCCATGTGCTCGTTCGTCGTCGCCTTGATGCCGATTTGTTCAAAATTGATTTTCAACGCTTCCGCGATGCGGATTTTCATTTCCTTGATGTGCGGAAAAATTTTCGGCGCTTGCGCGATGACCGTCGCGTCCACGTTCACAATCTTTCCTTTTCGGATGGCGATGACGCGCGCGGCTTCTTCCAGAAAAATTTTGCTCGGCGCATTTTTCCAGCGCGGGTCGGTGTTCGGGAAAAAATGGCCGATGTCCGGTTCGCCCAACGCGCCGAGTAACGCGTCGCAAATGGCGTGCATCAGGGCATCGGCGTCCGAATGGCCGTCGAGACCTTTCGCGTGCGGAATCTCGACGCCACCGAGAATCAATTTTCGTCCGGCGACCAATTGATGAACGTCGTAACCGATGCCAACGTGAACCATACGTGGATTGTAAAAATTTTCCCGCCGGCAAAAAAGAAATTTCAAATCCTATTTTGCCGAATTATCAGATTGAGAATTTTCGGCATGGCCGGAGTCCGCGCGCGTTTGCGCGGCGTCCTCTTCCGCAAATCCTTTGATCAATTTGAAAACCATCCACGCGCCAAAAGACAAAACCGCCGCCGCCGCCAACAATCCGGTCAGGACATCCGCAAAATGTTTGCCCGACAAAAACCAGAGCGGATAAACCATCCACCACAGCCAGGGAACGACCAGAGCGAACGAACCAATAACGACGCGCTTGCGCCTGCTTTGTCTAAAATCTTTCACCGGCCAAATCTGCCGCCAGAAATAAATCGGGCTGACGATGCCGATGGCAATCCAAAGCAATGCAATCCAACGCCAGTGAAAATTGATGTCGCCATTTTCCGTCCGGTTCAAGCACGCCAGCCAGCCATACGCGACCGCAAGAAAAACCACCGTGAAAAAAACGATTGCCCGACGGAAAAGGGTGTCGTGGGACGTCTCTTTTTCCAATTGACCGCCGGAACCATTCATTGAAAACGATTCTAAATCGTCACTCATGGTTCGGCAATTTGCAAATGGCCGGTTTCGCCTGTGGAAACATTTTTCTCCGGCAGCGTGAAACAAAACGTCGCGCCTTTGCCGGGTTCACTTTCCGCGCGCACATCGCCACCGTGCGCCTGCACGATATGTTTGACGATGGAAAGTCCCAAACCCGTGCCGCCCTGTTCGCGCGAACGCGCCTTGTCCACGCGATAAAACCGCTCGAACACGCGGTCGAGTGATTCCGTCGGAATTCCCGGTCCGTCGTCGCGCACGAAAATTTCAATTTTGCCGTCGGCCAATTTTTTCCCGCCGACAACGACGCTGCCGTGTGCGCGGCCATATTTGATGGCGTTGTCCACAAGATTGGCGAGCACTTGCTCAAGCCGGTTCACGTCGCCGGTCGCGGTCAATTCCGGCAATTCATTTTTTAATTCGATGCTCTTGTTGTCCGCAGGCGGTTTCAGGTCGCTGAAAATTTTTTCGACGAGCAGACGCAATTCCACCGGCTGTAAATTCAATTTGGTTCGACCGGATTCGAGCGCGGAAATCGTAAGCAAATCCTGAATGAGCAAATCAAGCCGCTGCGCGTTGCGTTCGACGATTTTCAAAAAACGCTCGGCGATTTCCGGTTCGTTGCGCGCGCCGTCGAGCAGCGTTTCGACGTAGCCTTTGATGAGCGAAAGCGGCGTGCGCAATTCGTGACTGACGTTAGCGACAAATTCCTCGCGCGTGCGTTCCAATTGCTTTAGCCGCGTCAAATCATGGAAAACGAGAATCGTGCCCTCGCGTTCGCCGGCGGAATTGGAAATGGCGGCGGCGTTGACGTGCAGCCAGCGTTCGCTCAAATCCGGCAGTTTTAATTCGTAATCCAAAACCTGCCCTTCCGCCTCGACGCGGTTGACCAGTTCGTCCAATTCGTGAACGCGCAAGGCCTCCATGACGGTTTTGCCGCGCAACTCGGTTTTCAGACTGAACAAATTTTTGAACGCGCGATTGGCGAGATAAATTTTGCGACTGCGGTCAAGCAACAACAAGCCTTCGAGCATGGAATTGAATAAAACCTGTTGCTGCGCCTGCGCTTCAACCGTCGTCTGTTTTTGCCGCCGCTGAAAATCCTCGACCTCCGCCTGCACCTGCCGCTGGTAGCGAAGAAATTTTTGCCGCCACCAAAAATAAATTCCAACGGCGGCAACGAGCGCGAAAATGAAAAGGCCAATCCACACAAATGAAATTTAACCACGGATGAACACAGATGGACACGGATAAAAAATTTGTGACGCGAATTGCACTAATTTTCGCGAATTATTTTTGGAAACAAAAATCGAATTTGAATTCGTGTTCATTCGTGAAATTGGCGTCTGATAAAATCCGTGTTTATCCGTGTCCATCTGTGGTTGATTATTCGACGAATCTGTATCCCACGCCGCGCACCGTGTCCAGATGCTTCGCCGCCGCGCCAAGTTTTTCGCGCAGCCGGCGCATGTGCGTGTCCACCGTGCGCGTGTCAATCAGGCTGTCGTATTCCCAAACGTCACGCAACAACTGGTCGCGCGACTGCACGCGACCGGCGCGTTGCGCGAGAATCGTGAGCAGCTTGAATTCCGTCGCGGTCAATTCGATGCCTTTGCCCTTCCAACTTGCCAGATGACGCGGCACGTCAATCAACAAATCGCCGAAGCGCAGTTGTTCCTTCGGTTTTTCCTCCGCGCCGCCGCGCGCGAGAATTTTTTTGATGCGCAACAGCAATTCGCGCGGGCTGAACGGCTTGGTCAGGTAATCGTCCGCGCCGAGTTCGAGGCCGAGCACCCGGTCAATTTCTGCGGCCTTGGCGGTGAGCATGAGAATCGGCGTGCGCGCGGTGGCGGATTCGAGCCGCAGCGTTTTGCAAATCTCGAAACCGTCCATTTCCGGCAGCATCACGTCGAGCACAATCAAATCCGGCGTTTGCGCGCGCGCCTTTTTGAGCGCCTCCGCGCCGTCCGCCGCCGAAGTGACGGTGTAACCGGCTTGCTTCAGATTGAATTCCAGAAGCTCGACCGCTTCCGGCTCGTCGTCCACCACTAAAATCTTCGGCTTCACATTCCGTGAATAACATTTCGCCGCGCGTCACACAATCTCAACAAGGCGAAAAACGTGTTACGGAATTGTGACGATTGGGTGACGGAATTCAAATTTCGTGGGCGAAAGTTAAAAACTTGAAACTTCAAACCTGAAACTGGAAACTGTTGCCATGCCGATTCCGGTCATCAATCTCGCCCAGATGCGCGAATGGGAAAACGCGACGTGGGCGAACGGCCAGACTGAAACCGAAGTCATACGCCGCGTCGGCAAAAAAATCGCCAAACGCGCGCGCAAGCTGACCGCTACGGACGATTTGATTCTGATTCTCGCCGGCAAAGGTCACAACGGCGACGACGCCCGCGCCGCACAGGAATTTCTGGAAAACCGGCGCGGGGAAATCCTCAATGTCGCTTCGCCGGAAACCGATTTGCTGAAACTTCAGGAATGGCTGCGCCAAAAACCCGCGCTCGTCATTGACGGATTGTTCGGCATCGGTTTGAACCGCGAATTGGACGAGCACTGGAAGAAATTCATCACGGCGGTCAACGAATCGAAAATTCCCGTTCTCGCCGTGGATGTTCCTTCCGGTTTGAATTGTGAAACCGGCGAGCATTTCGGCGCGGCGATTGAAGCGGAAATCACCTTGACCGTCGGCGCGCCAAAAATCGGAATGCTCGCCCAATCCGCGTGGCCGTTTGTCGGGCGGCTGGAAGTGTTGGATGACGTCGGGCTGATTCCATGTCCGTTTGCAGGCGAATTGAATTGGACGGTTGCCAAAGACTTTGAAAATTTTCCGCCGCGCCGTCCCGTTGCCAGCCACAAAGGTTCGTTCGGGCATCTGGCGATGGTCGCGGGCAGTTTTGGATTTCACGGCGCGGCGGTGCTGGCCGCCCATGCTGCGCAACGCGCGCAGCCGGGATTGGTCACGGTGTTTCCGCACGAAGCGGTTTATCACGTCGTTGCGGCGCAATTGCAGGCGGCGATGGTCAACGTGTGGAAGCCGGATTTGAAATTGCATGACGGTATAAATGCAATTTTAGTCGGCCCCGGTCTGGCGGCGCTAGATTTGGGCGACGGAATCAAGGCTTTTATGCGCCGACTCTGGCGCGATTCGGAATTGCCTTTGATTGCGGACGCGAGCGCGCTGGACTGGCTGCCGAGCCACAGCTTGATGAAAAATTTGATTCGCGTCGTCACGCCGCATCCGGGCGAAGCCGCGCGAATGCTCAATACGTCAACCGAAAAAATTCAGGCGAATCGTCCGCTGGCCGTCCGTGAAATTTCAAAACGCTTCGGCAATTGCTGGGTCGTCTTGAAAGGGCATCAGACGTTGATTGGCCGCAGTGAAGGAGAAATTTTCGTTAATTCTTCCGGCAATCCGCATTTGGCTCAAGGCGGTAGTGGCGACGCGCTGGCTGGATTTCTCGGCGGACTGCTGGCGCAGCCGGAATTGCAAAAGGACTCGGGCAAAACGATTCGCTACGCCGTCTGGCAGCACGGATTGGCGGCGGACAAATTGCAAAATGAAAAACGGAATTGGGTCGTGGAAGATTTAATCCGCGAATTGGGAAATGTGCGGTGAAATTCAATTGTCGTTTAACAAATCGTTCACGGCAGTTTGAACCTGCTGATGGGTTGAATCCGGCGGCAGCGGTTTTCCAAAACGAACGGTCACGGGATAAAAAATGTGACGCGGCCATTTCCAGAAAAATTTGCCACGCTCGAAACTGAAGATGCTGCCCCAGACGCCAACGAGCGCGATTGGCACAATGGGTGCATCGGTATTTTTCATAATCCGCTCGAAACCGCCGCGAAACTCGTTCATCGCGCCGGTGCGCGTGATTTGGCCCTCGGCAAAAATGCAGACGACATGGCCGTCGCGAATCACGTCGCTGGCCGTCTGCAAGGATTTCAGCAATTCGCGCGGGCCAAAATTGGCGGCGATGGGAATGAGGCCGAGAATTTTTCCGAACGGTTTAATCCACCACAATTCGTAATAGCTTTTGTCCATGATGAAATGGATTTTGCGGTCGGTCGCGGCCATGAGCAGCGGCGCGTCCACGAAGGAAACGTGATTGCAGACAAATAATGCACCGCCTTTTTCAGGAATATAATCACGGCCTTCGACGCGAATGCGATAAATGGTTTTGGTAGCGAGCCATAAAATCAAGCGCACGAGCGAATCGGGCATCAGCCGCACGCAATAAATCGCACCAGCCAGCGACAATCCCGCGCCCGCGAGAAAAATTTGCGGCGATTTCAGATGCCGGCCGACCGCGAGCAGATAATAAACGCCCGACGCGATCAAAATTCCAATCCACGACAAAAGCGCGGACGTGGCGATGACGCCGCCTTTATTTCCCGTCGCGGGACGATGCTGAATGATGGCGTTGACGGGCACGTTGTAAAATCCGCCGAAGAAGCCGAGCAGGCCGAGATTCCACGCGACGACGTTGAACGTCAATCCAACGCGCGCCAGCAGCGCAGCAAAAATCGTCAGCCCGGCCATGCCGAGCGGAATCAGGCCGTATTCAATTTTTTGGCCGGACAAAAATCCGGCGACCAGACTGCCCACGCCGATACCGATGGCCAGCGCCGCCTGCAAATAACCGCTGTGCGTGTCGTCCAGATGCAAAACGTCCTTGCCGTAAAAAATAATCGTCGGTTGCAGCAGTGCGGCCAGAAACCAGAGAAACGTGTTGCCCATGACGCCGAGAAATAAAATCCGGTCGGCGTGGATGGATTTCAATTGCGCGAAAAAATCGCCGAGAAAATTCGCGCGGAATTTTTTGCACGGGTCAGCGGCGGGCAAACGTTCGACGCCGAGGCACAGTGTCAGGCCAAACGCGGCAAGCGCGATGAGAATCGCGCCGGACCAAATCTGATTTTTTTTGAACGTGTCTGAAAGCGTTCCGGCGAAAACGGTGCCGGTGATGACAGCGGCATACGTGCCGAGACTGAAAATGCCATTGCCCCACGACAATTTTTTCTCCGGCAGCAATTCCGGCAGCAGGCCGTATTTGGTCGGGCCGAAAATTGCACTGTGCGTGCTCATCAAGAAAATGGCCGCGAGCATCAGAAAAATGTTTTGCCGCCACAGACCGAGCAGCGCGACGGACATGATGCCCATTTCCGCGCATTTGATGGTGATAGCAACGTTGCGTTTGCTGAAACGGTCCGCGAAAAATCCGCCGGTCATGGAAAACAAAACAAATGGCAGCGCAAAAACCGCGCCGACCAGCGGCACGAGGGAATCGCGCTTTTCCTGCGACAATCCCAGACCAACGATGATGAAGGTGACGAGATATTTGAGCGTGTTGTCGCTGAAAGCGTTTTGGAATTCGACGACGAACATGAGCCAAAAGCTGCGCCGCCCGTTTTTTTCAGGCCGGGCCGGGTTGTTTTGGCTGTTCGCCGCGGTCATTTTTCCTTCCGCAATTTTCGACAGTGCATTTTGTTAGTGGATTGAAGTCACGCGAAATTTAACAATGACGCGACAATTTTCAAGACACAACGGCTTGAGTTGGGACAATAGCGGCTTCAACAAACAAATTATTTACTGGCGCGGGCATTTGGCGCGACGGTTGCTTGACAATCCACAATTTTATGTTCTGTCGGAATTGTTGGTTTGAACTGAAAATTGTAACGAGATAAGGAACACACATGGCTTTGCCATTTTTGAACGGTGAACCGCGAAAAAAACGCGGCCAATTCGTGGCGGTGGATTTGGGAAATCGCACGACGAAGGCCGTGCTGTTGGAGCGGCGCGGCGAAACGCTGGCGTTGTTGCGCTATGCGTTGTTGGACGCGCCAATCCATGAGAATGGCCTGTCCATGGAATCTCTGATCGAACATTTAAGCCAAGTACATCAGGCGCTGGAAACCAAGGCGAAAACTATCACATTAGCCGCCGGTTTAGACGACGCGATTGTGCGCATGGTTGAGTTGCCGCAGATTCCGATTGAGGAAATGCGATTGGTGCTTAAGAACAACACGAAAGGTTATTTGCAACAGGAATTGACGCGCCACGTTTTCGATTGTCACATTTTTCCGCCGAGACAGGCCACCAATGGCAAGTCGTCGGACACAAGCCGAATCAATGCGATTCCTAAATTAAAGGTGCTCGCCGCCGGCGCGAAACAACAATTGGTGGATGATTATCATAAAGCCATCAAGAACGCCGGATTGAGCGCCGATTACATCGTGCCGGGATTGATCTGCCCGATGAACGCGCTGGAAATGGCCGTGCCGGAATCGTTCGCCAACGACGCATTGGCGCTGATCGACATCGGATTCAAACACTCATCAATCTGTCTGGTGGATCAAGGCGAACTGGTCTTGAGCCGAGTAATCAATGTCGGCGGCGACACCATCACTGCCGGTCTGGCTGAAGCCATGAATATCACTTACGCTGAGGCCGAGGGCATAAAAGTGGGTTTGGCTCCCGAAGCGCAGGCGTTGATTGAATCGCAAGTCGCGCCTTTGGGTCGCGAACTGCGCGCTTCGCTGGACTTTTTCGAACATCAACAGGATCGTCCGGCAACACAAATTTATGTCAGCGGCGGTTCGGCGCGTTCGGAATTGATTGTGCAAACCTTGCGCACTGAACTAGGCGTGGAATGCAAAACATGGAGTCCGACTAATTTTCTCCAATTGGCGCTGCCCGGACAACAGGCGACCGAAATTGAATACGTCGGGCCCCAATTGACCGTGGCCATCGGCGCCGGATTGGCCGCTTTTTAATCAAAAATTTATGCCTATACGCATTAATTTATTGGCTGAGGCTCAAGCCGCTGAAGAATCACGGCGGCGAGATCCGTTTCGCTTCTTCATTTACGGTGGAATCGTGGTCGTGGCCCTGACGTTCGCCGTTTACAGTTGGTTTCAATTGAAGGTGGTGGTGGCGAATCGCGGGTTGACCCAAATTCAGAATCAAATCCAAGGGTTGACCAACGGCAACCAACGCGTTGTGTCAAATCTTAAAATGATTTCCGAAGATAAGGCGAAACTGACAGCATTGCAAAAATTGACGGCCAATCGTTTCCTGGAAGGTAACCTGTTTAACGCGCTCCAAACGGCGACGGTGGACGGTGTGTCTTTATCCCGGCTGCGCGTGCAACAGTCCTATTCTCCGGTCAAAAAAGGCAAACGCACCAATATCGTGGAAAGCATCGTTGTTTTTTTGGATGCGCAGGACGCCAGCAAAAATCCGGGTGATCAAGTCAACAAATTCAAGGATGTCATCGCAAACCAGACTTATTTCAAAACCATGTTGAGTTCAACGAACGGCGTGCTTTTGACCGGTTTATCTGCGCCACAAAATAATCCCAGCGGACAGCCTTTTGTTTCGTTTACGGTTGAATGTCATTATCCCGATTACACCCGATGAATAAGTTATCCAAACAAAAACGCAATCAACTGCTTTTGGTCGTTATCGTCACGATTGCGGTTACCGTTTTGATCTATTTGATGATGATTGGCCCCGAACGTCAGACGTTGGCGAAAACCATTTCCAGCAGGACAGAGGCTGAAAGAAAACTTCAACAAATCAAGGAAACCGTCAAAAAAACCGATTCCACTGAAACCGAATTGGCCAGCGTGTCAGATGCTTTAACCAATGCAGAAAGTGATATGGCCTCCGGTGACATTTACGCCTGGACTTATGACACCTTGCGCCACTTCAAAGCATCTTATGCCGTGGATATCCCGCAAATTGAACAACCAAATGTTTCTGCCGTTGATTTAATGCCGGACTTTCCCTACAAACAATTCAGGGTCACCATCAGCGGCACCGCCTATTATCACGATCTCGGAAAATTCATCGCCGCCTTTGAAAACACATTCCCGCATATCAGAATCTTGAACGTGACCGTCACTCCGGCTTCAACAAGTCCCGGCGACAACAGTGAAAAACTTTCATTTAAAATGGACCTTGTCGCGTTGATAAAACCTGATGCTTCTTAATTCGATGAAACCATTTTCCCATTTAGCTTTGAGCGTGTCAGCCGGTTTGCTGGCATTCGCCGCCGTGAACGCAAACCTTCAGGCTGCCGACACAAAAAACTCTTCCAAAACGACCACGCTGGAAATTCCCAAATCCGTTTTTGCGATTCCTTCCAGCCCAAAGGATGGACGCGATCCATTTTTCCCAAATTCAACCAGACTTTATGAAGCGGCGGTCATCAAAACCACTCAATCAACAGCCATTGCCTCGCTGACCTTGAAAGGCATTTCAGGCGAAGCAGATCATCGCTATGTGATTATCAACAACCACACCTTCGCCGCAGGAGACGAAGGCGATGTCATTTCATCCGGCGTAAAAATTCATCTCCGCTGCATTGAAATCAAACAAAATTCGGCGGTCATCGAAGCTGATGGCCGGCGCAGCGAATTGTTTTTGGCGAATTGATTCCCATCGCCGCGAATAATTTCCCGCAACTTCAGATTAACCTCTCAACTTTCATGAAATTGGACACTCTGCACCAATTTCATATTCGCATCAGGTTCTACCATTAAAATCAATGAAAGCAGGCGGTCAATTAGCATTGTTTGCCCCTTGGCACGGTATTTGCGCTATGAGCGTTACTTGAAAAAGTTGTTCAAGCAATGGCTTGAACCAAAACAAATCGGACAAAAAGTATAAATAAAATGAAAGCGAAAAAACTTGTAACCGCGACATCCGTGGGGCTGATGTTGGCTCATTTCGTCTTCGCCCAAAACTCCAACTCGCTGTTCCAGCCGGTGCCGGGGTCTCAAACCAACGATGTTGCCACCAACCAGCCTGCCGAGACTGCGGCAAGCAATCAAGTGGCCGAGACCACAACGACCGTCACAACCAATACGGCTTCATCTGCAACCGTTGACACAACAGTAACGAATGCCGCCAGCACTGTGGCCAGCAATGAGGTTGCCACGGTTGCCGTTACCAACGAACCATCCGCCACGACGGAAACCAACGCGCCGGCTGCTTCGGTTGCGACCATTCCGCTCATTCAATTTCAAGATGTGCCAATCACCACAGCCATTGAAAATCTGGCGCGTCAGGCCGGCATCAATTATCTGTTGGACCCAAGAATCGGCTATGGACAACCCGATGAAAAAGGTCAAATCAAACCTGAACCAACTTTGTCCATCCGTTGGGAAAATGTGACCGCTGAACAGGCACTTCAGGCATTGCTCAACAATTATGGCCTGCAATTGGTGGAAAATCCGAAAACAAAAGTGGGCCGGATTACCATTAAAGACCCCACGGCTCCCGTGCCGCTCGTCACCCGCGTCGTCCAATTGAAATACGCCAGCGTGTCTAACATGGTGATTGCGGTGCAAAACTCGTTCACGGATAAACGCAGCAAAGTGGTCGCCGACAACCGCACCAGTCAATTGGTAATCGTGGCGACAGACAGCGAACAGACGGCAATAGACCAATTGATTGATCAATTGGACAAACCGACTCGCCAAGTCTTGATTGAGACACGTTTGATGGAGGTTTCAAGTTCACCTAGCACGGCCAAAGGTATTGACTGGGCGGGCACGCTCGCAGCGCAAAATATTTCGGCTGGAAATAATGCTTTGCCTGGAACACCGCCTACTCCTGCTAATACTGTTATTGGAGCAAATGGTCCTGTGACAACACCGGCAGACCCAGGTACAATCGGAGGTATTCTTTCAAGCCCCTCATTTCTTGGCAGTTTGAATAAAGGGCAATTTTTGTCGCCGGAAACAATGTTCCTCAACGCCGATGGCGTCAAAGCCGTGCTTTCATTCTTGAACCAGGACTCCGATGCGCAAGTCATCGCCACGCCACGTATCGTGACGCTTGACAATGAAACAGCACATATTGAAGTCAGCCGTGCCGTTCCGATTTTCAACAATACAGCCGGCACACAAGGTTCGCCCGGCGGCTCTACGGTTCAATATACCAACCTCGGCACCATTTTGGATGTCACTCCGCGCATCTCGGCCAATGATTACATCTGGCTCACGGTTGCACCGGAAGTTTCCAGCGTGTTTGACACCGTCACCAAAACTGTCGCGGGCACGGTTAACCAAGCGGACGAATACGACATTCGCCGAGTCAACACGCAAGTGTTGATCCCCAATTCCAACACGCTCGTCATGGGCGGTTTCATCAAGGACAACACCAAAAATATTTATACTAAAATACCCTTGATGGGTGACATTCCGGTACTGGGATACGCTTTCCGGCACGAAAGCAAGTCACTCGACAAAGATAACTTGCTCATCTTTATCACGCCCACAATCGTGAAGGATACGGATTTTCAACCGGCTTCGACGCAATTCTTGAAATCAAGTCCTCTCGGACCGGCTACGCCCATGGACGCGCAAAAAGCCTGGAACAGCGCCAAACCGCGTGATTGGAGCAATCCAAAAAACACGGATCCGTATCTGAACTCCATCAACGAAAGCGCAAATCAATAAGAAACGAACCAAGCGTTCAGACAAATTCAAAATAATCAAACGGCGCGGTTTTAGAACCGCGCCGTTTTTTGTGCAGTCAACGCCTTTTCAACCGCCGTTCAAAAGCCGCCAATGTTTCCGGGCTGACGTGATGTTCGATTCCTTCCGCGTCCAGTTCGGCGACTTTTTCCGAAACATCGAGCGAGCGCAAAAAAGCGACAACCGTTTCATGTCGTTTCTTGGATTCCTCAGCCAATTTTTGCCCGGCGTTCGTCAAAAAAATCGCGCGATAGGGTTTTGAATTCACGTAACCAGCGCGGCGCAACCGCGCCAGCGTGCGGTTGACTGTCACGTGCGTCACACCCAGCCGCCGCGCCAAATCGGTCACGCGCGCCTCGCCCGATTCCGCCGTCAAATCCACAATGGCTTCGACGTAATCCTGCGCGATTTCGCTCGCACGGTCGCGGCGCGAACGGCGCAGATTTTCCGCCTGCTGCGCCGACGGCCGCACCACCAGTTTATGAATGGAACGCGACATGCGGCCGAAAAATAATTCAATTCCATCCAAACGGTCGAGGTTTTAATTTGTAACCAAAGCTACATTTTTAGGTTGACAACCTGATTTCAAGATGTAACCTGTGCTACATAATTCGGTTTATGGTAAAACAGATTATCGCCGCCCTGTTCGCTCTCGCCGTTATTTCGGCGATTCACGCGCAGGAAACTAATCCCGCGCCGACGGACAAAAACAGTTACAATCTTTTCAATCCCGTGCCGGAAAATCTGATGCGCGATTTGAGTCCCGACCGACCGGATGAAACCGAGTCGGCTTACACGGTGGACGCCGGTCATTACCAGTTTGAAATGGATTTTTTCAATTTCACCTATGACAAAACCGACGGCACAACAATAAAGGCTTGGGACATCGGCGATTTTAATTTCAAAGTCGGCCTGCTCAACAATGTTGATTTTCAAATGGCTTATGACAATTACTTGAATGTGGAAACAAAAAGCAGTTCCGGCAAAACGACGCAATCGGGTTTCGGCGATTTCACGACGCGGATGAAAATCAATCTGTGGGGCGACGACGGCGGCAAAACGGCGTTTGCGTTGTTGCCTTACGTCAAATTTCCGACGAGCACGGACAATCTTGGAAATGATGCCGTTGAAGGCGGCATTATTTTCCCGTTGGCAGTCAGTTTGCCGCATGATTTTGATTTGAGTCTGGAAACGGCGGCTGGATTTTTTCAGGATGAAAATGACAATCGTTATCACGAAGAATTCATCGCTTCTGCGAGTCTCGACCATTCAATCATCGGGAATTTAAGCGGCTTTCTGGAATTTTTCAGCAACTTCAGCACGGAACGTCACGCCGGATGGATTGGCACGGTTGACACGGGTTTGGAATATCTTATAACCAAAAACATTCAGCTTGATTTGGATTGTTATTTTGGCGTCACGCGCGCCGCGCCGGATTTCAATCCGTTCGCCGGAATCACTTGGAGATTTTGAAAATGAAAAATAATTTATGAATCCGACTGAACCAACTGCGGAAGACTCAAATAAAGTTGCGTGGCGCAAGGCGTCAGGCGAAGCTTCGCTGCCGGAAGTCAATCGCAGCGTGCTCGTTCCCGCGACGGCTTCGTTCTGGCGAAAATTGTTCGCGTTCGCCGGGCCGGGATTTTTGGTAGCCGTCGGTTACATGGACCCGGGTAATTGGGCGACCGATTTGCAGGGTGGCGCGCAATTCGGCTACACGCTGCTTTCGGTCATCATGATTTCCAATTTCATGGCGATTTTGCTTCAGCATCTGGCCGTGAAACTAGGCATCGCCACCGGACGCGATTTGGCACAAGCCTGCCGCGACCATTATTCCACACCGACCGTTTGGTTTCTTTGGATTCTTTGTGAAATCGCCATCGCCGCTTGCGATTTGGCGGAAGTCGTCGGCTCGGCCATCGCGCTGCAATTGCTTTTTGGAATTCCGTTGATTTACGGCTGCGTCATCACGGCGCTGGACGTGCTCATGGTGCTCTACCTGCAAAATAAAGGTTTTCGTTATATCGAAGCGCTGGTGGTCACATTGATTGCGACTATCGGCACTTGTTTTACCGTGGAATTGATTTGGTCAAAACCTGGAATTGCCGGTGTACTTCTGGGTTTTGTGCCCAGCCCGGAAATTTTGAAAAATCAGGATATGCTTTACGTCAGCATTGGCATCATCGGCGCGACCGTCATGCCGCACAATCTTTATCTGCATTCGTCCATCGTGCAAACGCGCAAATACGAGCAGAACGCCGGCGGCAAGCGCGAAGCCATCAAGTTCGCGACGATTGATTCAACGGTCGCGCTCATGTTCGCGCTGTTCATCAACGCCGCGATTCTTATTCTCGCGGCGGCGGCCTTTCATTGGTCGGGTCATCAGGACGTGGCGGAAATTCAGGGCGCTTACAAATTATTGCCCACAGCGCTGGGCGCGACCGGCGCGAGCATTTTATTCGCGCTCGCGCTGCTGGCATCGGGACAAAATTCCACTTTGACCGGCACGCTGGCCGGCCAAATCGTGATGGAAGGCTTCATCCATCTCCGTTTGCGTCCGTGGTTGCGCCGCGCTATTACCCGCGCCATCGCGATTATTCCAGCCGTGTTGGTCATCGGATTTTTTGGCGAAAGCAAAACGACCGGATTGCTCGTGGCCAGCCAAGTTGTCCTGTCCATGCAACTCGGTTTCGCCATCTGGCCGCTCATGCGCTTCACCGGCGAAAAAGCCAAGATGGGCGAATTCGTCAATCCGCTCTGGATTAAAATTCTCGGCTGGGCGGTCACGACGATTATCATTGTCCTCAACGTCAAACTGCTTTTTGATACGTTCATGCCCGCGCCGATTCTGAAAGCCGTTTACGGGCATCTTGGTTTGTCCGTGCCAACGCAATAATCGCTATGTTCAAAAAAATTTTAGTAGCGCTTGAAAACAGCCCGGCGGATCAAACGATTCTGCCGCGCGTAACGGAATTGGCGAAAATGTTCGGCTCCGAACTGTTGCTGTTGCACGTTGCCGACGGTTGGGTTGCGCGCAACTTCCATCAACTCAAACTGGCCGAATCAGAAGAAATGAAAAGCGACCGCGAATATCTCGAAAAAATTGCCGGGAAATTAAGAGGCGAAGGATTTTCCGTTTCAACCATGCTCGCGCTGGGCAGTCCGCCAAAAGAAATTTTGAAAGCCGCCGAAACCGCGCAATGTCATTTGATTGCCATGACCAGTCACGGCCATCGGTTTTTCGGCGACATTTTTCACGGCAGCACCATCAACGAAGTCCGCCATCGCACGCACATCCCGATTTTCCTCGTGCGGGCAGAAAGCAAATAATTTTATTTGTCCGGCAAAAATTTTGTCGGCCGCTCAACCAGATGCAATAAATTCCCTTCGCCATCTGCAAAGAACAGGACTTTCCCGCCGCCCGCCGCCGGACGAATTTCTTCCGTGAACCGAACGCCCTGATTTTCCAATTCCGTTTTGGCCGCGTCCAGTGAATCCACGCGCAAGGCGACGTGGCGAAAACCTTGCAATTTATTATAGTCGCGTTCCGGCAGATTTTTTTCAGCGGCATAAATTTCAAACCAGCCGCCGCCGGGCAGCGCAATCAAAAGCGTCGGCGGATTTTGTCCATTGTCGAAAATTACCCGCGCGCCCAAAACGCGCAAATACCAGTTTTTCAAAGCCACCGGATCAGCGGCGGGTATGGCAATGTGCTCGATGGAAAAATTCATGTCCCCGCAAATTAGCCGGATTTTGGCAAAATCGAAAACCAAAATCTTGACTGCGCGGCTCGTTTCAGTTTTCGTTTCAACTTTCATGGCAAAATTATTTCTTGGACTTGATTCCAGCACTCAAAGTTTGAGCGCCGTCGTGATTGATTACGATTCGCGCCGCGTCATTTATGAAAAATCGCTGAACTTCGACAAATCACTGCCACAATACCAAACCCAAAACGGCGTTTTGCCAAATCCAAATCCGCTCATCAAACACAGTTCGCCGCTGTTGTGGGCGGACGCGCTGGATTTATTATTTGCGCAAATGAAAAAAGACGGCGTTGCGCTTGGCCAAGTTCTCGCCATCAGTGGCAGCGGTCAGCAACACGGCTCGGTTTATTTCAATGAACGCGCCGCCAACGCGCTAACGAAATTGAATCCAAAAAAATCTTTAGTCGAAAATCTGCGCGGTATTTTTTCGCGCAAAACGTCGCCAATCTGGATGGATTCCTCGACTGCCGAAGAATGCGCCGAAATCCGCCAAAAACTTGGCGGCATTAAAGCGACAGCTCAAAAAACCGGCTCGGATGCCTTTGAACGATTTACCGGCCCGCAAATCCGCAAATTTTACAAAACGGAACCGGACGCCTACGCGAAAACTTCCAGTATCGCGCTCGTCAGTTCGTTTATGGCGTCGCTGCTCGCCGGTAAAGTTGCGCCGATTGATTTTGGCGACGGCGCGGGCATGAATCTGATGGACATCCGCAAAAGAATCTGGAGCACCGACGCGCTTAAAGCCACCGCGCCAAATTTGAAGAAAAAGTTGCCGCCGCTCGCGCCGTCTTCAAAGTTGATTGGCAAAATCAGTTCCTATTTCGTCAAAAAATTCGGCGTCAATCCTGACGCGCAAATTCAAGTTTGGTCAGGCGACAATCCGTGCAGCGTCGTTGGACTCGGATTGATTCGCGAAGGGCAGGTCGCCGTCAGCCTCGGGACGAGCGACACATTCTTTGGCGTGATGAAGAAATGTTGCGTGGATGCGCGCGGCGAAGGCCATGTTTTCGTTTCGCCGACGGGCGATTACATGACGCTGATTTGTTTCAAAAACGGCTCGCTCGCCCGCGAAAAAATCCGAGAGATTTACGGAATCAAAAATTGGGACGACTTTGGAAAACTCGTTGATTCAACTAAACCCGGAAATGGCGGCGCGATTTTATTGCCGTGGTTTGAGGCGGAAATTGTCCCGCGCGTGAATCGTCCGGGCATTCACCGTTTTGATTTGGACGCGCAAAATATCGCCGCGAATAGCCGCGCGGTTTTCGAGGCGCAAATGCTTTCGATGCGATTACATTCGCAGTGGATGGGCGTCGCGCCGAAACAAATTGTCGCGACCGGCGGCGCATCGGCTGACTTGGCGCTGCTGCAAGTGATGGCTGACGTTTTGAATTGTCGCGTCGAACGGATTGAAGTGACCAAAAGCGCGGCGCTGGGTGCAGCGTTGCGCGCGGCGCATGGATTTTTTATTCAAGCCGAAGAAAAATCGGATTGGAAAAAAATCGTCGCCGGTTTCACCGAAACGATTCCCAACAGCGAGGTTCGCCCGAATCCAAAAACTGCGCGCGTTTACAACAAACTCGTGAAAAAATACGCGGCTTGCGAACGCAAAGCGTTGGAACAAATTGGAAATTAAATTTTCGCGCAATTATTCCACGACGCGCTTGCCTTTTTTACGGTTGTGGTATTGCTCGCGAATCCATTTATAAGTCGCCGCCAGCCCTTTGTCCAATGTCGTGTTCGGCTCCCATTTAAGAACCTTTTTGATAAATGTGTTGTCGGAATTGCGCCCGGCCACGCCGCGCGGCGCGGTCAGGTCATAATTGCGCTTCAATTTCACGCCCGCGATTTTTTCGACCTTGGAAAGCAGTTCGTTGATGGTCACCAATTCGCTGGAACCGAGATTGATCGGCGTAGCAATCAAATCGTCGCAGTGCGTAATCATGTCAATGCCTTTGACACAATCGTCAATGAACATGAAGCTACGCGTTTGATGGCCGTCGCCCCAGATGGAAATTTCCTTTTTGCCGGTGTCAATGGCCTGAATCACCTTGCGGCAAAGCGCGGCGGGCACTTTTTCGCGGCCACCGTCCCACGTGCCGTTCGGGCCATAGACATTGTGAAAACGCGCGATGAAGGTTTTCATGCCGCGTTCATGCCAATATTCCTCGCAAAACATTTCGGAAACCAATTTTTCCCAGCCGTAACCGCGTTCAGCCATCGCCGGATACGCGTCGGATTCCTTTAACGCGCGAACGTTCGGGTCTTTTTGCAACAACGTATTGTAGGCGCAAGCAGAACTGGAATAAAAATAACGGCGCGCGCCTGCTTGATACGCGGCTTCAATCATGTGCGTGTTGATGAGAATGGAACGCAGACATTCCACGCGAAAACGTTCGATGAAACCCATGCCGCCCATGTCCGCCGCAAGATTATAGACTTCCACCGCGCCTTCGCAGACGCGATGACAATTTTTCTCATTATTTACGTCGTAGCAAAGGCTCTCGACACCGGGCACGCGCAAATACCATTCGTAAAGCGGCTTTTTGTCCACAGCGCGGATGTTGGTGAAACCTTTTTTCTTGAAATATAGCGCGAGATTGCCGCCGATGAAACCACCGCCGCCGGTGATGACAATCAAATCATCTCTCCTCAACGGCACATCTTTTTCCACAAGTCGTTTTTTGTCCATATCGTTGTTCACCCGTTTCCCGCATTTACGTCTAAAATCGGGTATGGAACAATCAGTCTGCCGATTTATTTGCCCAGTGACAATTTAATTCCATCTTACCCGACAAACCTTGACACGTTTGGGAGAGTCAGTTTTTATACGCCGGATTTATCGCGCATTCACCAATCTCAATTTTGCCGACCGAAATGAAAGTATTGATATCCGCAATTGCCTGCAACCCTTACTCGGGATCTGAAGCTTATTTCGGTTGGGCCGCCGTGCAATGTCTAGCGCAAGACCACGATTTATGGGTGATTACGAGCGGACGAAATCGTCCTGATTTGGAAAAAGCCGCCGCCGAGGGTTTGGCGCCAAAAAATGTCCGCTTCATTTACGCGGGCAAATTCAAGGAATGGCACCCCAACCGTCTGCTGGCGCGCCTGCAAAGCTGGAAGGAATACATTGATTTTTCAAAGGATATTTTGCTGGTCGCCAGAGATTTGCGCCAAACGGTGAAATTTGATTTGGTTCACCATGTTACTTATGCAACCTGGAGAGTGGCGACTCCGCTCTGGAAACTTGGAATTCCATTCGTTTTTGGGCCGATTGGCGGAAACGAACAATTTCCATTCCGAATTTTTCCCGTTTTGAGTCCGGCCGGCATGGCTTTTGAATTGCTGCGAAAAACTTCCAATGTTGTTTCTTGCCTTTCTCCAAATGTCCGTCAAAGCCTTCGTAGAGCCGCTCATATTTTTGCGGCCACCACCGAAACGGAACAATTGGTGAGAGCCGTGCGCGGCTCAGGTAAAAACATCTCGCGGTTGTTGCCGGGATTTTATTCGGCGGCAAGTGTGGCCGCTTTTTCCCGGTTCGTGCCGGACAAAAAAACCGACGGAACACTTCGCATCTTTGCATCGGGGAATTTGGGTGGTCACAAGTGCATCGGACTGGCGTTACAGGCACTGTCCCTGGTAAAAAAGCGCGGCATCGGTTTTCAATACTATCTCGGAGCAAACGGGCCGGAAGTCCCTCATCTTAAAAAACTGGTCGTCCAATTGGATTTGAAAAATGAAGTCATTTTTGGCGACAGCATGAGCAGGGAAGATTACCAGCGGACACTGGGAAACACTCACGTTTATCTTCTTCCGAGCATGCGGGAAAGCGTCGGCTTGACCATGATGGAAGCCATGTTGGCTGGGTGCGTGCCGGTTGTAGCTGATTGCGGGGGGCCAAACTTTATTGTCACCGAAGATTGCGGCTATAAAATTCCCGTCTCATCACCAAAGCGGATGATTGAGGAAATTGCCGATACAATTGCCGTCATTGACCGCAACCGGGAAATTATCCTGAAAAAGGGAGCAGCCGCTTCAAAAAGAATCGCCGCGCATTTTACCGAGGAAAATTATCATAAAACCGTCAATTCAGTTTATTTATCGCTCGCCAATCCCGTCGGCAAATGACAGAACTTCCATCAATTCGATGCCTCAATGAAAAGAATACTTAACGTCGGATGCGGGAAAGATACCTACGGAACTGACTTCGTGGATATGTATCCCGCCAGAGATGGTGTGATCAAATGCGATATTGAAAAAGGGCTTCCTTTTGAAAGCAATACTTTTGATGAGGTTTATAGCCATTGTCTTTTTGAACATCTCAAAAATCCATTCGACATGTTGGTGGAAATGAAAAGAGTGACCAAAGCAGGCGGCGAAGTCAGGGTGATTACCGACAATGGAAGTTACTGGGGTTTTGCGCTCAACAACAGCGCGCATACGGGAGGATATGAAAAGACGGAATATCCCGACGACCGACATTATTGTTTTTTCACCAAAGCGCATCTTAAAAATCACTTTGCAACCGCCGGACTCGAAATAAAAGAAGTCAAATTCGTCGAATACTTCTCGACTTCACGGATAAGAAATTGCGTCTGTTTTGTTGTCCAGAACCTTTTGAAGATCACGCCATTTCGGAATATGGCGTATGCCAGAATTGAAATCGTCGGCGTCAACAAACGCAACAACGACTGACAATTCCAATAAACTCCCCAAGACACAATCCGCCGCATTTCACTGCGTGGCGCGAAATTTTTGCGCAATGGGAATGCGCCGCCCCATGCCGAAGGCGCGCGGCGAAATTTTCAAAGCCGGCGCGGCTTGACGCCGCTTGTATTCGCTGAAATTGATTTTATTCAACACGTCATTGACGACCGCCGCCTCAAATCCGCGCGCGGCGATTTCCTGTCTGCTCAAATTTTTCACGACGTACAAATCCAGAATCGCGTCCAGCGTTTCGTAAGGCGGCAACGAATCCTGGTCTTTTTGGTCGGGGCGCAATTCGGCGCTCGGCGGTTTGGTAATGGAATTTTGCGGGATGATTTCGCGCTCGCGATTGACCCAGCGCGCGACCTTGTAAATATCTGTTTTCAAAACGTCGGCCAGCGGCGCGAGCGCACCATTCATGTCACCGTAAAGCGTGCAATAACCGACGGCCATTTCCGATTTGTTGCCCGTCGTCAAAACCAGCGCGCCGAATTTGTTCGACAACGCCATCAACGTCACGCCGCGCAAACGCGATTGCACGTTTTCCTCGGCTTCATTCGGCTTGGTTCCGGCAAAAACTTTTCCCAATTGTTTCTCGACCGAATTGAAGACCGGCTCAATCGGCAGAATCTCAAAACGGATTCTCAGATTTTTCGCGAGCGCTTCGGCGTCGCTCAAACTGCCCGTGCTGGAATAACGCGCGGGCATTCCCACGCCGAAAACATTTTCTTTGCCCAGCGCATCCACGGCCAAGGCCGCCGTCAGCGCCGAATCAATGCCTCCGGACAATCCGACAATGACTGATTTGAAACCGCATTTGCGGACATAATCGCGAATGCCGAGCGACAACGCCGAAAAAATTTGCTGTTCGTGCCGCGGAAATTCAAACTTCAAAGGCGGCGAATCGGCTTTCAAATCAACCACGAGAATTTCTTCGGCAAATCCTTTGCCCATCGCCGCCACTTCGCCGCGCGAATTGAGCGCGACGCTGTGACCGTCAAAAACCAATTCGTCGTTCGCCCCGACGAGATTGATCTGCGCGAGCGGAATTTTTTCGTCGCGCGCGACGCGCTGCAACATTTCGAGCCGGGTTTCTTCCTTGCCGTCGTGCCATGGCGACGCCGAGAGGTTCAAAATCATTTCCGCGCCCTGCGAAATTAATTCCTTGACGGGGTCACGGCGATACAACCGTTCCGGCCAGAAATCTTCATCGTTCCAAATGTCCTCGCAAATCGTAATGCCGAGTTTGTGGCCGTTGAATTCAAACGGCGCGATTGTTTTGGCCGGCTCGAAATAACGGTCTTCGTCAAACACATCGTAAGTCGGCAGCAAAGATTTGTGAGTGCGCCAGATGATTTTTCCGTTTTGCAAGACGGCAGCAGAATTGCGCAAGGCGCGTCCGGGACGTTCGGGATTTTTGTCCACAAAACCGACGCACAGTGGAATTTCGCCGATTTGTCCGGCCGTTTCGTTGAGCGCGTTCAGATTTGCGTCAACGAAATCGTCGCGCATCAGCAAATCGCGCGGCGGATAACCGCAGAGAAAAAGCTCCGGCGCGAAGACGAATTCCGCGCCAAGAGCGGCGGCTTCCTTGTAGCCGTCCGCAAGTTTTTGCACATTGGCTGGAAAATCGCCAATGGTTGAATTGAGTTGCAGTAAGCCAATACGCATCCAAACAATGTTATTAGATCAACTCAATTTAGGAAAGTCGGTTTTGAATGATGAACGATTCAACGCGCGGCCAGACTTCCGCTTCGGCAAGATTCCAAAGACAGTTTGCCACGGGAAACCGGCAATAATCCTTGCACGGTTTGTAAGGGCACGGTTTGCCTTCAATCCATCTTGCCGACGGATGCAGCGGCAAAAATAATTCCGGCAATTGTGGCCCGAAAATGGTGAAGGTCGGCACGCCACAAAGCGCGGCAATATGTCCCGGCCCTGAATCGTTTCCGATGAACGCGCCGGCGTCATCCAAAAGCGCGAACAATTCAGTCATTGTTTTAGGCGTCGCGACTTGAGATTCACCCGCCTGCAACCACCAATCGCGCTGATTTGAATCGCAGGCGATTCGCACTTGATGTCTATTTTCCCGAAGGTGGCCGGCCAATTTCCGATAATTCTCCAACGGCCAGACGCGAACGGACTGTCCCGCGCCGCTGTGTATCAATACCGGTTTATTTGCACGCGACGCTGGCAATTTCAATTGGTCGCGCGTAGGCAGTTCGATGTCGAGCGGTTTGCCCGCTTCACGCCAAAATTCATAGCGATGCGTTTTTGAATCAAGATCGGGCAAGGAATCGGTCAAAAAAATGCCACTGCCCAAATGAGGAAACCCCAAACGGTTTTGCGCGCCTAAAAATTTCAGCAACCAATGATCGCGCGGGTCGGGGCGCGCGGACAAACTGAAATTAAAATTCTCCTGACGAAATTGTTGTCGCAAACGGAACATCTCCACCCACGGCCAGTTCCATAAATGATATTTTCCGCGAAAAGCCGTCCAGGGAGCGACAAACGGAATCACGCGAACTTCCGGCCAGAAACGCGGTTGCAATTCGAGCGCGTGCGGTTTGGCCAACAAGGTGACTTCAAAGCGTTCCGCCGACGCCCGCAAAAAGGGAGTGGCGATAGCCAAGTCGCCGACGCCCCACAATTCCAACACGAGCAGTTTTTGTTTTTCAACGAAAGGCACGTTCTTTTTTCGCGATGACAAGCTCAACATGGGTGAAAAATGCCTCCAAAGAAAGATTTTTTGAACATTTTCAGTTATTCAATTGACGAGTTCCATCCAACCTTTAACTTCAAATCTGAATGAAGCCAATTAAAACGATTTCGGTTTGTGGTCTGGGAAAACTGGGCGCGTGCATCGCCGCGACATTCGCGGCGCGTGGCTTTGAAGTGTTGGGCGTGGATATTGACGCGGAGAAAGTGCAAAAAATAAACAATGGCCTGCCGCCGGTGGACGAACCTTTGCTGGGAGAAACAATTCAGGTCGGGCGGGCGCGATTGCGCGCCACGCAAGATGCGCGGGAAACGGTCAAAACCGACGCGACCTTTTTCATTCCGCCGTCGCCAAGTCTGCCGGATGGAAGTTTCTCAAATGAATTTCTCTTAAAAGCGATGCAGCCGGTGGCGAAAGCCGTGAAGGAAGCGGGCAAAAAAGGTCATTTGTTCATTTGTAGTTCGACAACCACGCCCGGCACGGTGGATTCCGTTTTGATTCCAATGTTGGAACGAGAAATGAACGGCGTTTGCGGACGCGATTTTCATTTCTGCTACAATCCCGAATTCATCGCGCTCGGCAACGTCGTCAACGGATTGCTGGAGCCGGACATGGTTTTGATTGGCGAATCCGATTCAGCCAGCGGAAATGCTTTGGAAGAACTTTACAAAAAATATAACCGCAATTCGCCCCGCATCGCGCGTATGTCCATCATCAGCGCCGAATTGACGAAAATTTCGGTGAACAGCTACATCACGATGAAAATCAGCTTCACCAACCAATTGCGGATGATTGCCGACCAATTTCCGAAGGCGGACATTCACGCTATTCTCGATGCGATTGGCAGTGACAGTCGCATCGGAAAAAAATACCTGCGCGCCGGATTGAGTTATGGCGGACCGTGTTTTCCGCGCGACAATCGTTTGCTCGCTTACACTGCGCGACAAAATCGCCTTGAAGCTCCGCTGGCCGAGGCTTCAGACCGTGTGAATCAGCAAACCAAACAAGCCTTGTTTGAAAAAGTTGAAAAATTTATCGCCAAAGGTGACACGGTGGTTGTGCTGGGACTTTCATACAAGCCTGACACTTACATCACGGAAGAATCGGCGGGACTTTTTCTGGCTCAACAGTTGAAGCGCAACGGTCATGGCGTGCTGGTGCATGATTTTGGAGCTAATCCCTCAAACGCACCCAGTTTGCATGAATTTGAATACCTGCGGGATTTGGCGGAACTGCAAAAACGCGACGACATCAAGCTCGTGGTGATTTGCTGTCCTTGGCCGCAATACGCAAAACTTTCCATGCCTGAAAAGGTGAAAGTATTTTCCGCATGGAAAATTTAGAACGCTCTCCGGCAAATCAAGCGGATAATTTGTCGAGGTCAATGTTGGAAGAGATTTCCGTCTTTTCGCGCATGTGCGAACGCAATTTCCACGTTCCTGGCATCAAATCGCATTTGCCCAACAAAAACAGTTTTTGCATCTGACGTTTTGCCCTGAAACCGATTTGCAGCGCTTTGCCCGGCCAGCCTCCCGCGTTGCCGTATTCGCGCCGGATAATCGCGGCCTCCTTTTCCATGTTTCGTGTAATCCGCAAATCAGCCGATTGCCCGAACGAGTGGTAACGGTAATTCACCAAAAAATCTGAAACGTGACCGATCTTGCAGCCGGTTTTTCCCAAACGCAACTTGAATTCATAATCCGCCGCGTTAAAAAAATCCTTGTGCCGATAGTTGCCAATCCGCGCATAAACTTCCCGGCGCACGAACAATGTCTGGTGACAAATGTAATCCAGGGCATAAAGAAGAACTTTGAAATCATACATCGCTTCCTGACGCCGGTAAATTTCCTGATTCTTCGCATCCACGTAAATGACGTCGCCAAAAAGCGCATCCCACGATTCATTCCGCTGAAACGCCTCAACGACTTTGCTGAAAGTTTCAGGCCGAAAACAATCGTCGGAATTGAGAATGACAATCAAATCGCCTGTGGCTTTCGCGATGCCTTTGTTCATGGCGTCATAATGGCCGTTGTCCTTTTCTGAAATCCAGGTGAGATGGCCACATTGCCGCAAAATGGGAATCGTGTTGTCCCTGGAACCGCCATCCATTACGAAATGCTCCCAGTTTTTATAGGATTGATTCTGCACACTCTCAATGCACTCTCGAATCGTATTTTCACTGTTGAACGAGGGAGTGATGATTGAAATTTTCAACGCATTCATAAATCATCTTGCCGACAACAAACTGAAGGTAAATTATATCTGAAAATTACACGCGTGACCATTAAAATCCATTTTTGTTGGAGCAGAAATCCTTCGGTTTGACTGGTTTTATCTTCAAAATTCATACAATTTAACTTCGTTTCATGGACATTTTGAAAGTCAATGTTCTCGGCGTCGGCATCAGCGTGCTGAACTTGCGCAGCGCCTTGCAAGCCATTGCTGACGCCGTAAAATCGCACCGCAAAGGTTACATTTGTGTGACCGGCGTGCATGGCGTCATGGAAGCGCAGGACGACGTTGCTTTTCGAAAAATTTTGAACGAAGCTTTTCTTTGCACGCCGGATGGAATGCCGATGGTCTGGATGGGCAAATGGAACGGCCACCACGAAATGAGCCGTGTTTATGGACCGGATTTGATGCTGGATGTCTGCGCGTGGAGCGAACAATCCGGTTGCCGTCATTTTTTTTACGGCGGCGCAGATGGCGTCGCTCAATTGTTGGCCGAAAAATTAAAGGCAAAATTTCCAAAACTGGAAATCGCGGGAACCTTCACTCCGCCGTTTCGCGCGCTGAATCCCGACGAGGAAAAACAATTACAGGAACAAATCCGCGTTTCGCGTCCGGATATTTTTTGGGTCGGATTAAGCACGCCCAAACAGGAAAAATTCATGGCGGAATTTCTGCCGAAATTGGATGCGACGCTGATGATTGGCGTCGGCGCGGCGTTCGATTTTCACAGCGGGCGCGTCAAACAGGCGCCGCGCTGGATGCAACGCGGCGGATTGGAATGGATTTATCGCTTGTGCCAGGAACCGCGACGTTTGGCCAAACGCTATTTCCGAAACAACCCTTTGTTTTTGGCCAAAATCGCCCTGCAAATTGCCGGTTTTAAGAGATATTCATTGTGATAAATGACCGTTCAACGAATTTGTTTGAGTAAATTTGCCGGTTTGGGTATCTAAAGGCTGGACGCGCGCACAAATGAACAATTCAGAAGGCAGTAAAATCTCATTGAATTCAGCGCAGAAATTTGCAGCCGGCCTTTTTATTGTGCTGTTTGCCGGTTGGTTTGCACAAAAAATTGAATGGAAAGCCACCAACACCGCGCAAGTGTTGTATTTTATTCTGTTGGGTGCGTTTTTTCTGCTTTTAATTTTTCTCGACCCGAAAGCCTGGAAACAATTGCCGAACAAAGGATTCTTTTTTGCGCTGCTGGTGGTCTGGCTGGCGTTATTTCAATTTTTAGGAAATTCCATTCTCGGCTACGTCCATACTTCTTCACTGTTTTCATGGCTGTATGACGGCTACAACAGCCCGAACCCGGAAAATGATTCCAGTTTTTGTGATTTGATTCCATTTCTGGTGTTGGGTTTGTTTTGGTGGAAACGCAATGAATTGGTCGCGCAACCAAAAACAAAAAGCTGGCCGGGATTTGTGTTGTTGATTCTGGCAATCGGATTGCATCTGTTCGGCTATGTCTTGCAACAGCCGCGCTTTTCAGTTGTGGCTCTGTTCACGGGAATTTATGGACTGATGGGATTGGTCTGGGGATTTGAATGGTTGAAAAAAAGTTTCTTCCCGTTTTTCCTTTTCATTTTTTCCGGCCCGTTGGACATCATCATTCAGCCCATCACATTTTGGTTGCGTTACTTTGTTTCCGCACTCACCGAATGGGTCGCGCATTATGTTTTTGGCATCGGCGTGATGCGACAGGGCACACAATTATTTGATCCTTCGGGTTCTTACGGTTATGACGTCGCGGCCGCGTGTAGCGGCATCCGCAGTCTGGTGGCGATTTTTTTGCTCGCCACGATTTATGGATTTATCGCTTTCCGCACGCCATGGAAACGCATTTTTCTGATGGCGTTAGCGGTGCCGTTCGCAATTCTAGGAAATCTGTTTCGGATGCTGCTTATCATTGTGGCGGCGGCTTTGGGCGGACAAGACTGGGGTAATTATGTCCACGAAGGCGGGCCGCTGGGAATCATCAGCCTCGCACCTTACGTTCCCGCCATTATCGGTTTGCTATGGATTGGCCGGTGGCTGGAAAAAATGCCTGATGCACAAGCAAAGGAGCCGTCATGAAGAAGTCGCAGTGGGTGATGTTTGTGATTGTCCTGGCGCTGATTGCCGTTTCGGCGGTTGCTTTGACATGGTTCAAAAAAAATCAAAAATTGGGCAAACCCGGTATCAAGGCCGTCGCCATTCCCGGCAGCGTGCAAATGAACATTGATTTGCCCACGCATGTGCTTGATTTCATTTCAACCAATATGCCGGAACCTGACGTTGTTTCCGGTTACTTGCCAAAAGACACAAGTTACGCGGAAAGGGTTTATTTCGCGCCCGATGGCTTTCAAGTTCAAGGCACTTTGATTTTGATGGGCAACGATCGCACGAGCATTCACCGCCCGGAATTCTGTCTGGCCGGACAAGGGTTCCAAGTCAATTCAAAGACGATGGTCAATATCCCCATTGCCCGCCCGTATTCCTACGAGTTGCCAGTGATGAAATGGAGCTTGAGTAAATCCATCAAAACTCCTGACGGTCAGAAACAAAATTTCAGCGCTCTCTACGTTTTCTGGTTTGTGGCGGACAATGAGGAAACTACGGGCATTGTGCCGATGCAACTTCACATGCTTCGCGACCAATTGTTGACCGGCGTTTTACAACGCTGGGCTTATGTTTCTTATTATGTGCCATGTCTCCCCGGACAGGAAGAGGCCACGTTTGAACGTTTGAAAAAATTGATTGCGGCTTCGGTGCCTGAATTTCAGCTCGCTCCGGGCGAAAAATAGATGTGACTGACGCCAAACATTAATTGTCAAAATACTGTGTTCAAAAAAGAATTTTTTATCTAAATTGTGTTTGTTGTCGTAAATCATGTTGCAACGTGACCGCCAGATTCGGATGCAAATCCAGCAGTTGGCTGACGCCTGTTTGTTCACCTTGAGCTTCTGGATCGCCTACGCGCTCCGTTCCAATCCGCAAATCATCGAGTGGTTGAAACTGGTTCCGCCCAGTCCGCTGGAAAATTTTTTGTGGCTTTACGTCGTCCTGATTCCCGCCGCGCCGCTCGTTCTTGAATCCCAGGGTTTTTACGATCGTCCGGTTTTATCTTCGCGTGGCGCCATTTTTTGGCCGCTGTTAAGAAGTTGTGTTTTGATTACCATCGGATTGATCTTGACGCTGTATTTTTTCCGTTTGACGGTCGCGCGCGGAATTTTGATTTGGTTTGGAATCATCAGTTTTGCCGTCGTGTATCTGAAGGAAGAATTGCTTCGCCTGTTGGTTAAAAGCAAATTTGCGCAAGCCCAAATCCAGCGCCGTTTCATTCTCGCCGGAACCCAGAAGGAAATTGAGAAAACATGGCGCGAACTCAAAAAGCAACCGCATGAAGGCATTGAAGTCGTGGCTGAGGTTGATCTCAACCAAATCGGTGCGGTGGAATTGGTGGAAATGTTGCACGACCATTCGGTCAATGGTGTGATCCTGAACGCCAAACACACTTACTTCGAGCAGGTGGAAAACATCATCAAAGCCTGTGAACTCGAAGGCATTGAAGTGTGGCTCGTCGCTGATTTTTTCAATACACAACTCTCGCGCACGAGCTTTGACGAATTGCTGGGACGCCCCCTGCTCGTCTTTCGGACGACACCCGAATCTTCCTGGCAGGGCGTCGTAAAATGGCTGATGGATTTTTGCGGCGCGATGGTCTTGTTACTGCTAATCGGCTGGTGGCTGTTTCCGTTGATTGCGCTCGCCATCAAAATCACGTCGCCCGGCCCGGTTTTTTTCAAACAACAACGCTCCGGTCTCAATGGCGCGCCGTTCACGCTCTACAAATTCCGCACCATGACGACC
>DASZXB010000085.1:0-1981 GCA_035546095.1 Verrucomicrobiia bacterium | reverse complement strand
TTTGAAAACTGTTCGCGCACCGCGCGCCGCAATCCGGCGCGTTCCTCGTCCGAAATCCCCGCGCAATGCGGAATCGTGACGCGCTCGATGCGCAACAACTGGTGCGCGTCTTCCGCCCGCGCGATGGCCTCGTAAATCGGCGTGGTAATGGGATTGGATTCGATTGCGGTCATGGCGTCATTCCTTTATTTTGACGCGCATGAATGAAGCGGAGAAGGTTGCGGAACTGGACGCAGTCCTGCACAAAATGAAAGCCGCCGGCTGGATCACCGGCTGGACGATTATCACCGATCCGTGGATTGTGGATTGGACCGATCTGGGAAAACTTCGGGCTGCCGAATTCCTCCGTATAGCTGGCGAGCTTGGCCTCGTCCGCGAACAACACCTTTACCTGCACGCCATCTGCCGGTTTCTTCCCGCGCTGCCGCCCGATGAAAGCGAAAAGCTCGGCCTGAACTGATTTGTCGGCAAAAGCCTTCATGCCGCCACCTCCAGTGGAATTTTTATTCCCTGTCGGTGAAGCTTTTCACGAACGGCATTTCGGATAAATTTAGACCTGTCCGAGTCTTCGATGTGAACTCCTTGATCAAGTGCCGCCGCCATTGGTTTAGGAATCCACAGTGCAACTAAATCAGATTTGCTGGTTTTTACGACGCCACGTTTCATTGTTGACAGGGTGTATAATTCAGTTATGCACCATTGTCAATAAAAAAGTTGAGTGGTAATTCATTTTTGGTGTATAAAACCTCTGTGCCAAATAAGAGACACCCAGATCAGACGCTAATTGCCGTCGCGATGGATAAACAATTAAGAAAGGCCATCAAGGTTGGGCGCGAACAAATTAGGAGAGATCAAAGCACTTTTATTCGGTTAGCTATCGTTGAAAAATTGAATCGGATTGGAATTCCGGTGGATGAAAAATTGGCTTTGGCTCCTGATCGGGAAAAAACGACTTCTGTTTCGTTAAATGACAAATCTAATTCAAAAATCGCGGCGGCGGTAAAACATTATGCCGAGAACGTCGGTAAGCCGATTTCTTATCCAAAGCCGAAGCGCGCAAAAAAATCTCCAGCGCGGCCAGATCGCGCTGCATCCACGCTACCATTGACTTGATTTCTTCAACCGACAAATGCGCTATCCGCTTTCTCAATTCATCCGGCAAAAGTTTTCTGGCGTTCATGGGTTTTCCTTTCGTGAACGTCGGGTGAGGATGACGCCAATGATTAGACAAAAGCTGTCCAACGCAACCTAAACTTATTCACAAAATGAAAAATCTGCTTTGCCTTTTTGTTGCTGGTGCGTTGCAAACCGGCTGCGTTGACCAGGCGATGCAGCAATACGAAGTCCAAAAGCAGCAAGCATTGCTGGTGAGTAACCAATATATCGCATCACATCCCGATCTTAGTAACAACGAAATATGGGAATTAAGAGAGGGTATGACAACTCCGGCACAAATAGAGACTGTCAAAAATGAGCGTGCAAATTTGATTAGAAGGCAATTCGATGGTCGAAAAAATTACACTAACTCACATCCTGAATTGTCACCTGAAATCCGTTCGGCTATTTTGGCAGGACGCGTTATTGTGGGAATGTCTGCAATGGATGTTTTGGCAAGTTGGCAAACCGACCAATGGCAGATTGTTGATTCAAGCGATTACGGGAATGTTTCCATTTCCGATTGGAAGTGTGGTGAAACTTACGTTACTTTGAGAAATGGAGAGGTGTTTTCTGTAACTTATATTCCAGATTATTTTCCTGATTATTGAGAAATGTTAGATAATTTTTAAGCGGGACCGGCTGCGGTCAGGCAACCGGCCCCTGACAAACGAACCATGAACCCGTTAAGCTCTTATGGCCCATTTGCCGCCCAAAAAACTACCGGCGTTTGAACCCTTTTCGCAACGCAAAACCCTTTTCCTGCCTTCGCCCGGCATCGCCGGCGTCCTGGTCGAAACCGTCAATGGCCGGCAGCGCAGCCGCG
>DASZXB010000084.1:0-1574 GCA_035546095.1 Verrucomicrobiia bacterium | reverse complement strand
TTTGAAAACTGTTCGCGCACCGCGCGCCGCAATCCGGCGCGTTCCTCGTCCGAAATCCCCGCGCAATGCGGAATCGTGACGCGCTCGATGCGCAACAACTGGTGCGCGTCTTCCGCCCGCGCGATGGCCTCGTAAATCGGCTCGGTAATGGGATTGGATTCGATTGCGGTCATGCCGCTGCCTCTTTCGGAATTTTTATCCCGTGCTTGTTGAGTTTTTCTCGAATGGCAGTCCTGATGAACTTGCTTCTATCAGTATCGAGCTCGACGACGGCCTCTTCGACCTGAACCAAAAGCGGGTCGGGCGCATAAAAATTTACCAGCGTGCTTTCTGCTTTTTTTAGTGATCCGCGCTTCATGCTTCATGTGTCTTTACTGAATAAAGAACAAGTAGTCAACACTTTTTTATTGAAATCTTCCTCTGATTTTTATAGACACTTATGTAGCTATGCGACGCGCACCTGGTCAAACACTCGTTAATCTGCCGATGAAGGTTATCTTTCGAGATTTCATTGACGGAGAGTTGGAAAGCTTGGGATATGCAGATCGCTCAAAGTTCATCCGAGATGCGATTCGTGAAAAACTGATTGCGATGGGTAAGGATGTTCCGCAGGAATTCGCATTGCCGCCAGGACGTTCTGGTAAAGGTGGACGCAAACCTTTTCGCTATCCGCCATATCATCCTTCTGCCGCTGCGATGAATGATCGTCCTAATTCAAAACCAGCTTCCGGCGCGGCAAAATTGGCACGGCGCGCCGGCGGAGAGAAGGTTTAGAATCGTTCACCATGACCATTGCGCTGATAGTCAATTGCCTCGCCCAGCGGCGCAGTTTTTGCGCGGCCTCAAACCGTTTTGCCGGCGGCCAAAGCGCTGCGATTTCTTCCAGTTCCGGTTCAAGCATTACCCGGCAGAATTTTCCCGTTTTCATTCCGGTAATCTGGCAAACGGGGTTGGACAAATCCTGTCCAACACAACCTAAACTTATTCACAAAATGAGATTTTTAACTTGGTTCTTGATCGTTGCTTTCGGCGCTGTGCTATGCGGTTGCGCTGGAAATGATGAGGCTTTTAATCAGTTGAATGACCAAATGTCGCCAGAATGGTTGAAGTCTCATATAATTATCGGTCAAACAACCAAAGAAGAAGTTCGTTTGTGGTTCGGTAAACCGCTCGTGGAAAATTCAATGGCGGGATCGGGACTTGCTGCTGCATTGATGCCTGATGAAATTTGGACCTATTCGGTTCGCTTTTCTCAATTACACAAATCATGGATCAATCCTTATTATGATAATTGGACCAAGTCCATTGCTTTCAGTTTTAAGAATGGCGTCGTTTCCAATTACAATGTGAATAACGTCCAATTTTAGATTATCACGAATTTGGGACCGGCTGGATTACAGCCAACCGGCCCCTGACAAACGAACCATGAACCTGTTAAGCTCTTATGGCCCATTTGCCGCCCAAAAAACTACCGGCGTTTGAACCCTTTTCGCAACGCAAAACCCTTTTCCTGCCTTCGCCCGGCATCGCCGGCGTCCTGGTCGAAACCGTCAATGGCCGGCAGCGCAGCCGCG
>DASZXB010000083.1:0-40984 GCA_035546095.1 Verrucomicrobiia bacterium | reverse complement strand
AACATTTCAAGGGCAAGACGGGATTCATCTTCTGGGAATTGGGCATTGGCCGTGACAATTGCCGGTTTACGTGGGACGAAAATCGCGAGCATCCGCGCAAAGACGAGGCGGTGAAGCCATTCCACGGAATCGTTTATCCCGACGGCCATCCGTGGTCGGTGGATGACGTCAAAGCGTTGCTCGGCGCTGAAGGCTTTGCCAACGCGCCGTTGTTCGACGTGGAGTATTACAAGGATGCGAATTTCACCGAACTCGCCAAAAAATCCGTCACGCCGATGATTGATTTTGACCTCGGCGCCGAACGCGGCACCGGTTCGCCCGACGCTTCCGCCGGCGTGCCCGAGCAAAATTTTTCCGTGCGCTGGACGGGAAAGATAATGCCGTTGACCAATGGAACTTACACCTTTTACGCCGATAGCGATAATCAGGTGAAAGTATTCGTGAACGGCAAATTGTTGCTGGACAAAAATTCACCGGAGCGCGGTGAAGCCTCCCAAAAAATCAAACTGCGCGCCAATCGTCCGGTCGCCGTCAAAATTGAATACGTTCATGCGACCGGCGATGCAAGCCTGCATATTTTGTGGGCGGGACCTGGTTGGGAAAAACAAATTCTGACTCCGGTTCACGGCGCGCACACGCAATGATTTGTGGAAATCTCAAAATGAATCGTGAGTTGAACGGAAAAATTCCACTTAATTAAAACGATTTTGCGCGCGCTGAAGTTCCCGTTCGTCCTCCAATTTGCGGCGCACCAGCGCGAGCGTGGCGCGGGTCAATTCACGCACTTCCTCGCCCTGCGATTCGACTTCCTTTTCCAATTCGGCGATGCGTTTTTCGTAGGCACGGATGCGTTCAGCCAGCGGCAATTGCATGGCGGCGAGCCGTGATTCCATTTCTGTCAACGCCTGCTGCGCTTTTTGCTGCGTTTCAATCAGCGCGTTGCGCTGCGCGTAAAGTCCCTGCACAAGACTTTGTTTCGCGAATTCGGTCAATTCCGGCATGATTTTTTCGCGGAGCATTTGGCCTTGTTTGCCGGCCATTGCTTCGGCCACCAACGCGCGCTGCTTCCATTCTTCGACGGACGCGGGATTGGCCGGCATTTCACTTTTTGTCGGCGTCAAAGCGCTCGCGGATGGTGTCGCGGGTTGCGGACTTGCCTTTCTTTGCCGCAAGACAAAAAATAGCAAACCGGCCAGTACGACGCCCGCGACGATTGAGCTGGCCATCCACCAATTTACAAGATCGGGTTTTTCCGCAGTTGGCAGAGGTGCGGGCACGACCGATGTCGGTTGCGCCGCCGATTGAGTTTTTGTTTGTGCCCCCGTCGCGGCGGACGCGGCTTTTGCAGTGGCGTTGGCGGTCACAATTTTGATTTGATCGGGAGAAGTCAGGACCATTTCCGGGCGACCGTCGTAATTAACAACCTGCCCCGTGACTTCAACGCGGCGGCCCAGATAATGTTCCAGCGCCGGAAAATTATTTGTGTCCTTGTTGCGGATCACGCACGTCAGTGGCGAATCAGGATACCGTTGATTCAGGTTCAACAACCAGACCGTGGGCCGCACCGCCACTTGCACCACCTTATCCGTGACGACAACTTCCTGATCCATGTAATTTGTCGCGTCCACGGCGGAGATACGCGGCAAGTCGCCGGCTTGCGCGAAGGCGGAAACCGCTGGCATCCAGACAAAACAGACAATCCAAATCAAAGCGCGCTTCAAATCTCGCATGGCAACATCATGGCTTTTTCCTTTTCCGGCGCAACCGTAAATTATGCACAGGCTCAAATCGCGCTCGAAAAATCATGGACGTTGCGTTACAATTCCCGCAAAACGATAAACCACAAGCCAATAAACGAAATGAAAAGCCTCGCTTCCTCTTTGTTCAAATGTGTCGCGCTCGCCGGTTTTTTGAATTTTTGCATCGTCGGCAACATCCGCGCGACAGACACAGCGCAATCCTCTGCCATTCGCGTGGCGTGCGTCGGCGACAGCATTACTTATGGCGCGACGATTACCAATCGCCAACAGGATTCTTACCCCGCGCAACTCGGCAAATTTTTGGGCGCGGGCTACGACGTTCGCAATTTCGGGCACAATGGTGCGACACTGTTGCGTCGCGGCAATCTTCCTTACATCAAACAAAAAGAGCATGACAACGCGCTGGCGTTCGCACCGGACATTGTCGTCATCCTGCTTGGCACCAACGACAGCAAACATCGCGGCGACGGCAGTCTGGATTCCGGCAACGCGCCGGACGTTTGGCAATACAAGGCCGATTTTGTGCCCGATTACGAAGCGTTGATTGCCGAATTCCGCAAGGCGAATCCGTCTGCGAAAATTTATGTATGTTTGCCCACGCCCTGTTTTCCCGGACGCTGGGGCATCAACGACAAAACCATCCACGACGAAATCATTCCGCTCATCCAACAAATCGCCAAAGACACCGGCGTGAACGTCATTGATTTGAACACGCCATTCACCGGCAAACCGGAACTCATTTCTCGCGACACCGTGCATCCCAACGCCGCCGGCGCAAAGCTGATGGCAAAAACTGTTTATACCGTCATTAAATGAAATGGCTCAATCGCACCGTGCTGGGCATCGGGCTGGCGTCGCTGTTCAGCGATTGGGCGCATGAAACCGCCACGGCGGTTTTGCCCGCGTTTCTGGCGACGATGGGTGTCGCCGCCGCGTGGCTCGGTTTGATTGAAGGCGTTTCCGACGGACTTTCCAGTTTCGCAAAAATGGCGTCCGGCTTTTACACGGACAAATTGCCGCGGCGCAAACCGATTGCCGTCGTCGGTTATCTGTTCACTTCGTTTGGCACGGCGGCATTTGGTTTGGCGACGGCGGCATGGCACATTTTGATTGCCCGCGCGTTGGCGTGGCTTGGTCGCGGCGTGCGCACGCCGGTTCGCAAAGCGTTGCTCGCCGGCTCGGTCACGCGCGAAACTTACGGACGCGCCTTCGGCTTCGAGCGCATGATGGACACGTGCGGCGCAATCGTCGGACCGGCCACGGCGTTTCTGCTGCTCATCGCTTTTCATCATCGCTATCCGCTGCTGTTCGCGGCAACGCTCGTTCCAAGCCTTATTGCGGTTGGCCTTATTGCTTTCGTTGTAAAAGAAAAAGAACGAAAGCCGGTGCCGCATATTTCTTTTGGACAACAACTGCGGATGTTGCCTGTAGCTTACAGAAAATTTGTCGTCGCCGTCGGATTATTCGGCGTCGGCGCATTTGCCCATTCGATGCTGATTTTGTTGGCGACACAAAAATTGACGCCAAGTTTGGGCGTGGCCAAAGCCGCGAGCGTCGCCGTTGCGCTTTATGTTTTGCACAACATTTTTTACGCGGCGTTTGCCTATATCGGCGGCTGGCTCGGCGACCATTTTCCGAAAAACAAATTGCTTGCGCTGGGCTACTCGCTCGCCGCGCTCATGTGCATTAGCATCATGGCGTTTCCCATTCACATTTGGACGCTCGCGCTGATTTTCATTCTCGGCGGAACGAACGTCGCGCTCGAAGAAACTTTGGAAGATTCGCTCTGCGCGGAATTGACCGATGAATCGCAGCACGGCATGGCGTTCGGTGTTTTAGCGACCATCAACGGCATCGGCGATTTTCTGTCCAGTATCATCGTCGGCGCGCTGTGGACGGCGCTCGGAACGGTCACAGCTTTCAGTTACAGCGCGGTGTTGTCAATTATTGGCGCGCTGCTGATTTTACGCCTGCGCCCTGCTTCAATCAGCGGCGAGAAATAAGAATAGGTTTATGAACAAAATCGCTTTAGAAAAAATCCTGCACGATACGCTCGCGAAATTTAATTCCGAAACCGGAACGATTCACGTTTTGGATGCGGAAAAACAATGGCTGCATCTCGCCGCGCAAATCGGTTTACCGCCGCAAATGCTCGACGTTGTGAAAATAATTCCTGTTGGCAAAGGCATCGCCGGACAAGTCGCGGCGGAAAATCGTCCGGTGACAATTTGCAATTTGCAGACGGACTCCAGCGGCGTCGCCAAACCGGGCGCGAAACAAACCGGCGTCGGCGGCGCGGTTTGCGTGCCGATTCGCCAAAACGACAAACTTGTGGGAACATTTGGCATCGGCACGCGCCGCGAACACGAGTATTCGGCGGCGGAAATCAATGCGTTGCAGGACATCGCAAGTTCGCTCACAGAATTTTTGAAAGCGTAAATTTATGGCTATCTCCATTCTACCAGTCGAAAAAGAAAAACCGAAAGTCACATTGCCGCCGGTGGAAAAACCGAAGGCGCTTTCGGCGGCGGACGTTTCCGCCGTGGCGCGCCAACTCATTGCCAACGTCGAAACCGTCATCGTCGGCAAACACGAGCAGGTCACGCTGGCCGTCGCCGTTTTGCTGGCCGAGGGACATTTGCTGATTGAAGACGTGCCCGGCGTGGCGAAGACGATGCTCGCCCGCGCGCTCGCCGAAAGCGCCGGTTGCACGTTCAAGCGCATCCAATGCACGCCCGATTTGCAGCCGTCGGACGTGCTCGGCGAACCACATTTCAATTCGCAGACCGGACGCTCGGAATTTCATTTCGGCCCGCTCTTTTCGCAATTCGTGCTCGTGGACGAAATCAATCGCGCCAGCCCGCGCACGCAGGCCGCGTTGCTCGAAGCGATGGGCGAGGCGTCCGTCACCGAAGGCAACGTCACTTACCGGCTGCAAAAACCGTTCATGGTCGTCGCCACGCAAAATCCCGTCGAGCAGGAAGGCACGTTTCTGCTGCCCGAAGCGCAAAAAGACCGCTTCCTGCTGCGGATGAATCTGGGCTACCCGGAATTGAACGACGAAAAGGCGATGGTCGAGCGTTTTCAATTGCGCCATCCGATTGAAACGATTCGTCCCGTCACGACGCCGGACAAAATCACGAAATGTTCGGACGCCGTGCGTGAAGTGAAAGTGCCGCCCGCCGTCGCCGATTATATTCTGAAAATCGTCCGCGCCACGCGCGAACATCCCGCGTTGCTGCTCGGCGCGAGTCCGCGCGGCTCGCTCGGACTATTTCGCGCCGCGCAAGCCGCCAGCGCGATTGACGGCCACGATTCCGTTTCCGCCGAAACCGTCAAATCGCTCGCGCAAAAAGTTCTGGCGCACCGCCTGATTATCCGCCGCGAAGAAAAATTCCGCGACGCCAAAACCGAAAATATCGTCGCAGAAATTCTGGCGCACATTCCAACGCCCGCGTGAAGGTGAACCATCCATGAGCGCGATGAACGATGAATTGTTGAAAGCGATTGAACTGGTGTTGGTTGGCGAATGGGACGCCGCGCATCAACTCGCCCAGCAATACGAAGATGACGCCACCGCCGCATGGATTCACGCCGTGCTGCACAAAATTGAAGGCGATTCGGGCAACGCCCGCTATTGGTATCGCCGCGCCGACCGGATGCAACACGTCGAAGACGAACCGCGCGCGGAATTGGCCGCCATCCAAGCTGAATTAAAGAAGACGGCGTGAAAAATTAAATTGCCCTTTTCCTAAAACCTGTTGAACAATTTCAACTGACCACGGCTCGTCAATTTTTTCATTTTCAACATCCGCAAATAAACTTTTTAACGAAACAAATGTTCCACTTAAAGCCGTTCCTCGCCTTTCAAAAAATTCAGCAGTGCTTAAAACCATAGCCACATCATCGGCTGGCGCTCTCCATTCGTATAAAATTGCGACGTGCCGTGCCGACTTTTGGTTTTGGTTAAAATAAATTGCTCCATGAAGCTGCAACTCATTCGGATCAAGGCTCAATCGTAATTCTTCTTGAAGCTCTCGAATGGCGCATTGAACCAATGTTTCTCCATTTGCTTGGTCTTCCTTTCGAGCATGTCCTCCAGCCCAAATTACAATTTTTTCATGCAACGGATTTTCTCCATCACGCTCTTTTCGCCGTAAGCGTAAAACATCTCCGCTTTTGTTTCGGATTACAACGATTGGAAGAGCTTGGACAAGCTCTTTATCGCTTTCTGCTTCGTCACGAGGACGGAAGATTGGCTGTTTACCAAATGAATGCACAAGTTTTTGAGCCTCATCTAAAGGAATAAATCTTCGGTCGCCAAACAAATCGGTAATTTTCTTTCGCGGCAGGCAAAGAATATCTTCACGCAAATGTTCTTCGATTACATTTAACGCGAGGTCGGCGATTTTTTCAGCCGTTCGTTTTGGTCCATCTTTTGAATTTCCTGATGTATCAATTTCAAAAATGCGAAAATCTTTTTTAAGCCTTTTTACATTTTCTTCTGTCGTTTTCAACATTTGTTGAAGCACTTCGTGGTTCATAATTGAACCTTTCGAGCTTTGAACTGGTAAAAGTCCCTGTTCTCGCGTCATCGCATCCTCTGGTTTAACAGTCATCACAAAAACGGCAGAAATCCGTTTTCGCCAATCACCAATTTTTAAAAATTTTTCTACGATTTCGCGTTCTTCCGAACGAATGCGTTCGAGATGTTCCATTAAAGAAAGCCAACAAATTGAATCAAAAAGGCCTCTGTCCAAAATTAAAATGTGCGGATCATCTGGACGCGGAGGATTTTGAGTTTTTTCAAGAATTTGTGCGAGAGTCGTGCAAGCAGTCCAAATGTTAAAATTTGAATGTTTTTTGTCGCGGACCGGACAAACTGACGCGCGCTCAACTACTACTTCAACACGAAATCCAGAACGCTTCAAAAAAGCTTGTAACGCTCCGAGAGTGCTGGTCTTTCCTGCTTTTGGCACGCCAGCAAATTCAAAAACAACTGGCTTTCGAGCGTTGTCAAATTTTTTTACTGCTTCTTCAGCTCTAATTTGAAGATCGGATTTCATTGCACGAGAATGATAAAATCAATTGTTCATTCCTTTTGCAAGCTAACGTGCATTTTATTCAGAATAATTCTCCATCCCCGCGCACGAACACACGGGATTGCGGTCGCCGAAGACATTGTCCACGCGGCTGACGTGCGGCCAGAATTTGTATTCGTGCAAATCTTTGGCGGGAAATGCGGCGGTTTCGCGCGTGTAAGGGCGATTCCAATTTTCACTGGCGATTTGGTCGGCGGTGTGCGGGGCGTTTTTGAGCAGATTGTTTTTCGCGTCCACCGCGCCGTTTTCAATCGCGGTCATTTCGGCGTGAATGGAAATCATCGCGTCGCAGAAACGATCCAGTTCATATTTGGATTCGCTTTCGGTCGGTTCGACCATGAGTGTTCCGGCGACCGGAAATGAAAGCGTCGGCGCGTGAAAACCGTAATCCATGAGCCGCTTCGCAACGTCTTCGGCAGTGGTTTTGTGGAAGCCGTGCAGGTCGAGAATACATTCGTGCGCGACGAGGCCGTGATTTTTGTAGAGCGTCGGGAAATAATTTTCGAGCCGCTTGGAAATATAATTCGCGTTGAGGATGGCGAATTTTGTCGCTTCGGTCAGGCCGTCCGCGCCCATCATGGCGATATACATCCACGAAATCGGCAGAATGTTCGCGCTGCCCCACGGCGCGGCGCTCACCGCGCCAATCGGATTTTCGCCGCCGAGATTCACGACGTTGTGACCGGGCAAAAATTCAACGAGATGTTCGGCGACGCCAATCGGTCCGACGCCCGGACCGCCGCCGCCGTGTGGAATACAAAATGTCTTGTGCAGGTTCAAATGGCAAACGTCCGCGCCGATGAAGCCGGGCGAGGTGAGACCGACTTGCGCGTTCATGTTCGCGCCGTCCATGTAAACTTGTCCGCCGTTCGCGTGGATGATTTCGCAAATTTCGCGGATGGTTTCCTCGAACACGCCGTGCGTGCTGGGATAAGTGACCATGAGGCAGGCGAGTTCATTTTTGTGCGCTTCGGCTTTGGCGCGCAAATCGGTCACGTCAATGTTGCCTTTGTCGTCGCACGCGACGGCGACAATTTTCATTCCGGCCAACGCCGCGCTCGCGGGATTTGTGCCGTGCGCGGACGTGGGAATCAGACAAATTTTGCGATGCGCTTCGCCGCGCGCCGCGTGATAGGCGCGGATGACGAGGAGTCCGGCATATTCGCCTTGCGAACCAGCGTTGGGCTGCAATGAAATTCCCGCGAAGCCGGTGATTTCCGCGAGCCAATTTTCCAGATTTTGAAACAGCGTTTGGTAGCCGCGCGTTTGGTTGAGCGGCGCGAAGGGATGAATTTTGGCAAATTCCGGCCACGAAACGGGGAACATTTCGGCGGCGGCGTTCAATTTCATCGTGCAAGAGCCGAGCGGAATCATCGAGGCGGTGAGCGACAAATCGCGCGATTCGAGGCGTTTGATGTAACGCAACATTTCGGTTTCGGAGTGATAGCGATTGAAAACCGGATGTTGAAGAAATTTACTGGTGCGCTTGAAATGATCCGCAGGCTCGGATTTTATTTCGCCAACATCAAAATGTTTTTTGGGTGTGACATGCTCTAAAGGCTTGCCGGTAAAAACGGAAATCAATTCATACAAGGTCGCCGAATTTGAAGTTTCATCAAATGAAACAAAAATCAAATCTTCCCCACATGAACGAAGGTTAATCAATTTTTCTGTTGCGCGTTGAATTATTTCGTCACGTTGTTTTGCAGAACTGCACTTCACTCCGACTGTGTCAAAAAAATCCGCACCCACTACTTTGAAATCATACGCTGTCAGTGCGCCTACAAAAGAATCCGCAATGTCATGCACGCGTTGGGCGATCTTTGTCAATCCATCCGCGCCGTGATAAACGGCGTAGAGCGACGCCATGTTTGCGAGCAGGGCTTGCGCGGTGCAAATGTTGCTCGTGGCTTTTTCGCGGCGGATGTGTTGTTCGCGCGTGCCGAGCGCAAGGCGCAACGCGGGTTTGCCGCGCGAATCTTTGGAAACGCCGACGATGCGTCCGGGCATCTGGCGTTTGAATTCGTCGCGCGTGGCGAAAAATCCGGCGTGCGGGCCGCCGTAACCGAGCGGCACGCCGAAGCGTTGCGCGCTGCCGACGGCGATGTCCGCGCCAAATTCGCCGGGCGGTTTAATCAAAGTCAACGCGAGCAAATCCGTCGCGACGGTGAGCAACGCGCCTGCCGCGTGCGTTTTTTCGGCGAAGCCGGAGAAATCGTGAATCGCGCCGAGGGTGTCGGGATATTGCACGAGCGCGCCGAAAATTTTGTCGTTGAATTCAAACGTCTCGTGATTGCCGATGACGATTTCAATTCCCAACGCTTGCGCGCGATTGCGGACGACTTCGATGGTTTGCGGATGACAATGCGCTGAAACGAAGAAAACATTTTTTCCGTCTGCGCCTTTGAAACGGTGCGACATCATCATCGCCTCGGCGCAAGCCGTGGCTTCGTCAAGCATCGACGCGTTGGCGATGTCGAGCGCGGTCAAATCGGAAACCATCGTTTGAAAATTCAGCAACGCTTCGAGGCGGCCTTGCGAAATCTCGGCTTGGTAAGGCGTGTATTGGGTATACCAGCCGGGATTTTCAAGGACGTTGCGCTGAATGACGGGCGGCGTGATGGTGTCGCAATAGCCCATGCCGATGAAGGAGCGGAAGACTTTGTTTTCGGCGGCGATTTTTTTGAGTTCGGCGAGGGCGTCGAATTCGCTTTTGGCGGCGGGCAGATTCAAATTTTTTTCGAGCCGAATGTTTTTGGGCACGGCGGCGTCCACGAGTTCGTCCGCAGTTTTGAAGCCGAGCAGGGCGAGCATTTCGGCGGCTTCGGCGGAATTTGGCCCGATGTGGCGGCGGACAAATTGGTCGGGATGGGACAATAAATTTTCGGCAAAAGCCATTCGCAAAAATAGAATTTACACGCGCAAAAAGCGAGATGGATTTAACTCTGAAAACGGAAAAGCAGGAAATTCCGGAAATACAACAGGTTTGGTTGGCAAGTAAAAAATGCCACAACTAATGGTATTTTTTAGTCAAAAATTCTTCAAATAATCGTTGTGAGAAACGGCAATTTTTTTTATCATTTTTGCAACCTGCCGACAGGAGAAATTTGCGGCGGTTTTATTCAATTTTTATGGCGAAAAATTCTGATTCAGCGGAAGAAAACAGCGGAAAAGTGAAGGGCAATTACGGCTCGGCGCAATTGGGCAAACTTGAGGGTCTCGAAGCCGTTCGCAAAAAGCCGGGTATGTATATCGGCGGCACGGACGAGCGCGCGCTGCATCATTGCGTCTCGGAAGTTTTGGACAATTCGGTGGACGAACATCTCGCGGGTCACTGCGACAAAATTGAAGTGACGATTCACATGGACGGTTCGATTTCGATTCGCGACAACGGGCGCGGAATTCCGGTGGACATTCATCCGCAATATAAAATTCCCGGCGTCGAACTGGTTTTGACGACGTTACATTCAGGCGGCAAATACGGTCAGGGTGGTTACAAATTTTCCGGCGGCACGCATGGCGTCGGCGCGAAATGCGTGAACGCGGTTTCGGAATGGTTCGAGGTTGAAGTGTCGCGCGACGGCAAGGTGTATCAAATGGAATTTGAGCGCGGCAAGACGACGAAGAAATTGAACGTCATCGGCAAGTCGAGTCACACGGGCACGTTGATTACGTTCAAGCCCGATTCGGAAATTTTTCGCGACACGGTGGAATTCAAAGCAGACATCATCGCGCAGCGTTTGCGCGAACTGGCGTTTTTGAATTCCGGCCTCGAAATCGTTTTTCAGGATGAGCGGCAAGCGGATTCCAAGCCGGAAAGTTTTTATTATCGCGACGGCATCGAGCAATTCGTCAAGCAGTTGAACAAAAATAAAGAGCCGCTGCATCCCAAGCCGATTGCGTTCAGCAAGCAAACGGAAGAAAAGCTGGATGACAAGAAAATCGAGGTGCATGTCGAGGTCGTGATGCAATACAACGACAGTTACAACGACCAGGTGCTTTGCTACACAAACACGGTGCATAATCCCGATGGCGGCGCGCATTTGAGCGGATTTCGCAGTGCCGTGACGCGCGCCATCAATCAATACGCGAAGTCGAACAGTTTGCTGAAGGAAAAAGACCCGCAAATCACGGGCGACGACGTGCGCGAAGGATTGACGGCGGTGATTTCGGTGAAGCACAGCGACCCGAAATTTGAATCGCAGACGAAAGTGAAATTGCTCTCGCCGGAAGTCGAGCGCATCACGGGTTCGGTGACTTACGAAGGATTGATGGCGTATTTCGACGCGAATCCGCCGATTGCAAAGCGAATCATTGACAAAGGTTTGAACGCGGCGCGCGCGAGAGAGGCGGCGCGAAAGGCGCGTGAAGCCGTCCGCAAATCCGCGCTGACGGGCGGCGGTTTGCCCGGAAAATTGGCGGATTGTTCCGACCGCGACCCGGTGAACACGGAATTGTATATTGTCGAAGGTGATTCCGCCGGCGGCTCGGCGAAGCAGGGACGCGACCGGAAATTTCAGGCGATTCTGCCGATTCGCGGCAAACTCATCAACGTCGAGAAAGCGCGGCTGGACAAAGTTTTGCAGAACAACGAAATCCGCACGATGATCACCGCCATCGGCACGGGCATCGGCGACGGCGAGGGCGAAGGCGCGTTCGACCTCGCGAAATTGCGCTATCACAAAATCATCATCATGACCGACGCGGACGTGGACGGTTCGCACATTCGCACGCTGTTGCTCACATTTTTCTATCGCCAAATGCCGAAACTCGTGAAGGACGGTTTCGTTTATATTGCGCAGCCGCCGTTGTATTCGGTGACGCGCAAAAAGAAAACGGATTATGTGGATGACGATGCTCAGTTGAATCGCATTTTGCTCCAGAACGGCGTCGAGGAAGTGAAATTGAAAAATCTCGCGGACGGACGCGAACTCGCGCCGAAGCAGTTGGAGGAAATTCTTACGCTGCTCGAATCGCTCGACAAATACGCGACGTTTATCCGGCGGCAGGGCGGCGATTTCGCGGATTATGTCGAGAAACGCACAAAGAAAGGGACGTTTCCAGTTTATCTTATCAAAGTGCGCGAAGGCAACGACGAGACGGTTCATTATTTCGAGGATTTGGACGAGGTTCAGAAATTCAAGGACAAGAACGACGATTTGTTTGCCAACGGCGATTCAAAGGAAAAAACCGACAAACCGAAAAATCAGACACGCCGCGCGACCGAAGCCGACTTGCACCACGAGAGCAAAGCCATCGCGGACTTGCTCGGCAAGCTCGCCAAAAAAGGTTTGAACGTTGACCATTACGCGGCGCAAGACAAGCCGTTGTTTGAATTGGTCGAGGGCGAAGGCGAGCGCGCAACGGTCACGCCGCTGTTTTCCATTCCCGAAATTTTGAGCAGTGTGAAATCCGTCGGCAAAAAAGGAATGCAGATTTACCGTTTCAAAGGTTTGGGCGAAATGGATGCAAAAGAACTTTTTGAAACGACGATGAATCCGTCGGCGCGCAAATTGTTGCGCATTGATTTGACTGACGCGGTCGAAGCCGAAGAAATGTTTTCCAGATTGATGGGCGAGGAAGTCGAGCCGCGCCGCCAGTTCATCGAAGACAACGCCTTGAATGTGAGAAATTTGGATGTTTGATTAAAAAGATTTGGAAAAGAGTTGACAGTGTGGTCTCGTGTGACTACATTCGCGCATGAAGAAAGAAAAACCATTATATCGGCAGCGTTTGCCGAAATTAAAAATGAAAGCTGAAACAACAGGGGCAATGACATTGCGCGAAACGGTGGCGTTGCCGGGAATTGGTTTAGCGATCCCCGTGCGCGCGGCCAAAGCCAAACTATCGGCATTGCTCGAAATGGTTGCGGGTGGTCAGGAAGTGACTATCACGAGCGATGGTGAACCGAAAGCGGTTTTGTCGCCGGTGGAAAAACGGAAAGAGCGAAAAGTTTTCACCGGCACTTGGGAGCATCTCAAAAAAATGCCGCCGTGGCGCGGTGGACCGGCGGCGGAAGAAATCATCCGCGAAGATCGCGATGGACGCGGCTGGTAATCATGTATCTTGATTCCTGCATCATCGTCAAATTGCTGGTTGTTGAGCCGGACAGCGAATTTTTTATTCGTTCGCTGGAAGGCCAGCGATTGGTCACGTCGGAATTGGCGCAGACGGAAGTTTTCTCGGCGTTGCTTGCGCGCGAGCGCGCCGGGAAAATTGACGCCGCCGACCGCCGCCTCGCGTGGAAGGAGTTTCACGCGCGCATTGCGGATGACGAAATCAAGTTCCAGCCGCTGAATTCAACCGTATTGCGGAAAGCGATTCACTGTCTGGAACATTGTCATCCGCCGGCGCCGTTGCGCACGCTGGACGCGATTCATCTGGCGACGGTGGATTTATGCCAGGATTTTCCGCTGGTGACCACGGATGGACGATTGGCGGATGCGGCGCGAAAAATGAAAATCGAAGTTTTTCCGCCGGCAAAAAATTTTACAAACGATTGACAACTGATTTACAAAATGGCTGACGAAAACAAATCCAAAGAATCGAACGATTTGCCGGTGAGCAACACGCCGTTGTTCGCGGCAGGAGAAAAAATTGCGAAAATCAACGTCGCGGACGAAATCAAAAATTCGTTCCTCGACTATTCGATGTCCGTCATCATTTCGCGCGCGCTGCCGGACGTGCGCGACGGCTTGAAACCGTCGCAACGGCGCATTCTTTATGCGATGCATGAGCTTTCGCTCTATCCCGGACGCAAGCATTACAAGTGCGCGAAAATCTGCGGCGATACTTCGGGCAATTACCATCCGCACGGCGAAGCGGTGATTTACCCGACGCTCGTGCACATGGCGCAGCCGTGGGCGATGCGGGAAAAACTCGTGGACGGCAAGGGTAATTTCGGTTCCATCGAAGACGATCCGCCGGCGGCGATGCGTTACACCGAAGCGCGGCTGACGCATCTCGGCGCGGCGTTGATGGAGGACATGGACAAGGACACGGTGGATTTCGTGCCGAATTACGACGAGCGCATGACCGAGCCGACGGTATTTCCGTCCGCGTTTCCGAATTTGCTCGTCAACGGTGGCACGGGCATCGCCGTCGGCATGGCCACGAATATGCCGCCGCACAATCTCGGCGAAGTGATTGACGGCATTTGCGCGCAGATTGACGACGCGAACATCACGGTCAAGCAATTGATGAAATTCATCAAAGGACCGGATTTTCCGACGGGCGGAATGATTTGCGGCGTCGAAGGCATCAAAAGTTATTTCGAGACTGGCAAGGGCAGCATGAAACTGCGCGGGCGCGTCGGCGTCGAGGAATTGAAGGGCAATCGCGAGCAACTCGTCATCACGGAAATCCCGTTCAACGTGAATCGCGCGGCGCTCGAAGAAAAAATCGCCGAATTGGTGAACGAAAAAATCATCACGGAAATTTCCGCGATGCGCAACGAGTCGGACGAAAACACGCGGCTCGTGATGGAACTCAAGCGCGACGGCAATCCAAAAGTCGTCATCGCGAACCTGCACAAGCACACGCAGTTGGAAGTTTCGTTCAGTGTCAATTCGCTCGCGATTGACCACGGCAAACCGAAGACGCTCAATCTCAAGGAATTGATTCAATGTTACATCGAGCATCGCCGCGAAGTCATTTTGCGTCGCACGCGCTTTGAATTGAAGAAGGCCGAGGAACGCGCGGAATTGCTCGAAGGTTATCTTGTCGCGCTGGCGAATCTTGACGAATTCATCGCCATCATCCGCAAATCCAAAAATCGCGAGGAAGCGCGCGTGAAATTGCTCGCGTTCGAGTGGACGCAAAAACAGGTCGAGCGCTGGGGCATTTTGATCCGCAACGAAGAGCGTCTGGAAAAAGGCCGTTACGCGCTGAGCGAACGGCAGGTGGACGCGATTCTCGATTTGCGTTTGTATCAATTGACCGCGCTGGAAATTGACAAGGTCGAGGCCGAATACAAGGAATTGCTCGAACGCATCAAGGATTTGCTCGACATTTTGGCGAAAGAATCGCGCGTGCTGACCATCATCAAAAATGAATTGAAGGTCATCAAAGAAAAATACGCTACGCCGCGTAAGACGCAGATCGTGCCGGATGAAGGCGAAATCGCGATTGAAGATTTGATCGCAAACGAAGGTGTCATCATCACGCTCACGCACAATGGCCTCATCAAGCGAACGAACGTTTCCAGCTATCGCGCGCAGCGACGAGGCGGCAAAGGCGTCATCGGCATGACGACGCGCGAGGCCGCGACCGACGAGGACAAGGATTTCATCGAACATCTGTTCACGGCGAGCACGCACGATTATCTGATGTTTTTCACGAACACCGGGCGCGTCTATGTCGAGCGCGTGCATGAAATTCCCGACATGGGTCGCGCGGCGAAAGGACGCAGCATCGCGAACATTTTGGAATTGAAAGCCGGCGAAAATGTCGCCGCGCTGATTCGCATTTTGTCGAAAACAAATGCTGACAAGGAAGACATCACTTGGGAACAGCCCGGTTTCATTTTCTTCGCGACGAAACAAGGCACGGTCAAGAAAACCGCGCTGGAAGATTTCGCGAACGTCCGCAAAGGCGGAATCATCGCCATCGGCATCGAGCAAGGCGACGTGTTGATTGACGTGAAATTGACGACCGGCAAAAACGAAGTCGTGCTCATCACGCGCGATGGCATGAGCATCCGGTTCAACGAAGAAGACGCGCGCCCGATGGGTCGTCCCGCCGGCGGCGTGCGCGGCATCAATCTTTACAAAGACGACGCAGTCGTCGCGCTGGCGATTGTCGTGAATGACGCAAAACTTTTGGTCGCGGGCGAAAACGGCATCGGCAAGCGCACGGATTTCGAGGAATACCGCATCCAGTCGCGCGGCGGCAAAGGCATCATCACGATGAAGACGACGGAAAAAACCGGCGCGGTCATCGGTGCGCTGACCGTTCGCGACAACGACGAAATCATGCTCATCACGTTCAAAGGACAAATGGTGCGCATTTCCGTCAACGGTATCCGTGAAGCCGGTCGCAACACGCAAGGCGTAAAATTGATCAATTTGGAATCCGGCGACAAATTGCAGGCCATCGCACCAGTCATCGGCGAGGATTCTCAAGATTCTATTGACGGAGCGGAATAAAAAATAGTAGATTCACGCCTAAAGGACATAGGCAATCAGAGGAAACAATTATTTTATGGTCACGAATAGAAAAATTATTATCTTCATCTTTGCAATTCTGGTTTCGGTGTTTTCAAAAGCATCGGCGCAAACCAATTATACGCTTGTTACGAACATCACAACGGTGACCATCACCAACACGGTGACGGTGACGAATGTCGTCGCTCCTCCGCCTGCTTTGACAAACGCACCGGCGAAATTTCCCTGGGTCAGCAGTATCTCTTTGGGGTTAACGATGACAAAAGGCAACAGCGACACGCTGTTGTTCACGGCCAAATTTCTGACCGACAAGAAAACGCCCGACAACGAATACATTTTTGATGTGGATGGCGCCTATGGCGAAAACGATTCCGTGGAAAACGTGGAAACGCTGCATGGAAGCGCTCAATGGAATCATTTGTTTTCCGATAAATTGTATGGCTATCTGCGCGCAGAAGGATTGCATGATGGCATTGCGGATTTGGATTATCGCGTCACCGTCGGTCCCGGTATCGGTTATTATTTGCTCAAGGAAAAGCAGACCACATTCTCTACAGAAGGCGGCGTAAGCTATGTCTATCAAAAATTGGGCGGTGAGGACGATTCTTATGCCTCATTGCGCCTGGCGGAAAAGTTTGAGCATAAATTCAACTATCACGGCGTGCGATTTTGGGAAAGTGCTGAGTATTTGCCGGAGGTTGACAGATTTCAAAATTACCTCATCAACGGCGAAGTGGGTATCGAGTCCGCGCTTTCCAAAAACCTGAATTTGCAGGTCTATGTGGACGACAATTTCAATAGCGAGCCGGCTGCCGGACGCAAGCGCAACGACATAAAACTCGTCAGTGCCGTTTCCTATAATTTTTGAGAGACGGGCGGTTTGAAATTACGGTGAAAGCCGTTCGATTTTCCACGTGCCGTCCGCCTGTCGCGTATAACTGAAACGGTCGTGCAAGCGGCTGGGACGCCCCTGCCAGAATTCAATTCGTTCCGGCTTCAAAACGTAACCGCCCCAATCCGGCGGCAACGGGATTTCGCCCGGAAATTTCTTTTCGATTTCGCGCCATTTCGCTTCGAGTTCCGCGCGGTCTTTGACCGTGTCGCTTTGATTGGACGCCCAAGCTGATAATTGACTGCCGCGCGGCCGCGATTTGAAATACTTTTCCGATTCTTCACGCGAAATTTTTTCCACCGTTCCTGCGACGCAAACCTGCCGCTCCAATTCCGGCCAGAAAAATGTCAGCGCCGCGTTCGGATTTTCCGCCAATTCGCGCCCTTTGCGGCTGTCGTGATTCGTGAAAAAAATGAAACCGCGTTCGTCAACGCCCTTGAGCAAAACCGTGCGCGTCGAGGGAATTCCGTTTTTGTCAACGGTCGCCAGCGTCATCGCGTTCACGTCCGCCGGACGATGATTGCGAATCGCGCGCCAGAGATTGAACAGCGCGACGCCGATTTTCCGCCAGCGACTCGCCGAAGCCTCGCCCGCTGCCTGCGCGAACCATTTTTGGAATTGCGCGACCGGATTCGCGTCCAAATCCGCGCGCCGCAAACTGCCGGAGGAATAATCCCGCCTGATGTCCGCCAATGCCATAATCGTGCCGCAGAAATTACAACGGCGGGAAAATGAGGGCGATTTCTTTTTTGCCGGACCAATCAGCCCGCGTTTTCCAGCGGCGCGGCGGAGATTTGCAGCATCCGCTCAATCGGCAATCGCGCGCGTTGCAAAATGGCTTCCGGCAATTCGATGCGCGGCGCGAGATTTTTCATGCAATCGCGCACTTTTTCCAGCGTGTTCATTTTCATGAATTTGCATTCGCTGCAACGGCATTTATCCGTCGGCGCGCGCATGGCGTCGAACACCGGCGCGCAAATGAATTCCTTGCCCGGACATTCCTTTTGCATCCGGTGGATGATGCCTGATTCCGTGACGATGATGAATTGCCGCGCGGAATCGCTGCGGCAAAACGTGATCATTTTTTCCGTCGAAGCCACCGCGTCCGCCAACTCGCGGACTTCGCGCAAACTTTCGGGATGAACCACCACTTTCGCGTCGGGAAATTGAGTTTTCAACGCGAGCAAATTGTCGCGCTGAAATTCGACGTGCGCGTAACAATTCCCTTTCCACAACGTCATTTGGCGGCCCGTTTGTTCCGCGACCCATTCGCCGAGATTTTCGTCCGGCACGAACAACAAATCCTTGTCCTTCGGCGCGGCGCGGACAATTTTTTCTGCGTTGCCGCTCGTGACAATCACGTCGCTCAACGCCTTCACCGCCGCGCTGCAATTGATATAGGCAATCGTCCAAAAATTCGGATTTGTGCGTTGCAATTCCGCCAATTTGTCCGCCGGGCAACTGGCTTCCAGCGAACAACCCGCGTTGGCGTCCGGCAGCACGACGATTTTGTTCGGGTTCAAAATTTTCGCCGTTTCCACCATGAAATGCACGCCGCAGAAAACAATCACGTCCGCCGAAGTTTTCGCCGCTTCCTGCGAAAGGCCGAGCGAATCGCCGACGTAATCCGCCACGTCCTGAATTTCCGGCACTTGATAATTGTGCGCGAGAATGACGGCGTTGAGTTGCTTTTTGAGCGTGTAAATCTCGCGGGCGAGCGGCGTAAATTTTTCGCGCGCCATTGCCGGACGAAATTTTAATTGTCCCGCGTCAATTGTTTGCTCAATGGCACTCATTACCAATCAAACGTAACGGCAGTTGCGATTATCGTCAACCAACCGCTTCGCGCATCGCGCTGAACAGATTTTTTCCGGTTTCCTGATTCACCGGTTTTTTGTCCGCTTCCGTTTCAATCAATTCCGCCGGCAATTCTTTCAAAAAACGCGACGGCTGGCACGGCAGCAATTGCCCGTATTTTTTCCGGCTCGCGCAATGGCTGATGGCCAGCGATTGCATCGCGCGCGTGACGGCGACGTAAAATAATCTTCGCTCCTCGTCCAGCGTGCCTTCGGCGGCGGAGCGCGAGTGCGGCAGCAATCCGTCCTCCAACCCGACGATGAACACGCGCGGAAATTCCAATCCCTTGCAACTGTGCATCGTGATGAGCGTCACGGCGTCGCCTTTATTTTCTTCCTCGTCTTCGCGCTCGGAATCCAGCGTGACGTCTTCGAGAAAATTTTCCAGCCGCGCGAACGGAATTTTCCCGACCGGCGAATTTCCATCCAGCGTCGCCATCAATTCGCGGAGATTGCGGATGCGCGCTTCGGCAGCTTCCGCGTCTTTTTCCTGTCGGCGCAATTCGTTGAAATAACCGATTTCGTCCAAAAATTTATCCGCCCACAATTGCAAGATGTTCGGTTCGCGCGACAAATGTTCATTGCGCAACTGCGCCTGCGTTCGTTCCACAAATTCCACAAACGCGGCGATGCTTTGTTGCGTGTTTTTTAGAAACGTCGCGGTCACGACCGGATTTTTCATGGCGGCGAACACGGAACATTTCCGCTCGTGACTCGCGCCGAGCAAACGCTCCATCGTTACGTCGCTCAAGCCGCGCGCGGGCGTGTTCGCGATGCGGAGCAAACTGATGTCGTCGTGCGGATTCAGAAATGTCTTGAGATACGCCAGAAAATCGCGGATTTCGCGCCGGTCAAAAAAACTTTGCCCGCCAATCAAATGATAACGCACGCCGGATTGCCGCAGTGCGGTTTCAATCGGACGCGATTGCTGGTTCGTGCGGAACAGAATCGCGTTGTCCGCCCACGGCACGCGCCGCGCGAGCCGCGCAAATTCGATTTGCCCGACGACTTCGCGCGCTTCCTCGTCCTCGTTCGCGCAAACGCGCACGGAAATTTTCGCGCCCGAACCTTTCTTCGACCACAATTGTTTCGCGCGGCGGCGCAGGTTATTTTTGATGAGCGCGTTGGCGGCGTTCAAAATCGTCGTCGTCGAGCGATAATTTTGTTCGAGCTTGACGATTTTCACTTCGGGAAAAAATTTTTCAAGGTCGAGCAGATTGGCGATTTCCGCGCCGCGCCAGCCGTAAATGCTCTGGTCGTCGTCGCCCACCACGCACAGATTGCGATGCTCGCGCGCGAGCGCGTGGACGAGCTGAAACTGCGCGGCGTTCGTGTCCTGATATTCGTCCACCATGACAAAACGGAATTGCGCGCGGCAACTTTCCAGCGCGTCGGGAAATTCGTTGAACAGCCGCAGCGTCAGCAAAATCAAATCGTCGAAATCCACCGCGTTGCACGCGCGCAACGCGGATTCGTAGCGCGCGCGAATGTGTTCGGCCAGCGCGCGAACACTTTCGTCGGCAAAAACCGCCGCGCGTTCGCCGCCGTTTTTGAATTTGCTCAACAGCGCGAGAATCGCCGCCGGGTCGGCCTTTTCGCCTTTCGCGGAAATGCCGCTCAAAATTTTTTTCACCGCCACGAGTTGCTCCGATTCGTCGTAAATCACGAAATTGCGTTTGTAACCGAGCCGTTCAACATGCCGCCGCAAAATGCGGACGCACAGCGAATGAAATGTGCAAATGGTCGGACGTTTTGGCGGTTCGGCATTTTGCGTTCGAGTTTTCGCGTTCGGCAACAATTTGTTCACGCGCTCGCGCATTTCGCGCGCGGCTTTATTCGTGAACGTGACGGCTAGAATATTTTCCGGCGCGACGCCCTTGGCAATCAGATGCGCGATGCGAAACGTGATGACGCGCGTCTTGCCCGTGCCCGCGCCCGCGAGAATCAGCACCGGGCCGTTGACGGTCTCAACGGCCTGGCGCTGCTGCGGATTGAGCGAATTCAAATTGGCCACGGGCGGCGGAGTTTAATTTTTCAAACGCGCAATGCAAGTCCGACTGCAAAAATTATTCGCCCGCGACCAATTTGCGTTCTTCCGGTGAAAGCATTTTCCATTTTCCCGGCGGCAAATCGCCGAGCCAAAAATTTCCAATCCGCACGCGAAGCAATCGCAGCGTCGGATGGCCGATGGCCGCCGTCATTTTGCGGACTTGCCGGTTTTTGCCTTCAATCAATTCCAGACCAATCCAGCAATCGGGAACGCTCTTGCGAAAACGAATCGGCGGAACGCGCGGCGAGATTTCAGGTTGCGGTTCAAGCAACCACGCGCGACACGGCAACGTTTTCCGGCTTTGAATCACAATTCCTTTTTCCAATTTGTCCAACGCTTCGCGCGACGGAATCCGTTCGACTTGCGCCCAATACTCGCGTTCGTGCGCGTGGCGCGGATGCAACAATTTCTGATTCCATTCCGGTTCGTCGCTCAAAAGCAAAAGTCCTTCGGAATCCGCGTCCAATCGGCCAATGGGATAAACATTTTTCGGAAAATCGAATTCCGCGAGCGCGGCATTTTTCGAGCCGTCACCGGTGAATTGCGACAGCACGCCGTAAGGTTTGTGGAACGCGATGAGCACAACCATTTTTAACCACAAAGACACCAAGGCACAAAGAGAAACAAAACTTGGTGTCTTGGTGTCTTGGTGGTTTAATCTAGTTGTGATCCGCAACATCATTTTCGACTGGTCGGGCACGCTTGTGGACGATTTGCCCGCCGTTTTGCAGGCGTCCAATTTCGTTTTGTCGCAGGCGGGCAAACCCGAAATGTCGCTCGCGCAATTCCGCGCGGAATTTTCCCTGCCGTTCACGAAATTTTACGACCGCCACACGCCCGACGTGCCGATGCCGCAACTCGAAGAATGGTTTCACACCGAATTTCGCCGCGCACAAACCTCCGTCGTCGAACTGCCGCACGCGCGCGCTTTTTTGCAATTCTGCCGCGCGAAAAAATTCCGCGCATTTCTGTTGAGCACCGTTCACGCCGACCATTTCAAGGTGCAATGCGCCGTCACCGGCTTCGACGCGTTTCTCGAAAAACCTTACACCGACGTTTGGGACAAGCGGAAAAAAATTCACGACATTTTGCGCGAAAACAATCTCTCGCCCGACGAAACGCTGTTCATCGGCGACATGGAACACGACATCGAAACCGCGCGGCACGGCGGCATCCATTCCTGCGCCGTGCTGACCGGCTACAACACGCTCGAACAATTGCGCGCGGCCAAGCCTGATTTGATTGTGGAAAATTTGAGCGAGTTGAAAACGATGATGGAAAATGGAGGATTGAAAATGGAAAATCTTCGCGGCAATTCTCCACCTTCAATTCTCAATTCTCGCGGCGAAATTCCCATTTCGACCGTCGGCGCATTGATTTTCAATTCCAAAAACGAAGCGTTGCTGATTCGCACGCACAAATGGTCGGACAAATGGGGCATTCCCGGCGGCAAAATCAAATTTGGCGAAACTTCGGAAGCCGCGCTGCGCCGCGAACTGTTGGAAGAAACCGCGCTGAAAATCCGCGACATTCAATTCGTTCTCGTGCAGGATTGCATCCACTCGAAGGAATTTTATCGCGACGCGCATTTTGTTTTGCTGAATTACGTTTGCCGCGCCGCCGCGAAAAATCCGCGCGTGAAATTGAACGACGAAGGCCGCGAATTTCGCTGGTTGAAATTGGCCGACGCAAAGAAATTAAAATTGAACAAGCCGACGAAAATTTTGATTGAAGCTGTGGAAAAGCCGCGCAAAATGAAGCGATAATAAACAGTCGGTCGCATATTAACAGTTAGGCCGACTTGCATCATGGAAAAGAGCTACCTGACTAAACAAGTTTTAGGTTTGCTGGCCGTCGTAGCCGTCGTGCTAGTCGTGTCCTCTTTGTATTCCTTGCGTCGGCGGCAGCTCCTGAGAAATTGGGCTGATGACAATGGCCTAGAGATTTTGCATTCAAAGGCGAGGGTATTTTTCTGCGGGCCTTTCACATGGAGCAGTCTGCGTCACCAGACTGTCTATTTTATTCGTGTGAGGGACAAGGAAGGTCGAGAGCGGACTGGTTGGGTTTGTGTGGGTTATTCGAGTGATGAGCCGGTTATACAAGTTCGCTGGAAGGAGGGTTCGTGAGTTTGTGGCATAAACCGCGCTAGAGCCAACGCCGATTGCACTTTAAGTTTATTGATGATTTGAATTATGAGCAAAATCTCCATCGTTGACCTCGAAGTGTTTTACCACGTCGGCGTGCCGGACGAAGAACGGCTGAACGCGCAACGGCTGTTGCTGACCGTCGAAATGAATCTGAATTTTTCCGAATCCGCCCGCAGCGACAACATCGTCCACACGATTGATTATTTTTCCGTCAGCCAGCTTCTGCTGAATTTCGGGCAGGGGCGCAGTTGGAAATTGATTGAAACGCTCGCCGCCGAAATCGCCGACATGATTCTGTTTGAATTCAAACCGGAAAGCGTCTCGGTTGAAGTCAAAAAATTTGTTGTTCCGCAGACACGCTACGTTTCCGTCAGTCTGACGAAGAAATGGAGTTGAATTTTTGGCCGTCCGCCGTTTGCAAATGCCAGCCATTTTTGTCGGCGACAATTTTTGCCGCGCTGGAATCGCGCGTGTAAATGACGGGAATTTTCGTCTGCGCCAATCGTTCTTTCAATTGTTGGCTCGCGCGCCGCGTGGCGGGAAATTCGGAATCGGCAATCACGATGATTTTCGGCTGAATCGCGTTAATCAAGGTATTTGAAAGCGGCTCGCCTTCATTTGGCAATCCGGCAATAACAATGTCCGCGCGCAAATCATTGGTTTGCGAGAGCAAACCGCTTTGACCTGCGCGGCTTAAATCGGACAGCAAAAGAATTTTCACGCCGGAAAAATTTCCAAGCAAGACGAGCGCATTGTCGTCCGCGCGCGGCAAATTATTTGTCGTCGGCCAGAGAATTTTCCAGTTTCCAATTTCGTCGCCGAAATTGAAAATTTTGTGGCGCGGTTCGCGAGGACGCTCGCCCCACCAATTAAATTTGTTTGTCGGAGATTTTTCAAATTCGGAAACGATTTGGTTGTAATTGCCGGAACGGAAATGAATCGGACTCGTCCATAATTCGCCGACGCTGAAATTTTCATCGAGCAGAGTTGCGCCGCCAAAATTACGCGATTCGCCTTCGGTCAAAACGAGTCGCGGAATTTGATTGACGCCTTGCGCGTGGAGAAAGTTTTTCAACGTGAAGTTGACGGCGTTTTCGTCGCCACAATCCATCAGCCAGTCGTTTTTGCGTCCGGCGGAATCAACGAAAACGGAATAGCCACCGTTGAGCGGCATCACGGTGATTTCAGTTTCGTTCCGCGCATTTTCCCAACGAACAAAATAGATTGCGGCAATCAAAATCAGGCTCGCGGCGAAAATAATTTTTCGCGCGGGCGTTTTCAGAATTCCGCTCAAGGCGACAATCAAAATGGCGTAATAAATGCCGATCGAAATCCACGACGGCGAAGGGACGTAAAAATAGCTGCCGGGAATTTGGGTGAATTCGGCGCTGACCCATTGCATTGCGAGCATGAAAAACCACGCGGCTTGATTGAACAATTCCGTCGCGAACGGAAACCAATTTCCGCAAATGAGCGCGCCGAGATTGGCCATGAGTGCGAATGTGCCGAGCGGCACGGCAATCAAATTGGCGAACGTCGAAATCGGACTGAACAAATGAAAATAAAGCGCGCTCAAGGGAATGGAGCCGAGCCACGCGGCGAGCGAGAGCGAAAAATAACGCGCGAGAATTCTGGCGGTGGAAATCGCGGCGCGGCGCGATTGGGAAATCAATTCGTCGGGCAACAGCGGGTCGTGTTTCAAAAGGCCGTCGGTAAAATGATTTAATTTTGGCAGAAGCAAACCAATCGTGAGCATAACGAAGAATGAAAGTTGAAAGCTGGCTTGAAAAAGCTGGCGCGGTTCGGCGAGTAAAATGATGAACGCGGCGGCGGCAAGGGAATTGAGCAAGTCGCTCGGACGTTTGAGCACCCAGCCGCCGAGCACGATGGTCATCATCACGGACGCGCGGACGGCGGAGGATTCCCAGCCGGTCGCGGCAGTGTAAAACCAAATCGCGGGAATGGCAATCGCGCCGCACCACGCACGGGACAGTCGCGGCACGCGCAGGAGCGTGACAATCATGCCGGACAAAAGCGCGATGCGAAGTCCGTCAATCGCGAAAAGATGCATAAATTTAATAAGAATAGCAGGAAGGTCTAAACCGTTGAATTGCAGAGCTATCCCTAGAAGTTTAATTTTTTTATTCTTTCGCCTGGAATCTACGTTGCAAAGTGCGAGATTAACATTCTATGCCTACATGTATAATCGCAAACTGTAACAACAACGCCGACAATTACATCGGGGTGCGTCTCAGACGGCCCGATACCAGCGCAGTTTGGGCACCAAACACAGAAGCTTACGTGTGTGACGCTCACTCTGTCGCGGGTATGCGCGTTGAAGTCACGCTTGTCCCTACAAACACCCACCAAATTGAAACTCGCGTTACTGGCGGCGATGCTGTCAGCACCCGAATAACGCCGATAGTCAACCCTGCTTAAGATTCTTCTTCGCTAAGAAGATCGGGCGTGGCGTCTAACGCGCCCGACTTCTTAAGCATTTTTAACTCTGGTTGCGTCTCGCCAGAGTTAAACTGCGTCAACTTCTTCCAGTCAATCATGTTCTTATCATCGCAAAAGTCTGCGCGGAATAGCTCGGTAAAAGCATCAATCACCAGTTCATACTGTGCCGCAAATTCTTCGTTGCGCTCCTTAGCCTTGTTTCCTAATGGCTCAATGATGTTCGTATAAAGCTCAGAATCGCCTGATATAAACGTCCAAAACCGTTGGCCGCAAAGTTTAATATAGTCGCCTTTATCCTCTGACTTGATCGGTTGACGCCCATAACAGCAACCGTTAATGGCAATGATCGGCATTCCTTCGGCACCCTGCGAATAGATAATCTTTGCCTTTTTGAACTTGTCGCGCATTTCCCTGATCTGCCCGCTATTCCCCCAATTCGGGCCTGACTTAATCGTTACGATATAACGCTTCTTATCGCGCTCAAACTCTAAGTCTATTCCTTCGCCGATGGATTTTCCGTGCGCTCCATACGTTTTCTTACAAATGAATACAGCTAAACCCTCAAGGAAATTGCCAAGCGTTGTTTCTTCTTGCGAAGACAGATAAGCATCAAGCAATGCTTTGACCAAAACCCTAGGCGTTACGAGATTCTTTGCCTTATACAGATAAGGATTTTTTCGCGCTAAGACCTTTGCAAGCTGTAACTTCTTAAGCTTCTCCAGTTTCTCAGTGTGGAAAGTGTCAATGTGCTTTTCGACGTAGTCCTTGATGTCCTGCTGTGATATGGTGGCCATTTGTATATTCAACCTTTTGGTGGTTTATGTTTTTCCTCGCCAGTTCACAAAATTCGGGGAGTAGTTCAATGCCTATTGATTTCCTAGCTTGCTTCTTTGCAGCTTCGCAAGTTGTGCCTGAGCCTAAGAACGGGTCTAGCACTGTATCGCCTGCCTTGGTGAAAAGCTTAATAAACCACTCAGGAAGCGTTTTAGGAAATGCGGCAGAGTGGTTTTTGTTTCCAGTTTCAGACGCCAAGTGCAAGACGTTGGATGGATAAGCCATGTCTCTGCCTACCCAATTAGCAATGTTTTTACCAAAGCCAGATTTAACTTGAGAATCAAAACGTATAACGTCGTTCTTACCAAGATTCTTTAAACGAACCTTAGCCCAATCGCCCATTGGCACCATTACCGCTTCTTGATACATGGCAAAGTGACGGCTCTTTGTGAAGTGCAAGCACCTTTCCCAAGCATCGCGGAAACGGTTAGGCCATTTCCCAGGATGACAGTTGCGCTTGTGCCAAATGTATTCCTCTGTCCAAAGCCAGCCTTGTTTTCTCAAAGCAATGATAAGCTCTAAGACGTAAGTGTGCCGTTCTCCATTCTCGGCTTTCTCTTTGATGTTTAAGACAAAGCTGCCTGACGGCTTAAGCACTCTTAAAAACTGCTCTGAGCGGGGCAAGAACCATTCGACATACTTGTCAGGCTTAATCCCGCCATAAGTTTTGTTGCGCTGGTCTGCGTATGGCGGCGAAGTGAAAATTAAATCAATGCTGTCGGCTTCGCGCTTTTTCAGAACGTCCAGACAGTCGCCTTGAATGACATCCGAAACGACGCCATAATCAAATTCGGCTGTATTCTCAATGGTTTTTCTCATGCTTGCTCGCTTTTCCAGTTTCGCAAAATATGCGAAAAAATACAATATGATTCGGGGGAAGATCGGCTTCGTTTCAATAAAAATCCCCTGACTACCTTGTCAGGGGTGGGGGCGATCCAAAACGCTTTGATCGGTTATGCGGGCTTGTAGTGCGCGGCAGCACGTTCGCCGACAAGTTTAAGCGTGCCCTTCTTAACCAACTCTTTGAGCGGGCCAGCAAGGTTAGGCACCTTCTCAAAGCCCAAATCCTGACAGGCTTTGACAACTTCGGGGGCCGCTTGAATCGTGCCGCGATTCATGGACTTGGTAACGAAAGTGGCAAGAAATTCAACAATCTTGTCTTTCTTTTCACCGCGCAAACGCAGGGTTTTACCTTCGGGCTGAGGCGTGCCAAGCGTTTCAGATTTTGGCACAAGGCCGATAGCCTTAGCTGCGGCCAATGCGCCGCCAGTCCAGACTTTGCCGAAACCGCCTGCCAAATGGATTTTTGCATAGTGATCTTTAGCCTTAATAAGCAGGCTTTCAATCGCTTCGCGGTCTTCCTTTAACTTTTCGTCAATAGCTTCGCGTCGTTGGTCTTGCAGGGCTTTAATCTGCTCGTCAATCTCTTGAACTGTTAACTTTTTAGCCATATCGTTTTGTTGTCGTTGGTTGTTGCGTTAAGGGCTAATGCCCGTTACGCCTAGACCTGGCCAGAAAACCGTTAACGAGTCAACCTCATTCTGGCGGCACATGGGACGGCGGTTTAGACTCCTGAATCACAATAGTCCTTTCTTCTCCCTCGCTTGGCTCGTTAGACGGTATGCGCGGATAAGTGCAAGGCGGGGTGTCACAAAAGCAAATTTCTTTGCCGTCTTCATCCCACCGATAATAAACCGTTCCTTCCCCACAGCGCGGGCAAATATGAGACGGCGTTAGTTCTTTAATAGGGTTTCCCATGTTGACATGCTATAAAGGACTTGGCGTAAAGTCAAGCTTAGACTATGGGGGAAGGGGGGGAAATTTAATGGCCGCGCCAAATTATAGGAATCGTTTTAAGAGGCGTTTTCGTAGCTGGGGGATGGGGGGAACGGTTGCGGGCTTACGTTTTTTCACAAGAAAGTCTATATCAGTGCCGCTTTCCATCATTGCGCCCCCGTTCTGGCGTCCCCTAAGTAAATACTTCCCTGCTGGAAATAAATAACGGGTAGATCGGGCGTGCTCTTGTCAGGGTTAAATAAATTTAAAAAAAGTGACGAACGAGCACTTTAAAACGGGCCGTTACAGAAGCGAGTGAGTAAACGAACGAACGACTTAATTTTGCGTTAAGGTTGATAGCTTGCGTTACGAGTGAGTGAGTTTAAACGCTTTCGTTTTAAAACGTATCGTCTAAGGCGGCGTGCCTCAACTATCGGCACGGCCTTAACCTTTCGCGGTGCTCAAGGTTGGTAAAATTCTTGTGATAGTTTCTGATAGTATCGGGGCAGAATGCTCCTATGGAAAGGGGATACAGGCTTTTAACGCGGACGTTCTTTATCAACCGCGAACCCTTGCGGGTCGTCTGTAGCTCAATGGGCAGGAAAGCATCTTAGCATCCCGCCAGCTTGTTAACTGGCTCGTTTTAGATCGCTTCGTCAGGATTGACGCGCCAAGACTTCACGGGCGACTTTGCTTTGTGATACGGCTCACAAACTACTTAAAAGCCTTCGTTGTTGTGCCCCAACTATGGGGATACCGAATGTTAGTGCGAGCACTGATACATTTCTAAAAAATAATACACCATTTTTGAAATAAAATGGCCCATCATAAGAGTTTGGTTGTAATATAAGGTATGGATACAATGAGTGTTGACACTAAGGCACAAGCGGGAATCTGGCATCTGATAATGACAAACCTAGTTTTTGAGCTTCTTAAGGAGAAGACGGAAGTGACCGTAGAGGATATGGCCGAAAAGTTTCGCGTGGCAGAAGTTCCCCCGATTTTTGCGAACCGTTCCAAGCCTTACCTAATTAAAAGCTTCAAGGCGTCAGGCCACCTTAAGCGCACTAACCGCTATATTCTGAGCGAACTAACGGGCAGGCCGCTTGTTGTTTATGCTGTTGTGCAACCCACTGCAAAACCTAGCTGCAAGCTACCAGTTGAAGCTTCAGTTAGTGAAACGGCAGTTTAAGGTTAGCTTAAAATTGCTGTAAATCGCACGAATCAGGGTAAAACGCAAACAAGGCTTAAAGTGACGAGGAAATAAAACATCCAGCGGCACGGGTAGCCACAAATCAATCTATGACCGCCAAGACCAAGACCACAAAGACAACCAAGGCTCCGCTTACCTATCCTGTTGCAGTCTCTAGGGACGATGCTAACCGCGACTTCAAACGCCGCATGGGGCATCTTGATAATGATTCAAGTGATAGCGACATTACCCGCTTTCTAAGAACTATGGACGCAATTTATGCTGTTAAGGGTGACGGGTTCACCGTTACGGATGTTTGCAGGTTTAGCGAACGATGGGCGATTGATACGCGCAAAGTGCTTGAACTTTGGACAGATTATCTTGCCAGCATGAAAGCCAGCAAGAAACTCGTTGAGGTTTCAACCTGTCTTGATGAAAAGATGTATGCGGCTGTTAGATAAGCGTGTAAGATTAGAATATGACGCCATACAATCCAAAACGCGGTCACATGGCTTTTAACGAACAAGCGCAACCAGCTTTTGCCGATTTACAGCCTGACGATTTTGACAATAGTTACGAAGCTGACAGGGAACTAGCAGAGCAATTGGAGTTCACTAAGCAGCAAATTAAACTCAATAAGGACACCAAATGACTGATCTCGAAAAGCGAGCCGCGAAGCTAAGAGCGGAGAAATACGGCAACGGATTAGACTATGAGCTTGTGCGCTCGCAGCGCGAAGCCATACCTGACAACCTGCTTGATGAGCCTACGCCTATGCCTGACACGTTCTACAAAGAGCAAATGGCAAAGTATCAAGATAAGTTTGGTATCACCGCGCTTACACTTGAAGGTAAAGCCAAGCCAAAAGAAGACGGCCAGACACTAGAAAATGCTTCCATTGATGCAGAGCGTTCCCGCTTACAGCATAGCAAGTTGAAAGTTTCTACCGCCAATTATCAAGGCAAGAAAGTGAAACTTTTCTTTGAAGTAACAAAGTAACTTACGCCGCAAGGCGATTAGCGGGGCTAGGATTCAGGCTAGACTCCGCATGACAAGGAAAGTGCAAAGGTAACAATGCACGGGAACTAGAGCCTACATTACTCCTTGTCTGGCTGGTGGTTTTTTGATGGATTAGCCGCCAGCCACAATTTTTTGACCAGTGACGACTTAACCCATATCATAGGTTGTCCATTGTTTCGCGCAAGGTCATAACGCGCCAGTCAGGTATCAGATACTCCCTCATCATACTTGGCTGGCGTTTTTCTTTCCCGTAGCTGAGTGGTTACGGGTTGGCTAGTTAGGCGTATGTGCAAGCGGCGTTACCCCTTGAGTTCCGCCGTAACCTGACTAGCCATTTTACTTTTTCTTAAAATTCCCCTGTGTAAATTTTTACCTGAATGATTCTACGCTAATAGCCTTACCGATTTAGCTTAAGAAATTCGGGGAGAACTAATATGAAGCCCCCGCGCGTTTTTGGAAAAGGCTTACGCTAAAACTTTTCATTAACTGCTTTTGTCAATAAACTAAAGCGCAAAAATTGTTAGCCTTAGCTTAATTGTGGCACGGTTTAACTATGCGCCTTAGCTTTAATCGCACGCTGTAAAAACACTAAATGACCGTTTAATCTCTTGACGCCTTAGCTGGTTAAGGCATAATAGACGCATGAACGCTAAGTATGTCTCTTACGTCAGGGTTTCAACTTCATCGCAAGGCGTTAGCGGCCTTGGCCTAGAGGCGCAACGGGAAGCAATCGCACGTTACCTGAATAGCTCTAACGGGTCTGTGGTGGCAGAGTTTACCGAGATCGAATCAGGGAAGCGGGCAGACAGGCCGCAACTAGCCAAGGCAATAGAACTTTGTAAATCAGCGGGTTACACGTTGCTGGTAGCCAAGCTGGATAGGCTCGCCCGCAACCTGCATTTCGTGACTACCTTACAACGGTCTAACGTGTCATTCGTGGCCTGTGATAACCCGCACGCTACCCCGTTCGTTATTCATATCCTGTGCGCCGTAGCAGAGCAAGAGGCAGTAGCCATATCAAACCGCACCAAGGCGGCGTTAGAAGCCTGTAAGCGGCGTGGCGTAAGGCTTGGCAATCCGAACCCTGACAGGGCGGTTAAAATGGCCGTAGAAGCGAACCAGACACAAGCAAGCGAGCATTGCACCCGTATGCTGCCGATCATACAAGAGATTCAAGCGGCCAAGATCACGAGTTTACGAGGGATTGCCCATGTCTTAAACGTCAGGGGCTATAAAAGTCGAACGGGTAAGCCCTATGCCGCCCAAACGGTGAAAAACATTCTTGAGCGTGCCGCCTAGTGTGTGTGTTTATTTGGCCGTTTTTCGTTCGTCTTTGGTCTTCTTATTTGCCCAATACTTCTTAATGCCCTTACGAACGCGGCTTTTCCATTCTTCGGAGCTATTGCGTAAGCTGCCGTATTGCTCAGACTCGAAAATCTTTTTGCTCATACGGTTATAGACCGTAAACTTTTGATTCGCTACGGTTATCTTGCCAATGAGGTTAGGTAGTGTTACGCGAAACTTTTCGCGCCATTCGTTATTGCGAAGCTCAACAATAACCTTGTAGAAAATCGCATCATCTTTGGTTGTAATAACCGTCCCTTTGAAATTCGGGTTATCGGGATAATACGGCACGCCTGTAACCTCAACTAGAATGTCGTTAAGGTATTGCGGCGTATCTTGCAAAGAGCTAACGCGCACGTTTAATTCGTCCAGTTCAACCTTAATCTTTTCACGCTCCTTGCTTAACGTATTAAGGCGGTCTTTGACCTCTGGCAAGTCGTCCATCTTCATATCTGATACGAGCGTTACGACTTTCTTAACGTCTGCGTTAACCGTGTTTAGTTGCGCGGTCTTGGTTACAATCTGCTTTTGCAATGCCTCTAAAACCTCTGAGTCGTCATCCTCTAGCAGCTTCCAAGGGTCTTTGGCTAAGAACTTCAAAAGAAAATCCTGCTCCATCGGTTCAAGCCTGATAAAGTTATGGTTGCAGGTCTTATCGCCGTCATAGTAGTTACTGCATCGCAAATAGCGGTAGCTTAATCCCTTCTTTGTGCCGCCAGTCACTACCATAGCCTTACCACAATGCCCGCAATACGCCATAGAACGAAACACATTCACAAGGTCTGACTTGGTGCCGCGATTAAATTTATTAAGGCTAAGAATGTTCTGGATACGAGTAAACTCGCTTTCGTCAATGACCTGGGGCACGTAGTCTTTAACGCCCTGCCATTCCCCAATAAGAACACGATTGCGTAAAATCTGGCGCACGCTGCAAGGGTGCCATTTATCGCCATAGCGAAACGTTTTAATTTTCCTGTTGTTTAGATCAACCGTCATTTGATAGAGAGACTTGCCCGCCTGTATTCCCTCAATCAATTCCCTGACGATCTTCGTGTTATCATTGTGAATATACTTGCCCGTTCCGTTGGCAATAGGCACAAAGGTAAAGTATTTCGGCATTAGGTTATGAGCCACAATCACGCCCGCCTGAATGTTCTTTTTCTTACGGGCCTTTGCCTCTTTCACCTTGCGGGATTTTTCGGCTGATTCGGTATAGGCGCGTATGATTTCGCCGATGATGACATAAAGCAAATACGGCTCTTTGGTAAGAAAATCGCTCGTGATAACCCGCTTTTCAGTCAGGCTTGTAAAAACAATGCCGATACCCGCGTTAAGCATACTCAGGAATAGACTAAGCTGCTTAGGCACTTCCATGCGCCCGAAACGATCTACACTATCGAAAAGAATAATGCTGCCCTTGGCAATCTTCCCTTGTTCGTAAAGCTGGATAAACCGCATTAGCTCGCCCTTGGCAATGCCGTAGTCATCAACCTCTACGTGCTTACCCTTAAAACCTGACTTGCCAGCGTCAATGAAAACGTCTTTGCTAAGGTGGTATTGGCCGTTACCATGTTCCCTAATCCACTTTTCGGCGGACTCGGTTTGACGGCGGCGAGAGTCACGGGCCTCTGACCCTTGGCCCTTGGTTGACCAGCGCAAATAGGAATATGCGGCGTTCATGCGGGCAGACTATACCATTCTGCCATTATGATACACAAGTCATCGTGCCGGCGCGGAGAAACGGGTCGCCGATGTCGCCGGTGAAGGCGGTGCGCCAGCCGAGCGTCATCGCCCAGAGTAATCGCAAGATGTTGTCGTCGGGCAAACCGAGCGCGAGCGTGTGTTTCGACCAATTCAGAAATCGGTCGGTGAGCGGCGGCGAAGACGGCTCGCGGGGACGCTCGCCCCACCAAAGTTGCCAGTCGTTTGTCACGGAAGTTTTGAGTTGGTAGAAAATACCGCGCGTGGCGAAATACGCGCGGGCGTCGAAAAGTCCATCGGCCAAAGGCAGCGGCGGTTGGGAAATGACGCCGGAAATTTCGACGGATTGGCCGTCAAAGAAATCGGCGGGCAACGGCGCGGAAGTTGAAACTAGAATTTCACCTAGCGCGGATCGCCAGTTGTTTTCAAAACGGATTTCGGAGACTTGAACTTGTGTGACCGAATGTTCGGATTCTTCGCCGTTGCGTTCGGTGATTTTTATTTGCGGCGCGCGGGTCAAGACGCCGCGCACCGAAACGATTTTTGCTTCGCCGCCAATGAGAGTTCGCAAATCGTTCGGGGAAATAATCGCGGTGTGAAAAACCAGATTCGTCCAGCCAGCCAAGGCCAGCAGAACGCAGAGCAGATACGGACGAAATTTTTTGAGCAGAATGGCGAGCGCGAAAATCAAAAATGAAATGGGAAAAAGCGCGGTGAGCGGCGGCGTGAAAAAATTGCCGAAAAAAAGTCCGGCGGCATAACACGAAACGACGGCGGCAAGCGGGCGTTTCATGGTTCACCATCGTTTGCGCCAGTGGCCAACAATCCAAAGCGCGAGCAGAGCCGCCGCGCCGCCGAGCGTGTCAATGACCACGTCATGAAATCGCGCCGTGCGCGTGGGCACGAAAATTTGATGGATTTCGTCGCTGCCCGCATACAAAAAAACGAGGAACAACGCGAGGCCGGCCTGTCGCCAGTTCCACGGGCGCGGGTCGTTTTTCGCCGGACGGCGCAACGCGCGCCAGAGCAGCAGCGCCAGCGCGGCATATTCAGTGAAGTGCGCGCATTTGCGGGCGATGAAGACGAGCAAATGAACGGTATCGTCGGAAATCTTCGGAAAAAGCCAATGGAGCAATGGCGCAAGCAGTTCTGAGGAATGATTGAACGAATGGGTGTCGCTCGACGCCAGGAAAATCACCGTCATCCAAATCAAAACCGGCAGCCAGTATTTCAAAAACACGCGGAGTTTAGGCACGACCCATGAAAACGGATTCGCCGCCGACCGGCAACCAGAATGTGTTTGCGTTTGCAAATCGCGCGCGTATTTGGCACAGAAAAGCCGCCCAATGAAAAAATGGCTGTTTATTTTCGCGGTGTTCGCCGGAATGACATCCGCGCGTCTAGCGGCGCAGACAAATCTGCTGGCGCGGATTCATTTCATCGGGTCGGAAAAAATTTTCGCCGACTCCAATTCGCTCGCGTTCACGAATCTCTTTTGTTCCGCCGAGGCGCGGGCGCTGGAAAATCAGACCCTCGACAAGCTGGCGCGCGCGCCGTATCGGTTTCTGCAAAAGCGGACGCCGTCGGGTTTAACCGATGAAGCCGCGCTGTTGCGTCCGTTGCTCGACGATTTGACGCAAGCGGAATGGTTTTTGGAAGCTCGCGATGCAACCAACGGTTCGCCGGAATTCGCGCTGGCCGTTCGGCTGGACGACAATCGCGCGGAACTCTGGAGCAAAAATCTTTCGGCGGTTTTGGAAGCGTGGACGAAAATTTCGGTCGAAAAAATTCGCGATGGCTGGCAAGTGAAAAAACACGAGCCGCCAAATCTGTTTCGATTTGTCCGCGCGAACGATTGGGTCGTCATCGGGCTTGAGCAGGGTGCTTTGCCTTTGAGCGACGATTGGATTCGGCTGGCGCGCAAAGGAAAAAATTTCACGCGTGGTGACGAAGACAATTGGTTGAGCCTGAATTTGAATCTGTCGCGTCTCTCTCGCTGGATTCCGTTCGCTGACCAGCCGAACCTGCCCGAAATGCGTTTACAGGTTTTTCCAAAAAGCGGTGATTTGCACGGTTACGGCAAATTCATTTTCCCGCAACCGCTCGATTTGCGGCAGGAACCGTGGAAGATTCCGACCAATGTTCTGCATGAACCGTTCGTCAGTTTGACAGCGCTGCGCGGCTTCCAATCATTTCTACAAAGGCAAAATTGTTTGAGCGACTACCGACAGTTGCTGCCCAACCAAATGTTCGTCTGGGCGCTGGATGGAATTCCATTTCAAACTTACGTCGCCGCGCCATACGAAAATGCGACGAACGTCATCGTCGAATTAAATCGGAAACTGACCAATCAATTTGAAAGTGAATTGAATCTGGGTTCGATTGGCGGTTCAATCCAATTGGCGACGAATCATGCGGAAATCAATTGGCACGGGCTGCCGTTCGTCACGCCGTTTGTGCAGGCGGAGTCGGAAGCGGCGGGACAATTTTTGTTTGCCGGAGCCTTTCCCAATTCACCCGAGGGAGAGCCGTTGCCGCCGCAATTATTCGCGGCGTTGAACCAGACAAATCTTGTTTTTTATCATTGGGAAATCACGGCGCAACGGTTTCCGCAGGTCTTGAATTTGAGCCAACTGGCGTTGATGCTGTCCAACCGTCCGCAACTGGATGGCAAATCACTCGCGGCCAAATGGCTGTTTCAAATTACGCCTAAACTTGGGAACAATGTCACGACGGTCACGCAAAGTTCATCGCACGAATTGACTTTGACGCGCCGCGCGCCAGCCGGTTTGACGGCGGCGGAATTGATTGCGCTGGCGCATTGGCTGGAAGCGACGAATTTTCCGCTCGGCACGTTCCAATTGCCGCCGTTGCCGAAAAAATAATTTCATGCGACCCTGATTTATGCTCAAGCTCGGCGTCAACATTGACCACGTCGCGACGTTGCGCGAAGCGCGTTATCGCGGACGCGGATTCGGCGAGCCGAGTCCCGTCGAAGCCGCGCGCATTTGCGAGGCGGCGGGTGCACACGGCATCACCGCGCATTTGCGCGAAGACCGACGGCACATTCAAGACCGCGACGTTTGGGAATTGCGCGAGAAAATTGAAACGCGCCTGAATCTGGAAATGGCCAACGTGCCGGAAATCATTTCCATCGCGCTGGAATTAAGGCCGGACATCGTGTGCATTGTGCCGGAACGGCGATTGGAAGTGACGACCGAAGGCGGACTGGACGTGGTCGCCGCCGAAAAAGCGTTGACCGAAACGCGCCGGAAAATGAATGACGCCGGAATTGAAGTGAGTTTGTTCATCGCGCCGGACGAAAAACAGATTGAAGCCAGCGCGCGGGTTGGCAGCCAATTCATCGAATTGCACACAGGACAGTTCGCCGAAAATTTTGGTGACAAGCAAAAATGCGAAGCGGAACTGCAACGCCTGATTGCCGGCGCAAAACTGGCCGATCAATTGGGGTTGAAAGTGAACGCCGGACACGGATTGAATTACGAAAATTTGCCGGCGCTATTTGCCGTGCCGCATCTGGTAGAATTGAACATCGGCCACAGCATCGTGAGCCGTGCGATTTATGTCGGCATGGAAACCGCCGTCAGGGAAATGCTGGCGGTGATGAGAAATTATCGCGCATGATTTTGGGCATCGGCATTGACATCATTGAAGTGGAACGCATCCGCGCGTCGCTGGAAAAATTCGGCGAACGGTTCGGGCAGCGGATTTTGCTGCCGGACGAGATGGCGTATTGCCTTGCGCACAAAGACCCGACGCCGTTTGTGGCGGCGCGGTTCGCGGCGAAGGAGGCGATTTCCAAGGCGTTCGGCACGGGCATCTGCGCGCAACTCGGCTGGCAGGACATGGAGATCCGCAAAAAAGAATCCGGCGAACCGTTCGTGGTGCTGCACGGCAAAGGGAAGGAATTGTTTGCGGCACGTGGCGCGAAAAAATTGCACGTCAGTTTGAGCCACACGATGAATTACGCGCTGGCCACGGCGATTTTGGAAGGGTAACCATTTGCAGCCTATCTAGGTGTTAGGCGACTCGTCTCTCATTTGGAAAGCCTGTCACGCCTGGCGACAAAAATCGCTGGTAAAATCAATATGCCGCCAAATACAAAACAATCTACACCGCCTCGCCAATCGGGACTGCCAGACGTATCAAGGCCAAAAAATGACATCATACCTGCCACCAATGCAAGTGCGCCCAAACCGCCGAGGAAGCTGGCCGAGAATCTCCAAATGTTGAGTTCGCGCCGCATCTCTCTGAACTGCTTTCTGTCCTTGTCCGTGACTTGTAATGGACGGATGCCTTCTCGCTTCCTACTCCTCACAAAAATCCAGACAATCACTGAAATCCCCACGATAGCGAAAGTGAGAAAGCCTACTGCCATAAGTGTGTAGGTGTCCATAAATGCAAAGTCGCCTAACAATTAATAGATATTAGATTCTGTGGCCTATCTAATTTCATATTGCAATTTTATTCTGAACATAAGTTTTTGTCGAGGGTTAGTTCGTCGTCAAAATAGACTTTAATTCACTCCGACAAAGGCGGCAAATTTTGTGCGTTCGGTTTTTGACACGGATTTCACGGATTGACACGGATTCAATTTGTGAAAATCCGCGCAATTCATGTCCCGCGTTTCTCCTTTTTTCAATCACCATTTTCCTTCACACTGCGCGCGGGCAGACGGCGGTGATGGCGATTTTCATTTTCGCCGCTTGCCAAGTGTTTCATTCACCGGCAAATTTTGAAAAAATAAAATCAAATCGAAAAGAGGAGCATGAGCAACGAAGCAAAACTTGAACTGGACGGAAAGATTTTCACTTTGCCGACGGTCACGGGCACGGAAGGCGAAAAAGCGGTGGACGTTTCGTCGCTGCGCGCGACGACGGGCTACATCACGCTGGACGACGGTTACGGCAACACGGGTTCGTGCGCGAGCAAAATCACGTTCATTGACGGGGACAAGGGCATCCTGCGTTATCGCGGCATCGCGATTGAGGAATTGGCGGAAAAGTCCAATTTCATCGAGACGGCGTATCTGCTCATTTACGGTGAATTGCCCAATCGCGGGCAGTTGAAAAATTTTTCCGATTTGCTGGCGGAACATCAGTTTTTGCACGAGGACATGAAGTATCATTTCGAGGGATTTCCCGCCGGCGGTCATCCGATGGCAATCCTTTCGGCGATGATTAACGCGGCGAGTTGCTTTGACGAAAATCTCATGCGCTGGCAGTGGAGCAAGACGAAGGAATTTGACAGCATCGTCGCCAAATTGATTTCGCAGGTGCGGACGATTGCGGCGTATTCGTATCGCAAATCGCACGGATTGCCGCTGATTTATCCAAAAAAATCCTACAACTACACGGAAAATTTTCTGCACATGCTGTTTTCGTCGCCGTATGAGGATTATGAATTGAAGCCGGAAGTGGTGCGGGCGCTGGATTTGATTTTCCTGTTGCACGCGGATCACGAGCAGAATTGTTCGACTTCGACGGTGCGCATGGTGGCGTCAAGTCAGGCGAACTTGTTCGCGAGTTGTTCGGCGGGCGTTTGCGCGTTGTGGGGGCCGTTGCACGGCGGCGCGAATCAGGCGGTGATTGAAATGCTCGAAGAAATTCATCGCGAAGGCGACGACGGGTCGAAGTTCATCGCGGCGGCCAAAGACAAAACGAGTGGGCGAAAGCTCATGGGTTTCGGCCATCGCGTCTATAAAAACTACGATCCGCGCGCCAAAATCATCAAGAAAGCGTGCGACGAAGTGTTGTCCCAGTTGCACATTTCTGACCCATTGTTGGACATCGCCAAACATCTGGAAGCGGCGGCGTTGAAGGATTCGTATTTCGTCGAGCGCAAGTTGTATCCGAACGTGGATTTTTACAGCGGCATCATCATGCGCGCGATTGGATTGCCGATGGAAATGTTTCCGGTGATTTTTGCGATTGGCCGGATGCCGGGCTGGATTGCAAATTACAAGGAAATCATGGAAGAGCCGAAGAGCCGCATTTATCGTCCGCGACAGATTTATGTAGGGCGCACTTTGAATCCTTACATTCCGCTGGCGGAGCGGAAATAATTTTTTCTTTTAAGGGCTTGTTGCCGTGCAATTTGACGGTCGCGCGGGGCATGAATTTTGCTGTGTTTGACCGGATTTTATCGTGAAAAAAATTCTGGTCATAGACGACGAGGAGTGGTTGCGCGAAATGATTCAACTGGCGCTCAAGCAACGGGGTTACGACGTGGTGGAAGCGGCCAACGGCGCGGAAGGCATCGAAAAGGCGCGCAAGGAATTGCCCGACCTCATCCTGTGCGACATCAACATGGAAAAGGTGGACGGCTATCTCACGTTGTCTTCGCTCCGCAGTGAATCACCGACGGCGGCGATTCCATTCATCCTGATGACTGGCCTCGCCAACAACGACGGCATGAGGCACGGCATGGAACTCGGCGCGGACGATTATCTGCCCAAACCGTTCACGACCGAGGCGCTTTACGCGGCGGTGGAAGCGCGATTGAAAAAGGCCCAAACGCTCCGCGACGAAGCCGAGCGCAAACTGGCCAGCCTGCGCGACAATATCAGCCTGATGATGCCACACGAATTGCGCACGCCGCTCAACGGTATTATTTCCAACGCCGAACTGCTGGCGACTTCTGCTGCAACTCTGAAACCGACTGAAATCACGGAGATGGGGCAGGAAATTTTCAAGTCCAGCCAACGCCTGCAACGGCTCATCGAAAATTTTTTGATTTACGCGCAACTCGAATTGATTGCCACTGACACAAAAAGTGTGAACGCGATGCGCACCGGCCAGACCGATCATCCCGGTTCGCTCGTGAAAATTCTCGCCACCGCGCAGGCGGAGCAGACGGGCCGTTCAAATGATTTAATAATTGAAACCACAGGGGTATATCTGCCAATGCTGGAGGAGTATTTCAGCCGCGTCGTGAATGAATTGGTCCACAACGCTTTCAAATTTTCCGAATCGGGTTCGCCGGTGCACGTTACGCTCACGGAAACGCCGGTTAATGTGATTTTTTCCGTGAGCGATCGCGGTTGCGGATTTACCACTGAACAAATCAAGCGCGTCGGCGCTTATGTGCAATTCGAACGCAAGTTGCAAGATCAGCAAGGTTTGGGGCTGGGGCTGACCATCGCCAAACGGCTGGTTGAATTGCACGGCGGCACGCTGACCATCGAAGGCGAAAAAGGTTCAGGCACAACCGTCACGGTGCAATTGCCAAAAGTCAGAACAGAAAAAACTCCCGCAAACTGGCAATGATAATCACCGTCGAAAATTTACAGCGGCACTCGCGCGTAAAGAAAATCCAAACCGCGTTCGGCCAGTTTCGCCAGCAGGAAAATCAAAGCGATTCCCACAACCGGCGCGAAATCAATTTTGCCTGTGCGCAAGGGAATTCCTTTCAACGGCTGCAATAATTTTTGCGCGAGCGCATTGATGTAATCCCAAATTGGATTTTTCCCGAAATAAATATAATTGTTCAACAATTGCAATGCGAGCAGCAGGACGGCGGGAATTTCCCAGACGAGATAACTGGCCAGTCCGATGAGCAGTGATTGCTCAATACGCCGCCACGGCGAAACCGAGGCGGGAATGATTTGCAACCAGTCGAACAACCAGCTTGCGACCCACCACGCGATGGCCGAACAGACAAATG
>DASZXB010000082.1:0-12024 GCA_035546095.1 Verrucomicrobiia bacterium | reverse complement strand
CTGGCGCTGGCGAGTCCGTTGTTCGCGCGCGCGGCGGAAAATCTTCAACAAATGAATTTCATTGTGGACGGCGCGGCGCGCACCGCGCTCATTTACGTCCCGCCCGCGGCGAAAACGAACCTGACGCCGCTTGTGTTTGTGTTTCACGGTCACGGCGGCAATTCGCGCAATGCTGACCGCAGTTTTCACATCGAGACCGAATGGCCGGAAGCCATCGTGGTTTACATGCAAGGTTTGCCGACACGCGGACAACTCACCGACCCGAAGGGCGAACGCAATGGCTGGCAAGCGGCGGTGGGTGATGACGGCGACCGCGATTTGAAATTTTTCGACGCCGTATTGGTGAAACTGAAACAGGCCTACAAAATTGATGCCAAACGTATCTACGCCACCGGCCATTCCAATGGCGGTGGTTTTACATATTTGCTGTGGCTGGCGCGCGGCGATATTTTTGCCGCCGTCGCGCCATGTGCCGCTGTCGCGAAATACGCGAAGGAATTGAAACCCAAACCGGCGATGCACATCGCGGGCGAAGCGGACCCGCTGGTGAAATTTGCCTGGCAGAAAAGGATGATGGAAGCGATTCGCGACGTGGACGGCTGCGATTCAGCAGGACAACCTTGGGCCACGGATTGCACGATTTATCCGTCGAAAAGCGGCGCGCCGGTCGTAACGTTCATTCATCCGGGCGGACATGTCGTGCCGCCAACTGCACCAACACTCATCGTGAAATTTTTCAAACAGCACCCCGCGACATGAATATCACGCGCAGTGGCGAACGCTTGTTGGTGACGCGAGCCATCACAACCATGAATTGATTTTTTCACAGTCAATTGGTTAACGCGCGTATTCCGCGCTCGTCTTCGAGCAACGGCGTGATACAATTAAACTCTAACTGTGGGGAAAATCGCCAACATTGCCGCCTACAAATTTGCCGCGCTGATGGAATTGCGTCCGCTTCGAGCGCGCCTGCTCGCTTTGTGCAAAAATTGGAATCTCAAGGGCACAATTTTGTTAAGCGTCGAAGGCATCAATCTGTTCGTCGCGGGTGAACGCGAAAAAATTGATCGGTTGCTCGCAGAATTGCGCTCGATTCCCGGCCTCGGTGATTTGACGCCAAAATTCAGCGAGACGAATCATCAGCCGTTCACGCGGATGCTCGTGCGTTTGAAAAAGGAAATCATCGCGTTCGGTGTCGAAGGCATTGAACCTGCAAAACGCACGTCACCGAAATTGTCCGCGTGCGAGTTGAAACAATGGCTCGATGAAGGCCGTCCGGTGACATTGCTCGACACGCGCAACGATTATGAAGTGAAACTCGGCACATTCAAAAACGCGCTGCCCATCGGTATTGACCATTTCCGCGATTTTCCCGCCGCCGTCGCCAAACTGCCGCCGCAGATGAAGGAGCAGCCCATCGTGATGTTTTGCACCGGCGGCATCCGCTGCGAGAAAGCCGGGCCGTTCATGGAACGCGAAGGGTTCAAACATATTTTTCAACTCGATGGCGGCATCTTGAAATACTTCGAGGAATGCGGCGGCGCACATTACGACGGCGAATGTTTCGTGTTTGATCAGCGCGTCGGCCTCGATCCCAGTTTGCAGGAAACGGATTCCACGCAATGTTTTCGCTGTCAAACGCCGTTGAACGAAGCGGATCAAAAGGATTCACGTTACGTTCCCGGCCAATCGTGTCCGTTCTGTTTCAAAACGCCCGCCGAACAAATGGCCGCGAACATCGCGCGCCGTCACGCAGAAATTGCGCGCGTCACGTCGCCGTTGCCCGGCAGCGCACCTTACGACCATTTCAAGCCGATCAATGTGCCGGCGGATTGCGACAACCGCACGTTGCTGACTGCGCTTTGCCGCGTCGTAAAAAATGTTTCGGCGGCGGAATGGGAAAAGGAATTTGCGCGCGGCCTCGTGTTGAACACCAAACACGAACCCGTGACGGCGACTCAAATCGTCCGCGCGGGCGAACGGTTTTTGCATAAATTTCCCGGCGTGACCGAGCCGGACGTGAACGCGCGCGTGGAAATTTTGCACGAGGACGAAGCGTTGATCGTTTTGAACAAACCCGCGCCGTTGCCGATGCACGCGGGCGGACGCTTCTATCGCAACACGCTCCAGCACGTTCTCAACGCCGTCTATCACCCGCAGAAACCGCATCCGGCGCATCGTTTGGACGCGAACACGACGGGCGTGGTTTTGGTGGCGCGCACGCGGCATTTCGCCGGGAAATTGCAGCCACAATTCACGCGCGGGCAGGTCGAAAAAATTTATTTCGTGCGCGTGAAAGGTTCGCCGACGGAAAAAGAATTTTTCTGCGTCGCGCCCATCAGCACGGACGCAGGCAAAATCGGTTCGCGCCAAGTGGCTTTGAACGGCGGTTTGAACGCGCGCACGGAATTTCGCGTGGTGAAACCTTTTACCGACGGCACAACGTTGCTCGAAGCGCGGCCTTTGACCGGACGCACCAACCAGATTCGCATCCATCTCTGGCATTTGGGGTGGCCCATTTGTGGCGACCGCACGTATCTGCCCGGCGGCAAACTTGGCGACACACAGACGTTGGGCGTGGATGAACCGCCATTATGTCTGCACGCCTGGAAAATTGCCTTTAGCCATCCGTTCACGAAAAACGGGATGGAATTCACCGCGCCGCCGCCGAATTGGGCGATTTGATTTATTCCTTTTCCATTTTTTGCAACGTCCGTTCAATGCGGCGGTCAGGCACGAGCCAAAGCAAGGCGACAAAAACGTAAAGCGCGATTGCAATCCACGTATTCACAAAGGCGAGCAGAATCCCGGCAAGATAAAGCAGCGGTGAGGCTTTGCCCTTCCAATCCCTGCCGACCGCTTTTCTCAAGAAAGAATTTTGCCCCTGTTGGCGGATAATCACCGTTTGCAAAATGAAATAGGCAATCGCAGCCATCAAGAGCACGAAGCCATAGATGGCGACCGGCAACGATTCGTGATGATGTTCGTCAATCCACGCGGTGGCGAACGGAAATAATGACAGCCAAAACAACAGATGCAGATTCGCCCACAAAATGCCGCCGGTCACGCGTTTCGTGGCGTAAAACATGTGATGATGGTTGTTCCAATAAATGCCGACGTAAATGAAACTCAAGACGTAGCTCAAAAAGACCGGCAGCAATTCCAGCAATTGATCCAGTGCAACGCCCGTTGGTGGCCGCAATTCCAAAACCATGATGGTGATGATGATGGCGATGACGCCGTCGCTGAACGCTTCGAGCCGGTTCTTTTCCATGACACGAGATTAGCGGCGAACCGGATAACGTCAATTGCGCTGGCGAAAAAATCCGTTAGCTTGACGGCGTGAAAGAAAAGTTTTCCGCGCGGGCAATTGACCCGCGTGTCCGCATCGGCCACGTGCACCTCAAAGTGGCCGACCTTGAGCGCGCGCTGGAATTTTACTGCGGCGTGCTCGGTTTTGAATTGCAGCAACGTTTTGGTTCACAAGCCGCGTTCGTTTCAGCAGGCGGCTATCACCATGATATCGGATTGAACACATGGGCAAGCAAAGGTGGTTCGCCGCCACCGACGCGCAGCACCGGACTTTATCACGTCGCGATTTTGTATCCGACGCGCGCGCTGCTGGCTGACGCGCTGCGCCGCGTGCTCGCCGCCGGAATCAAATTGGACGGCGCGTCCGACCACGGCGTGAGCGAAGCGATTTACCTGCATGACCCAGATGACAACGGCGTGGAATTATATTGGGATCGTCCGCGCGAACAATGGCCGCGCACGCCGGATGATGATCTGGCCATGTTCACGCATCCGCTCGATTTGGATTCGTTGCTCGCTGAAAAATAACCAGAATCCGATAATTTTTGAAACCGCTTCTCAAATCAATTCACCTTGCATAAGCTGAAGCAAAACCAAATAAATCTTGAGCGCAACTTCGGATTAACCCCAAAAATCGTATGATGGATTTGTGCTATTCAATCGCCGATCAGAATGTCGCGACGACCAAATCCATCGGCATCTACAATCTTTCCATTCATCTGGCGCGAAGTCTTTCGGAACAGGCTCAAATTGGAAATCTGACTGTTCTGAGCAACCGCACGATTTCTCCTGAACTACATTTGGCCGGCAACGCACGATTGCTGGATTGCGATCAAGCGATTCGCAATAAAGCTGGCCGGATTTTTTGGGATCAATGGGGAGTTTATCGCAAAGCGAAGGCGACAGGACATCCGTGGCTTTTTTTGCCGAAAGGTTTCTGCTCATTCTCAACCCGACCGCCCATGAACGTGGCGGCTTACGTCCATGATGTCATGGGTGATTTTTATCGTCAGTGCTATCCGCATTATTGGCCGAAGTTGGAATCGTTTTATTTCACGCGAAGTCTGGCGGCGACCTTTCGCCGTGCGCGGGTGATTTTCACGAACACGGAATTTTCCAAAAGCGAGATGACCGTAACCGCCGCCCGGATGGGATTGCGCCCGCAAAAAATTGTCGTGGCCGGTTATGGATTTACCCCGCCCGCGATCTCATCCATCAAAAAAGAAAATCGTGTAGTCTTTTTGGCCAGCAAATGGCCGCACAAGCGAATGGACATTGCTTTGGATTTTTTAAGTCACTGGCTGCACGAATCTCACTACGACGGTGCGATTGATTGCATCGGTATTTTTTCACCGCAAATGAAAAAACCGGCGGAACCGAATTGGAATTGGATTGGCCGGGTGCCGCCCGCGCAGGGGCGCGAGATGATGCGCCGCGCCCGTGCCATCGTTTACGTTTCGGAGTATGAAGGTTTTGGGATGCCGCCGGTGGAGGCGGTTATGGAAGGCACGTGTCCGGTGTATTCGGATATTCCGCCGTTGCGCGAAGTGATGGCAGGAGCCGGATTTTCATTTTCCAACAACTCAAAGGAATCATTCGCCCGCGCGATGCAATCGGCATTGCTGACAACGCCTGAAACCATTGATCTCTGGTCAAAACAATTGCTGCAACGGCACAATTGGCAGAAGGTGACTGAAAAAATTCTGCCGGAAATTTCCTGATTTTTGCCTTTGCTTCCCAGTGACTTGTGATTTAGTTTCCGTAATTCACATCAAAAATCTGCGTGAAAAGAAATAAGGTGTTAATCACCGGCGGAGCAGGATTCATCGGAGCCAACGCCGCGCGACGCTTTCTGGAAGACGATTGGGAAGTGACCGTGTTGGATAATTTATCCCGCCGCGGCGCGTTGCTCAATCTTCAATGGTTAAAGGATTTTCGTCCGTTCCGGTTTGCCCAAATAGACCTTCGCAAAGAAAAAGACGTCGCGGATCATCTGCGACAAATGCGCTATGATTTGATTATTCATTGCGCCGGACAAGTGGCGGTCACCGCGTCGGTTCGTGATCCGCGCGACGATTTGGAGAACAATATCTTGGGCACGTTTAATCTGTTGGAAGCCGTTCGCATTTCCGGCCCGGATACTTTTTTAATTTATACCTCCACCAACAAGGTTTATGGCGGCATGGAAGAAACGAAAGTCATTGAACGCAATGGCCGCTATGAATATGCCGCGCTGCCTGCCGGCGTTTCCGAGCATCAACCACTTGATTTCCATTCGCCTTACGGATGTTCCAAAGGCGCGGCGGACCAATATGTCCGTGACTATTCCAGAATTTATGGACTGCCAACCGTCTGTTTCCGCCAATCGTGTATTTACGGATACAGACAGTTTGGCGTGGAAGATCAGGGCTGGGTAGCCTGGTTCATCATCGCCCACGCTTTGAGGCGGCCGGTGACCATTTTTGGCGACGGCAAACAAACGCGCGACATCCTGTTTGTGGATGACCTGATTAACGCCTATCGTTTGGCGTGGCGAAAACGTGAAAAAACTTCCGGCCAAGTCTATAATATCGGCGGCGGCCCGCGGAACCAATTTTCCCTGCGCCAGCTTGTGCAAGCGCTCAAGGAAGAAAGCGGTAGTCCCGTGAAACTCAGTTATGACCGTCCGCGTCCCGGCGATCAAAAAGTATTTGTCGCGGACATCCGAAAGGCGTTCAAAGATTTTGGCTGGCGTCCCACGCATTCGGTCCACGATGGCGTTCGCAAGCTCAATCGCTGGGTGAACGAAAACATAAAATTATTTGAAGTGCTGTTTCAACCGGACGCTGAACCGCAAACTGGTCACGCGCACAATTATCGCCTGAACATTTCGCGCCGTCAGGCGAGGTTGTAAATCTGCAATCACGGTTTGGAAACAAATGGATTGCCTTTGATGTAAAAGCGCAAATGTCGCCTTGCCCAGTGTTTCGCGTAATCCACGCCGATGCGCGGACGTTTGACGATTGAAAACGATTCTGGTGATTTTCCTTCGGCGATAAAAAAATTGTCGCTCAAAAAATCATGGCCGTTGAGCCGCTTGTCAACATTCATCGCGCGGCAGAGCAATCCCGGCCCGCATGTGCGACCTTCGAGATTTTTCACCGGTTCCAGCGCCCGCAACAAAACGGCGGACGCATGGCCCTCGCGCTCGGTCACGACGTTCATGCAAAAAAACATGCCGTAAATGAAATAGACGTAAGCGTGGCCGGGCGGGCCGAACATGATTTTGGTGCGTTCGGTCAACCCGCGCGACGAGTGCGCCGCCAAATCATGTGGGCCAAGGTAAGCTTCCACTTCCACAATTTTGCCAATGCGCTCGACTCCATCTGAAACGTGAATCAAAAATTTCCCAAGTAATTCTTTGGCGACGACAACTGTGTCACGGTCATAAAACGAGCGCGGCAATTTCTGCATGGCAAGATAATAACAGAAATGCAAAAATGAAAAAGTTCAGCGACGGACGCCGGCGGCAGATGTGATTTGACAGCGCGCGAAATGTCCGCAAAATATAAAACCGCTCTCGGTTGCCAGAGTAGCTCAGGGGTAGAGCAGAGGACTCATAAGCCTTTGGTCGGGGGTTCAATTCCCTCCTCTGGCACCACTTCATCGGTAAAATTTTGGACAGAGCGTCAAGGGTCGAGGTGATAGCGTCGTTTCATGTAAAGTTCGTCTGCGACTTGGAAAATTGCTTCGGCATTTTTCTCGGCTTCCAAATCATCGGACGACGGTTGGACATTCGGCTCGATGGTTGTAGTTTTTGGATCGCCTTCGTAAAATTCGACACTCTTTTGCAAACCCAAAACGACCATGCGGCCATCGGCAAACACTCCGATGTCGCGGTTATGATTTAATAACGCACGCGCGTTGTCAGCCGGTTCATGCAACAAATCTTGCCCGAAAAACATGGATTCATACGGACGGCCAATCAGACCAAGAATGGTCGGTGAAACGTCGAGTGAGCCGCCCAGCGTGTGGATGCGCTCGGGCTTTTTTACGACGACCGGGCCTAAAATCACGATCGGAATTTCGTAGGAAAAAATCGGGATGTCCTGACTGCCGTAAACCCGCGCGCCGTGGTCGGCGACGACGACAAAAATCGTATTCGTCCAAAACGGTTCTTTTTTCGCGGCTTGAAAAAACTGGCCCAGACTCCAATCAGTGTATTTCACCGCATTGTTCCGCTTGCCATTTGAATCTTCAGGAATCCGGCCTTTCGGATATGTGAAGGGTTTATGATTGGAAACAGACAAAATTGTGGCGAAAAAAGGTTCGTTCGTTTGACTTAAAATATGCAATTGCTTGATGGAGTTCCGGTATAAATCTTCATCGGCCACGCCCCACACATTTGCGAATGATGGATTCAGAAAATCTTTTTCATCCACAATCCGGTCATAACCATTGGCGTCCAGATAAGGCTTCATGTTGTCGAAAGTGGCATGTCCGCCGTAAAGAAACATGGTGCTGTAACCGTCACGCTTGAGCACGCGAGCGATGGTTTCGACATTTTCAGAACGGTCACGGTGGACAATTGCGTCGCCGGGCAACGGCGGAAAACCGGACAATACGCCTTCCATGCCGCGCACCGTCCGGTTGCCGGAAGCGTAAATGTTATCGAACAGCAGACCTTCATTTGTGGCGAGCATGTCCATTTGCGGCGTAAGCGTTTCACCCTTGCGTCCGAGGCTGCCCCAAAATTCCGAGCCGAGACTTTCTTCAAGCAAAATCACGACGTTCAATTTTGGCTTGGCCGGGTTGCCGGAAATTTTTCTGCGGATGTCGTCCGGGCCACCGGTAAAAGTCGCGTTGGTGGCGGAAAGCATTTTTTGAACACGCGCATAGGCTTCCTCACGCGGCAACGTCTTGTAGAAGGTCGGGTAATCAAGATTGCGTGTCCAGGCAGCGGCGAAAAATGAAACCGCGCCGTTGTTGGCAATTTCATTCAATGTGCGGTCGTCGCTGATTTGCGGCGGATGCAAATTGATTGTCCAACTTAAACCGAAAAATGAAATCAAGGCCCCCGCGAACCAAAGAAATCGTGTGCCGATCCAAACCGGCTTTGTCCACATCGTCTTGAACAATCGTCCAGCCAGCCACATCCACAACGCGCCAAAAAACAGGCAGCCGCCGACAACAGCGGGCACCGGATAGGCATCCCAAATGTTGATGAAGACTTCGCGTGGATAAACCAGATAATCCACTGCCACCGGATTGAAGCGCGACTTGAATTCGTCGAAGAAAAAAAATTCCGCCGCGAGTAAGAAAATTTGCACGGCCCAAAACAGGGTCATAAACAGCCGAAACCAAAGCCGGTGGACAAGCGAAGCGAACCAACGGTTGCCGACAAGAAAACACCAGAACAATAATGGCAATATGAGAAATACCGCGGCAATGATGTCGCGGTAAAATCCGGAGAGCGCGGCCAGCAACACATTCCACAAGGTCACTTGTCCGGTTTCAAACCGCGCAAAGAGGATGACGCGCAAAATAGTGAACGCGGCCAACAGTGAAAAAAAGCAGAAGGCGATGAACGCATAACGTGAACACGACTTTTGCTGCGCGCGCACCGGTGGATTTTGATTCATTGAATTGGCGATGGGAATGGCCAGAGTTTAGCGGCGCTCAATTTTTTGTCCAAGCCGGTTTTTGTCGAAAATATGCACACGATGATTTACAACATACGATTCAAGACCACAAAGGCATCGTAAAAGAAACAAGCGACCAGCCCTACAACAACCAGCGAAAGCGCCGTCCAAAAAGCATAGAAAACAAATCCACGCGACATCATCCAGCGACCACAATGCGGGCAGTTTTTTTTCAGTGAAACCAATTGCCCGCCACAACTCGGACATTTTGTGGAATCGCTCATGCCATCAACCTAATGCAGCCGACGATTTCCCGTCCAGAACCGATTTCAGGCGGTCGCTGGTTTCGTTTGTTGTGAAATTTTTCTCTTTGCCAAAAAGTAGGAGCCGACAACCAAGACCAAGGCGATTCCCTGCGCGGCCAACGTCTCGACTCGGGGATAAATCGAAAACCAAACGCCGGCCCAATCCGGAATTTTGTTTTCCAGCCAAGGAATAGTCGTCGTGCGAATCCAATTGGCCTGTTGCATTTCGTAAGCCTGCTCGCCGACCATGACCAGCAAAACCAATCCCAGCAAAATGCCGGTGAATATCAGCATTTTGCGATAAGGCAATCGTTTGTGCGCCACAAAGGTCAACACCGCGACGATGCCCGTGAAGAAAAGTCCGAGCAACGCGCCGAACAAAACAATCTTTCCGCCCATTTGTAGGTAATAGGTTTGCAGAAAAAGCACGACTTCAAAGCCTTCGCGGTAAAGTGACGCAAAACCCAGCAGCACCAATCCCCACTTCAACCGGCGCGTGGAGACTTCAGACTCGCTCGCGCCGGCCAGCAGTTTCTTTTTGTTGCGATTGTGCATCGCAATCCAACCGCCCCAATAAACTTTGTGGAAAAACCAGTTCATCACGATGAGCAGAACAATGACCGCGAGCAGTCCCGTTGCCGCCTGCAAATTCAACGCGGAGACGCTGTCCTGCAAATTGCTGATGATGCCGACGGCAACGAACCAGGTGATTAAAGTGGCCACGAATGCGACGCCCGCACCCACGACAATGGGTTTGCGATGAGATTGCCTTTCGCCCGTCATGCTCGCACTGATTGCAGCGAGAACGAGAATGGATTCCAAACCTTCGCGAAAAACCAAAACGCCGATGTCGAGCGCTGCCGCCGTGGGGCTGGTGTGCGGCGCGGTTGGGTCGGGATTGCCTCGCGCGGTGATGCCCTGCCAGACCAGCAGCCCAATGACGACAAGCACGGCGATAACCAAACCGCTGCGAAAAATCAATTGAGTCGGTTTGGCGAAGAAAGATGCGCGGGTTGAATAAACGGCTTCAGGCATATTCGATTGAAATTTTCGATTCTATATTTTAACCGCGAATCACAATTTCACACTTGCGGTGAATTGCGGAAAGTTAGCCCAGAATTGCTATGAAGCGCAAATAAGATGATCTGCGACAATGATGATCATTGAACAGCCGCAGTTTCCGGTTCAGTGCATCGTTTAATTTTATGCGTCCCTCTTTGGTTACGGTTAATTTTTTCTTTCAGAAATTCTTTCAAGACCACCACATGATTGATTTTCATGTCCCGCGCGGCGAACAGCAAAGTGACGTTGTCCTTTTGCACCGCGTCCAAAAGCGGTTGCCACGCCGGCGGATTTTTTCCCAGTTCCGCGCGATAACGCTGGCGAAATTCCGTCCATTTGGCCACTTCGTGCCCAAACCATTTCCGCAATGGTGGACTCGGCGCAACTTCCTTGAGCCAGCCCGTCGCATGCAACGCTTCTTTTTTTACGCCGCGCGGCCAGAGGCGATCCACGAGAAATCGTAAGCCGTCGTCCGTCGCCGGCGGGTCATAAACCCGCTTGATGCGAAATTCATATTTTCCGCGTTTGATTTTATTCTCCATTTTTGGGCGCGAAATTTTGAGAATCAGATGAACCGTTCCGGCGACGGTTCAACGCCGAGGATGCTTTTTAAGCGCCGCCCGATTTCCCGTGCAAGGTCAATCATTTCCTGCGCTTCTGTTCCCTTGAGATAATTGCGGCAGTTGAAATCCCACAATTGCAACCACGCATAAAAGTGACGCCCGTCAATGCCAAGATTCAAATGTTTCATCGGCATGGCACCGGAATAGCCTGAAGGCCCGCCGGTCAAGCGCGCCCAAAACGAACCGATTTTTTCCAGATGCGCCGGCCAGTCGTCAATCTGCCGGTTGAAAACCGGGCCGATCAACGCGTGCTGCCGGACATCAGAATAAAAATGCCGCAGCAGCCGCGCCAATCCCTCCTGACCGCCAATCCGCTCGTAAAGACTCGGCTGAAGATTCATTGCCTGCACGAAAACAGGATAAACTATAAAAGATGTATTTCAAATACATTTTTACTTGAAACATGGTGAAATTTCCTGAATGGTAGCTGTGATGCGATTGAGCAATTTTTCCGATTATTCCCTGCGCGTGCTGATGCACGCCGCGTTGCGTGCGCCGGAACTGGTCACCATTGATGAAGTGGCAAAAGCCTTTGGCGTTTCCCGCAATCATCTGGTCAAAGTGGTTCACGCTTTGGGCAGCAACGATTTTCTGGCAACCCGACGTGGCATCGGCGGTGGATTCACTTTGGCGTTGCCTGCGGAAAAAATTAGTCTGGGTAATGTCGTGCGTTTAACCGAAGTGAATGAAACTGTCATTGACTGCAAAAGCAGAAAAGGCCGGTTGTGCTATATTTTCCCCGCCTGCCGCCTCAAAAATGCGCTGGCCGAAGCGGCGTCCGCATTCTTTGCCGTGTTGGATAACTATTCGCTGGACGATTTGGTGAGGCAACCTTCTGAAATGAAACAATTGTTAAGAATCTAATCTCTCGTTTTCTCTTAATCCTGCTCCATTTTAAGGATTAAGATTGCGCCGGCGAAACCAGATCAGGACAACTGCCAAATGATTTGTGATAGAATCGCTGCTTGACCTTTGCGATTACAAGCGATTTAATGCGCGTCGTCAGTAGGCGATATTCATGCTTGCGCAATTTAAAAGCCTGTTTTCCAACGACATTGGAATAGATTTGGGAACAGCTAATTCCCTCGTCTACGTGCGGGA
>DASZXB010000081.1:0-4034 GCA_035546095.1 Verrucomicrobiia bacterium | reverse complement strand
TGCTTTTATTGTCGGCGGCACAGGTGAATTTAACATCAATGCAGATTCAATCTCACTCGGCAATTCTGATGGAATCCTTTCCGTTGGCAATGGCCGGATTGCAGGAAAGGATTATTCATTTTTGACTTCTACCATGCTGGTATCCGATGAATCAGGAGCCACAATCAATGTGGTCGCCAACACCTTGAATATGCCGAGTTCCACCATCGCCGCGCTCGGCGGCGGCGATGTGAACGTGACCTGCAACGCTGAAAACAGCGACGGGGTTTCAATGGACTTGGGCTCTCAAGATTTGATTCCGTTTGAAAACCAAATCATGAACGGATTTTCAGGCAGCAACATCGGTTTGGGCATTTACACTTCAGGCGGTGGTGACGTAAATGTGACAGCCTTTGGCGACATCAATATAGACAGTTCCCGCATCGCCAGCTTTAACGGCGGGAATGTGAACATCACTTCGCTAACCGGCAACGTCAACGCCGGCAGCGGCGGCACGATTGCGATTCCCATCAATGTTTTCTCCACCGCTTTTAATTTTCCCTTTGAACCTTTTGAATATGTTTATGCCAATGGCATCGTCGCAAACACATTGGCGCCGTTGCCGAACGGAAAGCCGGTTCCTCATGCCGCGACCATACCCGGAAATATAACTGTCAATACGCCGCAGGGAAACATAGAAGCCAATTTAGGTGGTATTTTGCAGGAATCGTTGAATGGAACTCTTCCGGTTGGGCCAACCATCAATCTGACTGCCGGCACACCTGCTGATGGCGATTGGAATTCAACCGAACCGCCGCTTTATGTTGGAAACATTGACATGGGACAATCCGGTGTCATTGGAGGAACAGTAAACGTCAAAGCCACCGGCAAAATCACCGGCTTGCTCATTTCTCAACATAACGCCAATGTGACCGGTCAAAGCATCGGCAATCTGACCGTGCTGGCCGCCGGCACGGCAAACGTATCGGGTTCCAGCAGCGGGGCAGGCATAACCATCGTTGGCGGACAAGGCGTGAATGCCAGCGGAATCGGCAGCGGAGCGACTTTGTTGGGGCAAAATGTTTCGGTCAATGGCGGCGCCGCGCAAAGCACATTGGGAAACAGCGCCACCGCCACTGCGACCAGCCAATCCGCCGCGCAACAATCCACCCAAACTGCCGCGCAACAGGTCGCCGGCAACGACAACGGCGATGGCGATGGTGATCAAAATAAGAAGAAAAAGAATCCAGAAATTCGCAAAGTCGGTCGCGTCACGGTTATTTTATCCGCTGCCATCCCGCCAAAATAAATTCTCATTAATTTCAGTGAACGCTGATCCGGTAAAAGCGGATTGCGTCGGTTGTGGTGTCGCTCAAACTATTTGTCAGTCCGTTGCCTGTGATTGTCGTCGGCGCGGTTGGCCAGTTGGCGACAGGAACGCTCAATCCAGCTGAATTGGTGTAATAAAGCGTATAAGTGAAATTGTTGGTGGTCGTGAAGAAAATGGTGGTCGTATTATTGGCGCGCGCGACGGAAATAATTTGCGGCGTCGGTGGAGTTGCTGTTTGAACTGCTCGCGTGAAAGTCATGACGCCATTCGTGTTCAGCGTGAAATAACCAATATAGTCGGCAGGACCACTGTTTGTGAACATGGTGGAAACGGATTGATAGAGGTCTGAAACCGAAGGTGTTGAAAATGGGCGCGGTGTGAGGTTTTCTATATTGTAGCCCAAGTTGCCATTGTAATCAGCTATGGAAGGATTGCTGCTGTCCTGGACAAAAACGGAATAATTTTCTCCTTCATTATTATAGTTGACCGGCTCCCTTACCACGTTCGCATTGTTGTCCGAGTTGATTGTCCCCAATTGCGAACTTATCAGGCTCGCGCCGCTTTCGAACCCAAGAATGCTTTGCTTGCAGTTTTGCTGCGCGGAATTGTTATCACGCAAAGGAGGTGTCGTTTGCGTGCTCGGATTGGACCGCGGCAAGGTGAACCATATTGTGCTCAAGGGAAATCCATTCCATGTGCCGATGCTGCCAAAAAGACCTGCTGACACCGACCACTGAAATTGCGAGGTGTTGATATTTCCAAATGAATCGCCGAGTTGATTTGACGAAAGATTGGCAATGGGAATGACTGTTCCGATTGGTTGCGCCAGAAAATTGGTGATGTTGCCGACGTTCACAACCAATTCATACGAGCCTCCCGAAGCCTTCCGAAAACCGGCCACCAAATCGCCGTTTGCGTAGGTGAAAAATTGAGCGCCGCCAATTTGAGGAAGAACAAGCGCCGCCAGCAGCGTCAGATTGATTTTGAGGAAATTGTTTTTCATATGTTTGAATTTGAGCGGTTGATGTTAGTCAACGCAAACAGCCATAACTACCTGTCTTCGGACACAAACGCTAAATAAGAGGACACGCGGCGATTTTTCTAAATCATTTGTTTTCAGATATTTGGACGGCTGATTCAATCGCGCCGACTGCTTCCTATCATGCTATCACGCGATTGTAACAAACTGTTTCCATTTGCTTCCAAAACGTCACTTGTTCAGGACGGCTGCAATAAATAAGCTGCGCCAATTATGAATTCTCGAAAATTCACGCGCCGGATAAATCCGCTAATCCTGATTTTAATTGCAGCGGGTTGCACGACCGAACACGGTTACGATTTCCAAACCGTTAAATCAAAAGCGCAAAAAGGAGATACGCGCGCGGAATATCAATTGGCTCAATTTTACGCGCGTGGAAGCGAAGTTCCGCAAGATTACGTCAAGGCCGCTGAATATTTCCAGAAATCCGCCGAACAAGGTTATGCCTACGCACAAACTGATCTTGGTTCTTATTACGCGCGCGGACTTGGCGTCAAACAGGATTTTACCGAGGCGATCAAATGGTATCGCGAAGCCGCCGCTCAAAATGATTCATTGGCCGAGTATTGTTTGGGCTACGCCTACGCGCATGGCGATGGCGTGCCGCAGGATTTTGAACAGGCCGTCAATTGGTGGCAAAAATCCGCTGCGGGCGGTCAAGTGGAAGCGCAGAATGCGTTGGGGCAATTCTATTTTCGCGGTGAATTTCCCGGGGACACCAATCACATCAATTACGACGCATCGGCCAAATGGCTTCGTCGAGCATCGGAACAAGATTATGTTGAAGCCATGAACAATCTGGCCTTCCTTTATCAAAATGGCTGGGGTGTGAAAAAAGATTTGGAACAAGCGGCTCAATGGTATCGCCGCGCCGCGCAACGGGGTGACGCATTAGCTCAAGCCAATTTGGGATCGATGTATCAAGATGTCAACGGCGTTCCTCGTGATTTTGTGCAAGCTTACAAATGGTTCGCGTTGAGCGCCGGACAGAGAAACACCGTCGGCCTGCGGTTTTTCAATGAATACAACGAAAAACGTCTGCTATCGTCCGAACAATTTGCCAAAGCCCGTCAGATGGTGATTGATTTTCAATCTCAAGTTCGCACGAACAATCCCGGAGCCGATTCAAAATCTGATATTAATCGGAATGTTAAAACGGATGAATCGACTTTGCGATAAGAGGTTTTCAACAGACTATTGCGAAATCGAAAACGCATCGGGATTTATGACCAGATTTCCATTTCCGACATGCGCCATGACTTGCGGCTGATACCAATTCCAGTATTGCTGCTCCTGATAAGCCTCATAACCTTCAATGCCCAGCGAAGCGCGCAATGCGTCGTCCGCATTCTGCAAAGCAGCTTGCCATTGTTGAGAAGTTTTTGAATCGCCAGAATCAGAACCAGTTGAATTGTCATCAGGATTTGCTGAATTATCTGAACTGGATTTTGAATTGTTGATTTCGTCCAAAAATTGTTGCCGCGCCTGCGCGATGACCGCCTGTTGATCCGCATCAAAGCCCAATGCGCTCCAATTGACATGCTGGAGAAACAATGGGTAAGACCCTTCGTTCAAATTTTGTTTTATTCCGTCAGGAATTTCATCATCGCTGTTTTGTTGCGGCTGATTTTTCGGGTTTGTTGTCAACGCAGTGTTTTCGGTAATTTCTTTACGGCTGATTTCAGT
>DASZXB010000080.1:0-9797 GCA_035546095.1 Verrucomicrobiia bacterium | reverse complement strand
GGAATTCTTGCCTTAAGCATCACGGACAACCGGAAACATGAAGGCATTGAGCGCCGATACTTATTTAGCTCGCTTGCTTGGCAAACTGGCAGCGGTCGTAATTCGTCGTCCGAATTGGTTCATTTATTCGCAGGTCGTTTTATTTTTCGTTTGCGTCGGTTACACGGTCGCGTTTCTGCAATTCGACACGAACCGCAATCATCTAGTCGGCGCAAATAAAAAATATGAGCAAATCTATCTGCGGTTTCACGAGGAATTCCAGCAGCAAGACGATTTGGTCGTGGTCGTGGAAGGTGAAAACGTCGAGAAAAACCGGCAATTTGTCGAACGGCTGGGCGCGAAGCTCGAAGCGGAAACGAATTTGTTTCACGACGTTTTTTACAAAGGCGACCTGACAATGATGGGTCCGAAAGCGCTTCAATTCGCGCCCGAAAGCGATTTGGTCGAATTGAAAAACATGCTGCAAGCCAAGCTGCCGTTCATCCAGCAATTCATCGAGACAACCAATCTGGTTTCGTTTTTTGAGAAAATAAACGCGCAATTCAACGCGCCGCGCGGGACTAATTCGCAAGGCCGGTCATTTGTTCAGGCTTTGCCGGCGTTGACCAGCATTGTCAATCAGGCTGCCGACAGTTTGCAACGTTCAGGCACACCGCCGTCGCCCGATTTGGCGATGTTGTTCAACGCGGGAACGGAAGCCAAAACGAATTCCTACATCACGTTCAAAGGCGGACAAATCTTTCTCGTGACCGCGCACGCGCCCAGCGAGAATTTGAACAATAAGGCCGTTGAGCGAATGCGTCAATTGGTCAAACAAACGCAGGATGAAGTGCCTGGTTTGAACATCGGCCTGACGGGCGAGCCGGTGCTGGAATATGACGAAATGCGGCAGTCGCAAAAGGACACGACGCTCGCCAGTATTGTTTCGCTTGTCTTGTGCGCCTTGATTTTCATTTACGGTTACAACGAAACCGGACGGCCGGTGAAAGCAACGCTTTGTTTGATTGTCGGTTTGGCTTACACGCTCGCCTTCGCGACGTTGACGGTCGGACATCTGAATGTTTTGACCATCACATTTGTCCCCATCCTGATTGGCTTGGCGATTGATTTCGGCGTGCATCTGGTCACGCGTTACGAGGAAGAATTGAGACGCGGCAAAACCGCGGAAGCCGCGCTGACCAAGGCGATGGTTTTTACCGGACAAGGAATTTTCACCGGCGCGCTCACGACGGCGGGAGCGTTTCTCGCGATGGTGCTGACCAATTTCAAAGGCATTCAGGAAATGGGTTTGATTTGCGGCGGCGGTCTGCTGGTTTGTTTTGTGCCGATGATGACATTATTGCCGGCGTTGCTTTTGCGCGGGAGTCAAAACACCATTGACCACGAAAAATCCCAGGTGGGCACGCGGGCGCGCATTGAGAACATCTGGTTGCAACGCCCGGTAATTGTCGCTGCGATCACCGTCGCATTGTGCGCCATCGCGGCAACGCAACTTCATAAAGTTTATTTCGATTACAATCTGCTGAACATGCAGAGCGCCGGACTGCCTTCGGTCGAGTTCGAGCAAAAATTGATCAATTCCGCCGGCAAATCGGTTTTATTCGGCGCGGTCATGGCCGATTCCCTGACCAACGCGATTGAACTCGAAGAAAAAATCAAAAAATTGCCGACCGTGGCGGACGTTGAATCCATCGCCGGTTTTCTGAATCAAGACCAAAATGAAAAATTAAAACTGATCAAACAAATCAAGCAGGAGGTTGGCAACCTGAAATTCAGCGCGCCGGACACGAATCCGGTCAACGTGTCCGATTTGAGCCGCACATTATATTCGCTCTACGGTTATCTGGGCGCGGCGGCAAATGAAGTCGGCGACAGCGACCCCGCTCTCACCAGACAATTCAATACGTTGCGTCAGGCGATTGAAAATCTCCGCAAGCTGATGTTGCAAGGTGATGACAATGATGCAATGACAGAGCGCGCCGACAAACTGGCGCAATTTCAACAGGCTCTTTTCGCCAGTATGCGGGAAACATTTCAGACGCTTCAAAATCAGGACGACACCGCGCCTTTGCACGTGGAAGACTTGCCCGCGGCTTTGCGCGACCGTTTCATCGGAGTGACAGGGAAATTTTTGCTGCAAGTCTATCCGAAATACGACGTGTGGCAGCGCGACAATCAGCAAAAATTCATTGACGATTTACATTCGGTTTATCCCGACGCCACCGGCACGCCGGTACAACTTTATGAATACACTTCGTTGCTCAAGGACAGTTACGTGCAGGCGTCATGGTATTCACTGGTCGCGATTGCGATTTTGGTTTTTATTCATTTCCGCAGTGTAACTTCCGTAATTTTGTCATTGTTGCCCGTTTTTATTGGCACACTTTTGCTGGTTGGTCTTATGGGCTGGTTCAACATTCCGTTTAATCCGGCAAACATCATGACCTTACCACTGGTCATTGGAATTGGCGTGACCAATGGCATTCACATTTTGAATCGTTTTGCCGAGGAGCAAACGCCCAGCATTTTGTCCCGCAGCACCGGCAAAGCCGTGCTCGTCTCTGGATTGACGGCCATTGTCGGTTTCGGCAGTCTCATTCTTGCCAAACATCGGGGCATTCACAGCTTGGGTTGCGTGATGTCCATTGGCATCACAACCTGCATGATTGCGGGCCTGACGTTTTTACCGGCATTGCTCAATTTGATGGGACGTTACAGCGTGACCAGCATGACGATTACAAAAAGACCCAGTGTCAACACGAAATCGTCAACACCGGGTCAGGAGGAACCGAGGTAAAAACCTCAATTGACACCAATTTAATGCAAATAACATCAAAGTCAACATGAATGTTAAAACAAGCGATTTATGGCGCGTAGGAATGCAAACGAACGAAGGTTAACGATAGCGGAATCAGCTTATTTCACATATTTACTATCCAAAATCCGTGATTAACGGCCTAAAAAAAATCATTGTTTGCTTCCGCATTTGCTCATTGGGTTTGATGCCGGTTTGCGTTTCGATTGGTCGCGGAGCGCCCGATTTTGATGCTGGCCCATTGTTTGATCAATTTCCATTGACGATAGATTCAGGCTACCGTACCGAAGTTCTTGGACCTCTGTTTTATCGGCAAGAAAATGGCACTGAAAAAACCTGGGCATTTCCGCCGCTCCTTTCTTACAACATGGATTCAGCCATCAATCGAAAAGACCTTGATTTGTTGTATCCCATTTTGACCTACGAACGCTACGATACGCAATACCGCTGGCAATTTATCCAACTTTTTAGTTTTGCAGGCGGCGAGGAGCCGGATGACCACGGCAAGAAGCGTTTCACCATTTTTCCGTTTTATTTTCATCAGAGTTCGCCCGTGGAAAGTGAAAATTACACGGCTGTATTTCCTTTTTATGGCCATATTCAAGGCCGCCTTTTTCGCGACGACATTTTTTTCGTGATGTTCCCGATTTATGGCGAAACGCAAAAAAAAGACGTCATTACGGAAAATTATTTGTATCCGTTTTTCCATCTGCGTCATGGCGACGGCTTAAACGGGTGGCAGCTCTGGCCGATTGTCGGCCACGAACACAAGGACATCACCACACGCACGAATGGATTTGGTGATGTGGAAATCACCGGCGGGCATGACAAATCTTTTTTGTTCTGGCCGATTTACTTTGACCAAATCACCGACATCGGCACGGGCAATCCACAGGATTATTGGGGCGTTTTGCCGTTCTACGCTCAATCACGTTCGCCGCTGCGCGATTCGACCAGTGTGCTTTGGCCGTTTTTCAATTGGATTGACGACCGCAAAGACAAATATCACGAAGAGGAAATCCCGTGGCCGTTTATCGTCTTTGCACGCGGCGAAGGCAAAACAACCTCAAGAGTCTGGCCATTTTTCGGCCACGCGCAGAATAGTTCACAAGAGAGTGATTTTTATCTTTGGCCGGTCTACAAATACAATCGCTTTCACGCTGAAACAGTGGATCGTCGGGAAACGCGCATTCTCTTTTATTTGTATCGCAATGTTCACGAACAGAATCTGGAAACGAAAAAAGAACGCGGGCGCATTGATCTCTGGCCGCTGTTCACGCGCCATCATGACTTCGACGGCGACAATCGCCTGCAAATTCTCGCGTTGCTTGAACCATTTTTACCCAATAATGAACACATTGAGCGGGATTGGTCGCCGCTCTGGTCATTATGGCGCTCGGAAAATAATCCACAGACCGGCGTACATAGCCAGTCGCTGCTGTGGAATTTATATCGCCGCGACACGACGCCCACCTCCAAAAAATGCTCGCTCCTGCTTGGGCTTTTCCGGTATCAATCAGATACTGAAATGAAACGGCTGCGTCTGTTTTACATCCCTGTGTTTAAATCACACAAGCAAACAGGCGAATTAAAAGGGTAAGCAGTCCAAATTATGTTTGAGAACATTGGTGAAATCGCACTTCTGCTGTGGCGCACATTGTTGGCGTTGCCGCTGGCCTGGCGGCAACGACAGAAAGTTTTCGATCAATTTTTTGAAATCGGCAACGCCAGCCTGTTGATGGTTTGTGTGCTTTCATTTTTCATCGGTGCGGTTTTGGCGTTGCAAACGGGGCCGGTTCTCGTCGAACGCAGTTTGCCCAACGCCGTGGGCGGAATCGTTGGCATTGCCGTGGCCAAAGAATTAGCACCGGTGATGATGGCCATCTTGATTGCTGGGCGAATCGGCTCGGCGATGGCGGCGGAAATTGGTTCGATGCGCGTTTATCAGGAAATAGACGCGCTGCGCACCATGAACATCAATCCCATTCATTATCTCGTATTGCCGCGCTTGGTGGCGATTGCCATTGCGTTGCCCATGCTCGTCATCTTTTCTGTTTTGGTCGGCTGGTTCGGCGGCGCTGTCGTGGCCGAAGCAAATCATCACATACAAGTCCCCTTTCAAGAATTCTATTCCGGTCTGCGCGACATCGTAAAATTGAAGGACGTCGCCAATGGCTTGTTCAAAAGTTTTTGTTTTGCGTTAATCATCGGAACCGTTTCCTGTCATCAGGGTTTGGCGACGATTGGCGGCCCGCGCGGCATCGGACGCTCGGTGACCAAAGCGGTTGTAAATTCCATCGTCCTGATTGTTATTTTTGACTACGTGCTCACGCGCGTTTTATTGCGATGAACAACGGTGATACCATCAACAATAATTCCGGCATTGCCGTTCAAGTGCGCGGCCTGCACAAGAGCTTCGACGGTCAAGAAGTGCTTAAAGGCGTGGATTTTGACGTCAAACCCGGTGAGGTTTTTGTAATTATGGGGCCGAGCGGCAGCGGGAAAAGCGTTTTGCTCAAACATCTTATCGGCCTTGAGCCACCCGATTCCGGTGAAATTCTTATCAACGGTGAATCCATCCAATTGCCGGAAGTTTCCACCAAATATCGCATGGCGCTGGTCTTTCAATCCGGAGCGTTGCTGAACTCTTTGACCGTCGGCGAAAATGTCGGGCTTTATTTGACTGAACACCGGTTAAAACCGCTCGAAGAAATAGAACGAATTGTTTTGGAAAAACTTGACGATGTTGGCCTTGCCGACGCCGTGAACAAGATGCCGGCAGAATTATCCGGCGGCATGAAAAAGCGCGCCGCCATCGCCCGAGCACTGGTGATTGACCCGCAACTGATTCTTTACGATGAACCGACCAGCGAACTCGACCCGCTTTCATCCGTTGTCATCGGTGAAGAAATCTTGAAACTCAAGAAACGCGTTCATGTTACTTCGTTGGTGGTTTCACACGACCGCGACCTTGCCTTTGGCATCGCCGACCGTATTGCTTTCATCAATGAAGGCCGGATATTGACCGTCGGCAAGCCGGATGAAATAAAAAAATTCAACGATCCGCTCGTCCAAAAATTTTTGCATGCTGATTTGCAAAACGAATCTCAATCTCAACATTTATGAAAAATTCACTCGAAACCAAACTTGGCGTCTTTGTCATTCTCGCCATCCTTGCCGCCATTTTCATCATCGAAACTTTGGGCGGATCGGAATTGTTTCATCCGGGTTATCGGCTCACCGCGTTGTTTGACAACGTGCAAGCACTCAAACCGGGCGACAGCGTGAAAATGGCCGGCGTGGAAATCGGTCGTGTCGAAAATATTGAGTTGACCGACCAAAAAGTGAAAGTCACGTTAAAGCTCAATCACGATGCCATTGTGAAAACTGACAGCAAAGCCGTCATCAAATTTACCGGATTGGGCGGACAAAATTTTGTTTCCATCGGTTTCGGTTCGCCGGATGCGCCGCGCGCGGTTGAAAACACGGTTTTGGAAACCCAGGAACAACCCGACCTGAACACGATCATGTCCAAGCTCGATAGTGTTGCCACCGGCGTGCAAAACCTGACAAAAAGTTTTACGGGCGACAAAATTGATAATCTGCTCGGACCGCTTACCGATTTGATTCGTCAGAACACCGGTCGCATCTCCATGACGCTTTCAAATATCGAGAGCATTTCCAGTCAGGTCGCCGGCGGTCAAGGCACGGTCGGCAAATTAATCTATGACCAATCATTTTATAATTCTGCGATGGCGACTGTTTCAAACCTCGAAGACACGGCGGTTTCAGCTCGTGATATTCTCAACACTGTCACCAATGGACAGGGGACGTTGGGAAAACTTTTGACCGACGACACCTTCTATAAATCGGCGACGGCGTCCATGACCAATTTGAATCAAATCCTTTTGAAGATAAATCAAGGGCAAGGCACAGTCGGTAAATTGGTCAACGACCAGGAATTCTACAAGAACGCTAAATTGTCATTGCAGAAATTGGACAAAGCCGCCGACAGCCTGGAAGATCAAGGGCCGTTGAGCGTGGTCGGCATTATTGTTGGCAATCTGCTTTAAGGTTCAGGCCAGACCGAGATTTTTCAACACTTGCACGGTTGAATGCGATTTATTCAACGTGTAAAAATGCAACCCCGGAACACCAGCACGCAGCAATTCCTCACATTGCCGGGTGGCGTAATCAATCCCGAATTTCACGGCGGCTTCGTCGTCAGCCCCGATTGCATTCAGCTTCTTTTGCAACGTCGCTGGAACTTTCGCGCCACAAAGTTGTATAAATTTAAGGATTTGACTCGCGCTTAAGATTGAAATAATTCCCGGAATTAACGGCGCGCGGACGCCAAGTTTGGCTGTCAAAAAATCACGAAATTCAAAAAAGTCCGCGTTGTCGAAAAATAATTGTGTAAGCACAAAGTCCGCACCAGCCTCCACCTTTTCTTTCAAATGCCGCCAATCGTCCTGTTTGCCGTTTTTATTGGCCGTATGGCCTTCGGGAAATCCGGCGACGCCGATGGAAAAACCGCCTTGTTCGTTGATGAATTTCACCAGTTGCGAAGCGAATTCAAATCCGCCCGGAGTCGACTGAAACTTTCCGCCGCCGGGCGGATCGCCGCGGAGCGCGAGGATGTTTTTACAACCAAGCGCGCTGGTTTTCTTGAGCAATTCCTCGACTTCCTCCCGCGTGTGATTTACGCAAGTCAAATGCGCCAGCGTCGTCAGTTTATGCTCGCGCTGGATGCGATCCACCATCATCAAGGTTTTTTCACGGGTGCCGCCGCCCGCGCCATAAGTGACGGAGCAATAATCCGGCCTAGTTTCCAAAAGCGCTGGAATCTGTTTTGTCAAAAGATTTTGCACGCCTTCATCGGTTTTGGGCGGAAAAAATTCAAAGGAAATGGCCGGCTGTTTGGCTGCCTGTTTCTTCGCATAAATATCGCGAATGAATTGCATCTAAAGATTGTGGCAGGAAGGATTGCGGCAGAAAATAAAAAACCCCTTTCGGTAAAACCGAAAGGGGTTTGCTTTAAGCTAAAAGATTAAAACTGATAAATAATCTGCGCTGCGACCAGAGCAGCATTGTTCTTGGGCGTTCCTGTACCGTTTCCGCCAACATTGTAGATGTTACCGGATTCAGCATGATCCCAACGGATTTCAACACGGCTGATGACGTTAGCCCAAAGATTGTATTGAGCGTCTAAAGTCAATTCTTCGCCATTGCTGCCGCCGAACAATACCGGAGCACCTGGAGCACTAAATGTCGAACCTATCCCGCTATCGTTGATATATTCGCCACGCGCATTCAAGCTCAATTTTTCAGTGACTTGATAGGTGCTATACAAACCGATGATCCAAGCACTCGGATCGCTGCCAGCATTATTGTGAATGTCAAGGAAGTCGAAAGAACCGCCAAACTTGAGCGCCGATATGGGCGTTGGAACTGTAGCACCGACATATAAGCTGGTAGTACCCAGACCTGTGCCAGCGGCGTCAATCACACCTGCCGACAGCGTCGCGCCTTTTACCCAGCCCCAACTGTCCGGAGCAGTGAAAGCAACCGAACCCATGTAAGCTTTTTGCGTTTCATATGCAAGACGACCGTTAACACCGGCAGGTCCAACACCCGCTTTTGAACCATCAGCAACGCCTGCTGAAACCGTAAATTCGTCGTTAATCTTATACGTGCCTAAAATACCCGTGTGAGTTGTTGGCTCAATAGTGTAGCCGTAAGAACGAGTATAGTTAGGATTCAATGGCGCGCTGCTGGATTCATAACCAATTATGGTATCCCAAACGCCCACTTTCCAGTCAATGCCATTACCAACTGGAGTGCGCAACGTCACATAAGCTTGACGCGGAGTCGCTACGGTATCAGGGCCGAGGTTTAATTCGACATGATAGCCCGACGCCCAAGGACTTTCGTCTTCTGGCTTATCAAGGGTGATATCAAGGCCATTAAAATTGAAGCCGTCGCCTTTACCGCCGCTAAAGCTATAAGCAGGCACACTTCCGCCACCTTGTTGTCCGAGATTCCACTGAGCTGATGTATCCACATAGCCGCTCAAGGTGGTGTTTGAGAGCGCGGTATTAATCACGCTCATTTTCTGTTCGTCTGCGCGTGCTGCCGAAGCCAAGCAAACGACTCCAACTGCCGCCAGACCCACTGTCCATTTATTAAACTTCATCTGGTTCCTCCGATGTTGTTTGTTAATTGTTTTCTGCGTTTTGCGCTAATTGCGCTCAAGACAAAAACCACTTGCCTTGGCACCACGCGGTGCAATTGATCACGAAAATATGAGAATTTGAACGGTTTGACAACACTTTTTTTAAGCCAGTTGATTTGCGCTAAATCATTGTAATCAAACAACTTAAAATCTAAAAGCTGCGCTACAATCCCAAATATGTGCGGTTGTGTGCGGAGTTTGGACAATTTTTAACCCATTTTTGGCAAGCCGTTTAGACTTTAAGAAGATGAGGCCGTGAACTTTCTAGAGCGGGTTTAATTGGAACAAAGTGTGCTTTAACGCGCGTATCACCGGCCACGAGCCGGCAATGAAAAAAACGCCATCAATTTTAAGACGACAAACTTATGCCCTCATTTGCCTATGTAGCCCGGGAATCGGCCAGCGGCCGTGAATTGCGCAACATTGTGGAAGCGGCTTCGGAGCAGGCTGCCATCGCCGCTTTGCTCAATCGCAATCTGCTCGTCCTGTCCATCGAGGAAAAAATTGCCAAAAAAGGCAAAACCAAAGGCGGCAAGATTGCGTTGGCAGATTTGGTGGTTTTCACGCGCCAGTTGGCCACCATGATTGACGCGGGTATTGCGATTGTGCAATCGTTGCAGGCTTTGGAGGAGCAATCTCCGAACAAAGCCATGCGCGACGTGATCCATGACATTTGTGTGCGCGTGGAAAGCGGCGAAAGTTTTTCCGAAGCGCTGAAAAAGCATCCCAAAGCGTTCAACCGGCTTT
>DASZXB010000079.1:0-80155 GCA_035546095.1 Verrucomicrobiia bacterium | reverse complement strand
ATTGCAATGAAGAAAACGTCATGCAATTGGCCATCGGCAAAAAGATTCCTGCTGCAAAACCTGCTTTTCAAGATTGATTTACAAATGAAAAAAGAAATCGGAATTTTTATTTTATTGGTGGTTCTTTGTGCCGTCACCGGCCTGGAAAATCCGCGTTTCTTCTCACAGGCCAATCTGGTCAACATGGCCAACGTCATCGGCCTGTTCGGAATTTTCAGTTTAGGCGCGGGTTTGGTCATCATCACTGCCGGCATTGATTTGTCAGTCGGTTCGATGATTGCATTAACCGGCATGTTATTGGTGATGGCGTTGACGGAATGGCATTGGGCATGGCCGCTCGCCGTTTTATTTATTGCGGCCGTTTCTGCGGCCTTGGGCTGGGCGCATGGCGCGCTCATCACCCGTTTCAAAATGCAGCCGTTCATTGTGACTCTTTGTGGATTGCTTTTGTATCGTGGCATCGCCCGTTTTATCGCTCAAGACACGACAAAAGGATTTGGCGACGCGGAAGATTTCAAAACCTTGCAATCGCTAGCGGATGGCAAATTACTTGGACTCCCAATGCCGTTCGTGTTGCTCATCATCATTTCCATCATCATGTGGATTGTGCTGCATCGTTCTATTTATGGGCGTTACCTGCTTGCGGCAGGTCGCAACGAAGAAGCCACGCATTTTTCCGGCATCAACACACGCGCCGTCATTGCCGGCAGTTATATCATCGCAGCTCTGCTCACCGGCCTTTCGGGGATCCTGTTCGCGTTTTACACCAATTCCGTTTCACCTTCGACACACGGAAATTTCTACGAACTTTACGGAATCGCCGCGGCTGTGTTAGGCGGTTGCAGCTTGCGTGGCGGCGAGGGTTCCGTCATTGGAATTTTAATCGGTGTGGCGCTGTTGCAAGTATTGCAAAACCTTGTGAATCTGCTCGGCATTCCCAGTTCGCTCAATTTCGCCGTCATGGGCGCGGTTGTTTTAATTGGCGTATTGGCCGATCAGATTTTTCAAAATCGTTCGCGGAAAAAGACCGCGCAAGCGCCAAAATGAATTAGGACGAAATTTCCAAGATTTATTTTGAGAAATCTTCGGTCCGATTTGCGAAAAGTTTTTGTTTTTTAATTTTGCGGAGTGTGCTGCGCCAGCCACGCCAAATCCTGCTGGCTCGCGCTGTTGCCGCTGATGCTGACAGCCTGCAACCAAGTTATGTAAGTCACCGGCTGAATTGTTTTGCTGCCGAGCCATTTGTGAACTTCGGCATGACCGTCGGCAAAAACGATTCCTGACGCCTGCCCGTGCATACTGCCGGGCAATTCGGTGAAGGAGGTTCCATTCCCGTTCATGTCGGTGGGATTCACATAAAATGTGGCGTCATCGTCGCTGTCGGGATGTTCATCGAGAATGACAAAGCAATCCGAAGGGCCGGGGGTGTGCAAGTCGGACAATTTTTTCGCATTGTAAAAGGCGGGCCAGTTGCCGCCATTGCCGGGCGCGAACCATTTTGATCCGTCGCCCATCGCGCCGTTCATCGCGCAACTGCGGATGCGGTTATTCCAGCCTTTGCCGTGTTGAGCCGAACTTAAAAAATTGTCCGCCGGACAGACGAAAATCATCAGTGACTTGGCGACATAACTGCCAAATAGAGCCGTGCCCAAAATCGGGTCATTTACTGTCAAATACAGTGTGTTGGTATTTTTACTGGCTGTGCCCGCCGTCCAATCTAATGTGACGCCATAGGGACAAATCCAGTTCGCTTTATTGCCGCCGACGTTGCGGTCGGAGTTGCTGACCAGCTTGTCTTCGTTGTCATTGGCATACATGAACCACGCCAGGCCGAGCTGCTTGTAGTTGTTCATACATGAGATGGAGACGGCGCGTATTTTGGCCTTGTTCAACGCGGGCAACAACATCGCCGCGAGAATGGCGATGATGGCGATCACCACCAACAACTCGATCAACGTGAATCCGAAGCGGGAATGCTTCATGGTTGAATCAATCTAAAGAACGCGTTGCCGCTGCCGACCGGCCAGTTGGTAGAACTGCCGCCCACCGTGTTCGGAACATCCTGCCACGTCGTCAAATCGGTGCTCATCTGTAGATTGACATTGGGATAGCTCAACCAATTGATGGGAACCACGCCGCCGGAGGGATTGCCGATGGTCAGCCCGCCGACTTTTGGCTCGTTATACATCACGCCAAAGGTGTCCATCGGCAAATTATAGACTCCATTTGTGCTGCGAATGTAGCGGAAATGGTTTTGCGCAAAACCGGCTTCGTCATCATTGCCGTTAATGGAATACTTGTAAGTCAGCGCGCGAGCATGTCCCGCCGGAAACGTCACGGTGTAAGTATAAAGCTCACTGCCGGGCGGATTGTTTTCCAACTCCAAGCCCGCGCCGAAAAGCGTGATGGGGTCCCAATTCAGCCACCCGGCGAAATCACCGTTGACAAAAACATAATCGTTCGCCGGGTCAAAAACGTGTTCCGGCACTCCGTTTGTCACGCCGACCGCGTTGGTCATGTTAAGAGTAAATGTCACCGTCGTGTCCACGTTAAGTACGTCCGTGGGCAGCGCATCATCCCAAAACACTGTCGGCACGTTGGTGCTGGCCACATTGGGCACGGTGAATGTGCGGTTGACGCCACTGACACCACCTTTGGCGTCGTATTGCGTTTGACCGTCGCTCAAATAACGGAATTGATATTGCACCGCCGTGCCGACTTGCAGGTGAAAATAAGGACTCGTATAGACATTTGTGTTCGCGGCAGTAGGGTCGTTCGTGCAAGCTGTGCCGCTCCAGCCGTTGAGCGCGTCGCCGTTGATGGTTACGGATGACGGGTCAAATCCCGGATCGCTCTGCGCCACTAGACTCATGTCCACGGAAAATTGAACGTCGCAGTAAACAGGAGGGCCACCGGCTTGCCAGCGACCGTTTGGCAAATCCAATTGAAATAATACCGCTTGATTTGAAGTTGTCGTGGTGACAACAGCATTGCCGCCGCCGTTGCCGAAATCAGAACCGAAGTTGACTTCCGACCATGTTCCGGGCGTTCGGAATTTGAAATTATATGTTCCCGGCACGGCAATGACATAAATGTTGGTATAAACGCCATTGGAACCGGCTTCCAAGGTCAACTGTGCGTTTGGGTCACTTTGTGTGCCGTCTCCACCGCCCCATGCAGGCGTGGTGAAATCGCCGGTGATTTCCCACGTCATGTTGCCGGGATCGGCGTAACCGACACGATTGGCGGTAGGCACCCAGCCGTCAGAAATGTTTCCGGGATAAAAATAAATGGTCGCATTGCCATTATTATCATATTTCAAAAACAAATTGTTGCCCGGCCAGGCATTATTCCAAGTGCCGTCCGTCACTTTGAAACCTTGCGGCGGATAGGCATTGGGTGTTTGATTAGTGACTTGATAGGAGTATTGCTCAACTCCGTTGACAGGCCCATTGTCCGTCATCGCGGTATCACTGGGATTGGCCCAGGAATTGTAATCTCCCACGACATAATACGGTTGGGCACGGGAAATAAATGCGGATAAGACAACAATTCCTGCAACTGCGAGTAATTTGGGTTTCATAAATTTAATGTTATTTGCCTTCGCCAGCTTTCAATCCAATTGTGCAATCTTTAGATCAAAATGCCGACGTGAGTATGAAGACAACCTTAATGTAGCTTCATCCCGACTTCCACCGCATGTTTGTGCGGTGTCTTTACTGATGAAAAAACTGTTGAGGCGGTGGTGAATTTTAATTCAAAAGGTGCGTAAAAGTTATTGCTCGAAATGGAATCAAAAGCGGAATCGCCCAAATCTACAGTGATATTCGTCGAACCGGCAAATCCGGCACCGTTTGGAACAAATGTCATCACATCACTCGCGGCAGACCATTTGAATGAACCGTCAACCGGCGGTTTGACTGAAAATGCGGCTTGAACACTGTTCGTGTCCATCGGTTTGCTGAATTGAAGAACGATTGGCGAATATGTCGGCACATTGGCGCTCCAATGCGACGGTGAATTGCTAGTTACGACGGGGTCAAGCGGTTGCCATTGCGATTGCGCGATGAAAATTTTGGCCGTCCTGCCGGGAACGGTGATGGACGGCGTTTGCGATTCGGAATTCAAAGTGCAAGTTTCATTCGTATCCAACAAATTTATCAATTTTGTCCCTTCGGGATATATCAATTTGCGCGGAGGCAATGTCTGGCTTGAACTGGCGGTGTTGAAAACGACGAAGATTTCCTGCGCGCCGAGCTTTCGGGAATACGCAAATAATCCGGGGCCGGTGAGATTGTTCGCCTGATTAGAATACGTGCCAAGCATCAATGCCGGATAAAGCCGGCGAAAATTATTCAATTTGGCGATCCATTGAAAAAGCGGATGCGTCATGTTGAAACTGTCAACGCCCGGCGGTCCATCCTTGAATTGTCCGGCGAACATGTCTTCGCGGTCGTAAGGGTCGGTTTCGCCGTCAAATCCCTGTTCCGTGCCGTAGTAAAGGCAGGGGATTCCGCGCGAGGTGTAAAGAAATGTCAATGCCAGCGCGAGCCGATTGGTGTCGTCCTTTGCGCGGCTCGGCGAGAGAAAACGTGGATTGTCGTGATTGTCGAGAAACGTTACCAGTTGCATCCGTGCGGCTGGATCGTAAAGGGCATCAACAGCATTGTAATGTTTTTGAATCTGAAATGTGGCACCGGTGGCTTCGGCGAAAACTTTGTTGAGCGCGTTTTCATAAAGCGGGTAATCCAAAACCGAATTGAACTTAAATGCGCCGCCACCCGCTTTTCCGGTATAACCGGCAACGAGCGTTTCGGAAGCGTTGAACGTTTCACCAAACATGAAGAAATTCGGATTGCCTTGCGCCGCCGCGAAGGAATGAATCGCCGGACAAAAATTTTGCCAGAATCCTTTGTCCACTTCCAACGCTGTGTCCACACGAAAACCGTCGAAACCGATTTGTTTAATCCAGTATTGGTAAATCGCGGCCATTTGCGTTCGCACGAACGGCGTTTCTGTTCTGAAATCATTCAGCCCGGACAGCCAGCCGAGCAAAATTTGTTTTTGGTCGGCGTAATTTTGGATTTCGCCGTAATGGTGAAACAAATTGGTCAGCGACGGATTCGTCGGATTCAAATCGAACGGCGGTGGATATGTTTTTGATGGATTCCGGTAACTTAATTGGTAGCCGGTTGGATAATTAAAAGTTCTGCCGGATGCTTTGACCAAATCGCCCGCGTGATTCACGACAATATCGTCAATCACCAGCAAGCCGCGCGCGTGCGCTGCCCGAACCAAATGTTGCAAGTCAGCAATCGTTCCCCAGTGCGGCGCGACTTGATAAAAATTCCAGCCGGAATAGCCGTGAAATTGTCCTTCGGTGTTCAGCACAATTGGTGAAATCCAAATGGCCGTCGCGCCCAGCGCCTTGATGTAATCCAGTTTTTGCTCGATGCCCGCGAAATCGCCGCCGTGAACTCCCCAAAGATTGTTCGGAGCGTAATCGCCTTCGGCATTGTCATTGTTCGTGTCGCCGTTGTAAAAGCGGTCGGTGATGATTTGATAGATGTTTTGTTTTTGCCAAAAAAGATTTGTGGTCTGCGCGCGGGAATTGATTTCTGAAGTTCCAAAACAAATAGACAAATGAATCGCAATCAGCCAAAACAAATTGGCTTTGCCGGTGATTCGCCGGATAAAACAATTTCGGCACATGTGTTTATGCAAATGAAAAATGACGATGATTTAGATTGTTAGCCGGCAAGGATACGGAATTGCGCCGGTGAAATTCCATCGCATGTTTGTGTGGGTGGACGGAATTCTGATTTTAGCGAAGATTTCAGAATTCAGCCGCGCAGATATTTGACGACGGCTTCAGTGCGCGAGTGGACGTGGAGTTTTTCATAAACCGTCCGCACATAACTGCGCACAGTGTCTATGCTGATTTTCATGCGGTCGGCGATTTCCTTGTAGGCATAGCCGTTGGCAAGTTGGTCGAGAAATTCTCTTTCGCCGGAAGTCAATTTTGAAACCGGCGATTCCGCTTCCGATTGCTTGGAAAAAAGTTGCACGACGCGCCGCGCCAATTGCGGCGTCATGGGCGAGCCGCCTTCGTGAACATCGTGAATGGCTTCGAGCAACCGCGCGGAAGCCGTACGCTTGAGCAGATAACCGCTTGCGCCGGCTTTCAGCGAATTGAAAAGCGAATCGCTGTCTTCGTAAACTGTCAACATGAGAAATTGCACTGCGGGCAACGCGGCTTTCAGTTGACGGACACATTCAACGCCTTTCATTCCAGGCATGTTGATGTCCATGAGCACGACATCGGGCGGGTGGCGCGGAATTTCCTTCAAGGCGATTTCCGCGTTTGGATAATCGCCGGCCAGTTTCAGATTGGAGGCGCGGCGAATCAATGTCGCAAGGCTGGTGCGAATGCCTTCATCGTCATCCACAATGGCAACTTTGATTTGCATTTGTTCAATTTCAACGGCGGCGACATTCACGCTCTATTGATTGCCAAAAGTCCGGCGATTCCGGCAACCGCATGAATATGTGGCCAATTTTGTCACCCGCCGCCACGAGTTGTTTCAGGGAATTTCACTTTCAACTGGACCAGGCTGCCTTTTCCGGGCGCGGTTTTCAATTCGATCTCGCCGCCGATGTTTTCCGCGCGGCGCCGCATATTTTCAAGTCCATTTCGCTGATGATTCGCCGGATTTGCCGGATTAAAACCTTTGCCGTCGTCTTGAACGGAAATTTTGAGCGTGTCGGCGGAAACTTTGGCCTGCACGCGGACTTCTTTGGCGTCGGAATGTTTGAGCGCGTTGGTCAGCGCTTCTTTCATGATGAGAAAAATGTTGTGGCGCATATCCGGCGGCAACGGTTGCGACGGCAAATCGTGCGGCAAATCGAGCCGACAATGGATTTGATTGTCTTCAAATAATTCGTTGGCGAAGTGCGCGATATATTCCACCAGACTTTGCAACGAATCGCTGCCCGGCCGCACCGCCCAGACGATTTCTTCCAGCGCGCGCACGGTTTGATCCGCCGATTGCGTGATTTTTCCGGCATGAATCTCGATTTGCTCCGGGTTATCCTTGTCGGCGTGAAGCAAACTGCTCAACAAAGAAATGCGCGTTAACAAAGAACCGAGGTCGTCGTGCAAATCCCGGGCGATGCGCGTGCGTTCCCGCTCCAGTGCGCGCTCCTGCTCCGCGTGCTGCAACCGGCGTTGAAATCTTCTCCGCTCGGTGATAGTGATGCCCGCGCCGACACTGGCAAGAAATCCGACAATGACCAATCCCATGAACCACCACGTTTGCCAGAAGCGCGTCACGACAAAATCTTCAAATGAAGTGGCAATCGCCATGCTGCCAAAAATCCAGCCGTTGCCGCCGTCATGACGCAAACCGCCGGTGCCGTCGTGCCGCAAACGGATTTCATCAAAGGAAGCGTTGGCTTTGAATTGGGTGGTCAGGTTTTCCGGCTGATTTTCCGCCGTGGCTCCGTGTGTGAGATTCGGGTCCAGCCACACAGTGACTAAATCGTCGCCGCCGGGAATGTATTGCACTCTAAAAACGATGGTTCGCGGGTGGTTGTGATTGGGCAATTCGTAAGGCTGAAATTTTCCCAGGCTGGAACCTTCGGGGTGGCTGGAGCGCAGATTGAATTCGCCGGAATCACTCGCAACCTTGTTCGACGGCCCGGTTTCGGCAGTGTAAGCGGCTGAATAACCCCACGCTTCCGCCGCATTGCCGATACCCAATCGGTAGGCGTTTGTCTCGCACAACTGGAACAATGCAAAATAAGGTTCGTCCGCAGCATCCGAAAGTGGGTCTGCGTAAAACTTAAAATATAGCACGTCACTGGCCTTGTCGTCGCGCTTGACCTTGCCGCCGAGAATATCCGAACCATCCGGCGTTGAATGAATCACGCGCGTGGCGGGATCGCTCCACAAAATTTCCGCCCTGACTTGCAAAATTGCCGACGCAAAAATCGTCAAGGCTAGAATGATGACCGGGCGGAACATGGGGGAAATTATGCCGCGAAAATTTCGACGGCACAAGCCGGACGCTGCCGGGTCGCGGCAAATGGAATTGCCGATTTGAAAACCTGCAAACCGCACAAATATGCGGTGTCAATTGGCGGCGAAGTGGTATTATTATAAAGAATCACTTAGTGAATTAAATTGTTCATCGCCAACCAAATCCGTATCACTCCTGTCGTGAAATCTCCCATTACCGTCACCTCTAAAAATTCCTTGCTGCGCTTGCTGCTGGCGGGTTTGGTCTGGGCGTTCGCGTCTGGGGACATTGAAAAAATTCACGGCGAGGCGATGCTCGAATTATTTAACGTCAGTTGGCCGGAGCTGACGCAGAAAATGCCCGAAATCGCCGAAGCCGGTTACGACAGTCTTTGGTTGCCGCCGCCGGAAAAGGGCAGCAGTGTTTATTCGGTCGGTTACGATGCGTTCGACCCGTTTGACCTTGGGAGCAAAAATCAAAACGGCACGGTCGCTACCCATTGGGGCACGCAGGCGCAATTGCTGGAAATGGTCGAAACCGCGCACCGTTTTGGCATCCGGGTTTATTTCGACAATGTGATGAATCATCGCGCGTTCACTACGCCGGGCTTTGATGCGAATACACCGACAAATTTTTATCCGGGACTTGTGCCAGCAGATTTTCATTTGCAGACCGTCGGAAAATATTTTCAAAACTGGCCAAGTGTTCAGGATTACAACAACCAATTTGACGTTCAGAACGAATCTTTGAGCGGATTGATTGACCTCGCGAACGAACCGGGAACCATCAATGACAATTTCGGGCCGACTTTGGGCAGCACCACGAACAAACCGGTTTTCATCCGGCATCCGAATAATCCGGAATACTACATGGACACGAATCTACCGGCGATTGGCGGTTCGTGGCATCCATTCAATGGCACAAATGGCGAGCCGGTGGCCGAAGACGTGACCGCTTATGAATATCGCGCGGCCATGTGGACCATTTACACGACGAAATGCGACGGTTTCCGCATGGACGCGGTCAAACACGTGCCGTCCGCGTTTTTTGGCAATACTTCCGCCAATTCATTTTCCGACGACCCAACCTTTGCCGGTTACGACGGCGGCATTCAAGCCATTTATGATTACGTTCACGGTTACGGAAATAACGTCACCAGCAACGGCTACATTGAAACGGATGGAAATCGCAACAGCGTTTTCGACACAGAAGCGCCGCGCAATGACGCGATGCTTTTTGGCGAGCATTTAGGGCAACCGCCGACTTACGAAGAATATCTCGAACGCGGAATGCGATTGCTCAACGCGCCGTTGCAAAGCCAGATGAACAACATCTTGAGCGGCAACGCGTCGCTTTCCGGTTTGGATCAACGCGATTATTCGCCGGGCGCATTCAGTCAGGTTCAGGCGGTTCAATTCGCGCAAAGCCAGGACCAGAGTTCCTGTTGCGCGACGCATCGCGAATTGCAGAACGCCTATTATTTCATGCACGAAGGTTTGCCGGAAATTTACTCTGACGGCTACAATCAATCACAAGCGCCCGCCGGGCAATTTCCGTTTCCCAATGTTGCCGATGCCAATTATCTCGGCGAATTCGGCGACAATCAAATGCCGGATATCGTTTATCTTCACAATCAACTGGCGCGTGGCGGTTCGCGGTCGCGCTGGAGCGACCAAAACATCGTTGCCTTCGAACGTTACGATTATCGTGACGTTGATCCGCCGGCGCTTTATGGAAACGCTTACACGAACGCGGATGCGACGGTGGTTCTTTTCGCCATGAACGACAAATTTGATTATCCCGGCGACATCAATTTTGACGACGGCATCACGCGCACGAACGATGGTTATTATCTGAATCCCACCAACGGTTCGCCTTACGTTTCCAATTCCCGCGGTGTTGGATTGGTTGTCGGATTTCCGCCCGGCTCCATTTTGGCGCAATTGTCCAGTTCCGGTCAGGATGCCGGTGGCAATCGCGCGTATCAAAAACTGCTGGTGCATTACGCGACGACGAATTATCAGGATGCCGTCAATTCTGTGAACGACCCAAATCCGGTCAATCGTTTGATTTATGTCGGCGGGCAAACGCTTGCGCCGGGCGGCGGCGCGATTGAATTATTGGTTCCGAGCGGCGGCTGGGTGATGTATGGCTATCAATGGCCGGAAGCCAGTCGCGCGACTTTGAAGGACGCAATCACGTTTTATCAAAATGGCGTCGAAGCGCCGCATATCACGGTTTTTCGCACCGACGGCACGAATGGCGACGCGAATTTCAATCCGCTTTATCCGTTCAAAATGCGCGGCAGCGTGGATGAATTCGGAAATGTCATCACCGGCGCAAACGTTTCCAATCTGACTTACGCGATTGATATTCCAGTGATCACCAACGCGAATTTTGACATTCAATTTCGTTGCGACGCTTCGGCTTCAAACATTCTTGCAAAATTGGATGGCGGCATTGACCTCAACAGCCAAATGGGTTTGGGCGCGACCAACGCCACGCTCACCAACATTTTGGATTTGCGCGATAATCCACCGGGAATTGCCTCGGACGTTTATCTGGGTTACGAGCAGACGGCGTTTCAATTCCGCAATGGACCGGAAAAATTCGCCGCGCAAAACATTTTGAGCAACAACATCATTTCACTCGGCGCGGAAATGTATTCTTACATTGTTGGTCAAACGAATGATTCAATTATCTCTGGTTCAGGCTACGGCCAAAACATCACAAATCAAACTGCGAACTGGGTCTGGCACGATCCGACCAATGCGGTGACTTCGCTTGGGAGCGGAAATCCGCCGACACAACGATTTCCTCTGGAGCCAACCGCCGGCCAATCGGCGGATGTTTGGGTCAAAGTCGGTTATCAATTTCAAATCAACACCGGATTCATTTATTACACCACGGACGGAACCGACCCTGAAGGTTCGTTCGGCGAGGGCAGGGGAACGACAAAAGTAGTTCCCTTGGTTTGGATAAATCACGACAGCGTTGAAAATGACATTGATTGGTGGAAAGGAACGATTCCTGCCGCCGACAATTCATCCGGCGTGCAAATCCATTACAAAATTGCGTTGTTCAATGACAACGCTCAGCCTATTTCCGACGTCGACAGTTCCAAACTTTACGGAGTAACGAAATTCGCCGTCACCAATTTTAATCCGACAACGGCATTGGTCTGGCTGCACAATGATTTGAATCCGGCGAATACCGTCACCGGTTTGCAATCCGGTTTTCATATCGTTCGCACGCGTGCTTTTCTGCCGCGTGCCGGCATGTCAGGTGTCTATAACACATTTTTGCAGACATTTTACTATGACGCCGGATTGCCAACTGGAGTCATCGCATTTCCCGTTGCAGACGGAAACACCATTTCCAACAGCAGTTACACAGTTGTCATTCGCGCGGATGATTCGGTCACAGGTGTTGACTTTAACATTCAGGACAGCAATCCAAGCAATGACGATATTTCAACGGGACAAGTCAATGGCAACGGACAGAGCAATGGCGTGCCGGTGTTTGTCAGCGCGACACAAGTGACGCCTGACCCAACGCTCGACGCGCAATACCCCAGTTATCCCAAGGAATTCCGTTTCAATTACGCAAATGTTCCGGGCACTGGCACGGCCACCATTACCATCCATTTGAAAGATTATGCCACCAGCGCCTATCCAAATCGTTTCACAACTTTGACGCGAACCATAAGCACGCTGGCGCCGCCACAAGTGCTGGAAATCTCCAGTCCGCCCGCCAACGGAACCGTGATTCCGATGGGCAGCAATGTGGTTTATCTCATTCAAGCCTGTTTCACGCCAACGTTGACGACGAACGACGCGAGTTTGTTCAGCCTTTACATCAATGGTGTGTTGCAGCCGCGCGCATCTTATATCTTCCGTCCGCCCGGCTCGGTTTCGGGTTGCACCGGATTGCGCTCGTTACTTTACAATTGGAGCGGCGGAGCGCCGGGAACAAATGTCATTCAAATCATTTTCAACAATAATGTTCTCGTCTTGAGCGACACGCGAACCGTGATTGTTCCGTTGCCGTTGCGGATTTCAAATTTCAACCCGGCCAATCAAACCGTCGTCTGGGACAGCACGCCCGGACTGAATTACGAAGTGCTGGCGACCACGAATTTGAGCCAGCCGTTTGAGCCGATCAGCGACATCATTCCCGCCACTAGCCTTTCAACCTTTTATTACGACGATTCGCCGTCATCGCCGCAGAAATTTTATGAAGTGAAAACCGTTCCCTGACCGCACAAACATGCGGTAGCGGCAAATCGTTGATTTGATAGCATGGTTACAAGCAACGCAAGACAATCAGTTAAAATAACCGCCCGTTTTCGCATTTGGAGAATGCGAAAATTTTGTTGTTATTCAGCCAATTCCGCGCATCCCTCACGGAGTTTTTGCAATCATCATACGATTTGGAAAAAGTAATTTTGGCATCATTCCAATTAGCTTCGGTTGCATTCGTTGATTCAAAGCGCGAACATCGTTATTGGGCTGCTGTGGAATTGGGTTTCAAACCCAGCGCCCATTCGATGCCGCCCAAGAGATGCGCTTGATAGATTTTGCTGGTTTCAACGGAATTTTTGCGGTCGCGAATGTTGGGGTCGGTATCAATCAGGTCTTCGCGATGGCCAAGCGACGTGTAAAAAACTTTTCCCGCGCCGTAATCCTTGCACCACGAAACGGCGTAATGTCCCGGCGCGCCGGTTTCAGGATGTTTGTCCAAAATCAAAAGATCGTGAACTTTCGCCGGGTCATAATTTTTGAATTGATAAATTTCTTCCTGCTGAATCGTCCAGACTTTCGGCAAATTTGCCGTCGCGGGATTTTGTGGGTCTTGATTCAGGCAATCCACGCTGACCTGTCGGCCATGATGCATGAATTCTCCGCCGAGCATGTCAATATATCCCGGCCAGCCATGAAAGGTATCGCTCGCGGCGTGAATGCCGATGAATGCGTGACCAGCCTTGATCCAATCCAGAAAACCCTGTTTGTCAGGAATCGGCAAATCGCCGGTGGTGCTGGCGAAAACCACGCCGTCGTAATTTTTCAAATTGTCCGGTGACAGTTTTTGCAGCGCCGTTTTCAAATCATTCTGCCACTTCGCTTCGGCGTCGGCGTCTAATTTTTTCGGAAATCCAATCGGCGTATGACCGGGCGGTTGTTCGACAAAATCCACCGTGAATTCGCCGCTGGATTTTCCCAATTGAGTCAAAACTTTTTCCAACGTGGGAATCGAGCTGTGCCGAAATCCGGTGGTGGTGACGACGACGAGCAGTTTTTTCGGCGCGGCGTTCAGAGTGACAGCGACCGAAATGACGGCGATAAATGTCAGAATCGTTTTCATTTTTAATTTTGATTTTTTGATTTTGAATTTTTAATTCCGTTCAAGGCTCGTCCACGATTTGAATTGGCCGCACCCAGATGTTGCGGAACGAAACGGAATTGTTGTGATACTGCAACGCGAGCGGGCCGGTGGAACGATGAACGGTGTAACTGCCCGGCACGCGCCAATTCGTTTCGCCACGAATGGCCTGATGATTTTGCACGACGACGCCATTCAAAATCACCGTCGCGCAGGCGGGCGAAAGCAGTTTGCCGTCCGCGTCAAAATGCGGCGCGTTGAAAATGATGTCGTAGGTCTGCCATTCGCCGGGCGGACGGCACGCGTTCGCCTGCGGCGGATGCTGGCCATAAATGCCGCCCGTCGTGCCGTCGGCGTAGGTCAAGTTGCTGTAACAATCGAGCACTTGAACTTCGTAAAGTCCCATCAAAAAAACGCCGCTGTTACCGCGGTCCTGGCCTTCGCGCCCATGCAAAACCGGTTCGCGAAATTCCAAATGTAATTGTATATCGCCAAATTCATTCGTGGTTTCAATGTCGCCTTTCGCGGAAATCGCGACGCCGCTTTTAACCGACCAACCGACCGGCCCGCCGGTTTTTTTATCGCGCCATTGCAACAAATCCTTGCCGTCAAACAAAACAATCGCGTCGCTTGGCGGCGCTGCTTTCTCGCTGAAATTTCCACTGGCCACTACCGGCGGTTGTGGGCGCGCGGGGTCGTGAACGTGCCATTTGCCGTCCGGCTGCATGGGCGTGTCCTGAAAACCGGCGACGCCGTTAATAACTGTTTCCACTGGTTTATTTTGGGCAATCGCCAGATTGGCGGTGATGGTCACAAGCGCGATGACGATGATTTTTTTCATATTTATTTTCAAGAGTTGGGTTTCAAATTTCAAATTTTGGCGAATGGTGTCCACCGGGAATTGGACGACGCGGATTTCACGGCGGTTTCAAGAAATGCCATGCCAATCACGCCGTCATTCACCGTTGGAAAATCAAATTGTCCGCCGCGCTTGCCTGCGATGTTCGCGCGAATGGCCGTGACCGCTTCCAGATAAATGTTCGCGAACGCTTCGATGAACGCTTCGGGATGACCGAAGGGCAGGCGGGTGAATTTTTTCGCCGTGTCTGAAACGTAACCATTGCCACGGCGCAAAATTCTTGCCGGTTCGCCTTTGGCAATGAATTTCAATTCGTTCGGATGTTCCTGGTGCCACGCGAGCGAGCCTTTCGTACCATAAACGCGGATGTTCAAATTGTTCTCTTCGCCGCAGGAAATCTGCGAGCAATGCAAAACGCCTTTCGCGCCGCCTTGGTAACGCAACAACAAATTCGCGTCGTCTTCCAATTTGCGTCCGGGAATGAATGTCGTGAAATCCGCCGACAATTCGGCAATTTGCAAACCCGTGATGTAGCGTCCCAGATTTTCCGCGTGCGTGCCGATGTCGCCGAGGCAACCGCTCGCGCCCGCACGTTTCGGGTCGGTGCGCCACGCGGCTTGTTTTTGGCCGGCAGCTTCAATTTTATCGAGCAACCAGCCTTGCGGATATTCAGCGACGATTTTCAAGATTTTGCCGAGCTTGCCGGAGCGGACCAATTCACGCGCTTCCTTCACCATCGGGTAGCCGGTGTAATTGTGCGTCAGCGCAAAAATCTTTCCGCTACGACGAACCGTTTCGCGCAACGCCTTCGCCTCGCGCAAATTCAACGTCATCGGCTTGTCGCAAACGATGTGAAAACCGGCTTTCAAAAAAGTCGTCGCGACTGGCGCGTGCAAAAAATTCGGCGTGACGATGGAAACGAAATCAATGCGTTCATTTTCTGGCAACGCGGCTTCGGCTTTCGCCATTTCCTCGTAACTGCCATAAACGCGCTTGGGATTCAGAAAAAGCTGCTCGCCCGTCGCCGCTGAATTTTTTGAGTCGGACGAAAACGCGCCTGCAACCAATTCAATTTGACCGTCCAAATTTGCTGCCATGCGATGCACTGCGCCAATGAAAGCGTTTTGTCCGCCGCCGACCATGCCGTAACGAATTTTACGTTTCATAATTTATTTTTAGCCACGGATTTTCACAGATGAAACACGGATTAAAATTTGTGTTTGAAAAATTCTGTGTTCAATCCGTGTTTCATCCGTGGCTTAAATTTATTTCTTCTTTGAAAATGCCGCGTCAAACGCCGCTTGGTTTGGCGCGAAATCGAGTTTACGGACGAAGGCGCAGCTTTCGGTCGCGCCGTGAATCCGGTCCATGCGGCCATCTTCCCATTCGACGGAGAGCGGGCCGCGATAGCCGATGTCGTTCAGCGCGACGATGATTTCTTCAAAGTTGATATCGCCGTGACCGAGCGAGCGGAAGTCCCAAAATCGCCGCGCGTCGGTGAAATCCGTGTGACCGCCGAAAACGCCGACGCTGCCGTCGCCGTGTCCCCACCAGACGTCTTTCATGTGCGCGTGAAAAATGCGGCCGGCAAATTCGCGGATGAATTTGACGTAGCTCACGCCTTGATAAGCGAGATGTGACGGGTCGAAATTGAATCCAAAGCGCGGGTGATTTTTGACCGCCGCGAGCGCGCGTTTGGCGGTCGCGATGTCGAAGGCGATTTCCGTCGGATGCACTTCGAGCGCGAAATTGACGTTGTTTTCGTCGAACACGTCGAGAATCGGTTTCCAGCGTTTGGCAAAATCCTCAAAACCTTCGTTCCAAAAATCCTGACTCGTCGGCGGAAAGGCGTAAAGGGAATGCCAGATGGACGAGCCGGTAAAGCCGTTGACGATGGCCGTTGCGCCTTTTTTTGCGTTGGGTTTGGCGTCGAAAAATTTGCGCGCGGCGCGGGCGGTGGCTTTCATTTTTTCGGCAGCGCGTTGGCGGACATTTTCCGGTTTGCCATCGCCCCAAACGTCGGCGGGCAAAATGGCTTTGTGGCGTTCGTCAATCAAATCGCATACAGCTTGGCCGACGAGATGGTTGGAAATGGCAAAACAGCTCAACCCATTTTTTTTGAGGAGCGTCCAAATTTTAGCGACATAATCTTTTTCGGCGAGGGCGCGCTCCACTTCAAAATGATCGCCCCAGCAGGCGAGTTCCACGCCGTCGTAGCCCATTTTTTTGACGAGCGGCAAAAGTTTAGCGAGCGGCAAGTCGGCCCATTGGCCGGTGAAAAGGGTGACGGGTCTTGGCATAAGGATGATTTTTGTCTGGACGCAACATCTTGGCTTTCGAGAAATCGCCCGTCAAGGTCGCGCTTGCAAAATTCTGCGCGCGAAAATTTTTGAAACCTCAAATTTTTTCCGCCGTCTTTTTTTGCAGACTTGAACTCGGGTGGAATGACTTTACAATCCTGGCAGATCAAATTTCATGCGCCCCGCAAATGAAGGGATTGCTTTCTTCCGCCGGTTTCGGAAAAATCGAAGTTTGAGTGTTTGCAACTGGAATGTGGTCATACTTTTAACCAAAAACAATTCATGAGTGATTCAAACGAAAATAAATGTGATAAAAGTTGTAACTGCGATTTCAGTCTCGCGTTTTGGGTGCTGCGCCTGTGGCTCGGCGTGCGCGCCTTGCTGGCGGGCATCGAAAAATTTGGTACTTACAAAGCGGTGGCCGTGCCGGTGATCGATCCGACGACGGGACAACCGGATGCGAGCGGTGTGATGCAAAACATCAACATCAAACATTACGCGTGGGCGAATTATTCCGGCGTGCCGAGCGCGCTCAAAGATAAATTCACGCATGAACCGTTGCTGCCGCATTTCGCATTGAACTTATTTGATCACGTTCTCGGTCCGGCGTTCATTTTGAGCGGCGTGATGTTGTTGATCGGTTTTGGCACGCGCCTTTCGCTGTTCATTCAAGCGTTGCTTTATCTCGCGTTGACCGTCGGTTTGATTTTGATTGATAAACCGGACGGCATCGCTTACCTCGGCATTCACATCGGACTGGTCGCGTTCGCGTTGGCGCTGGCGAAATACAACAAATTAGCGATTCTCAAAAAATGGTAAAATCACTCATCAATCGCCGCGAATTTCTCGGCACGACGGCGGCGGCGGGCGCGGGCTTGTTGTTGACTTCGTGCAGTCAGGAAACCACGCCAGCACCGTCGGCCAAAAAATCTTCGTTGAACGCCATCAACGTCGCGCTCATCGGCTACGGTGCGGAAGGCGGCGTATTGTCCGAATCGCTGATGAACATCATGAACACCGGCGACATCAAAGTCGTCGCGTTGGCGGACATCTGGGAATATGCGCGCAAAAAAGGCAAAAACACTTACAAGGCCAACGGCTTTGAGTTGAACGATTACGAAAATTACGAAGACTTGCTCGCGAAGGAAAAAGATTTGCAAGCGGTCGTCGTGGCCACGCCGGATTTCTGGCACGCGCCGATCACGAACGCCTGTCTGAAAGCCGGTTTGCACGTCTATTGCGAAAAAATGATGAGCAACACCATCGACGGCGCGCGTTCGATGGTTCAAACGATGCGCGACACGGGAAAATTGTTGCAGATCGGCCATCAACGTCGCAGCAATCCGCGTTATCTGTTCACGAAAAGTCGTTTGCTCGGCGACGCTCATTTCTGCGGCAATTTGACTGCGGCGCAGGCGCAATGGAATCGCGCCGTCACCGCGGACTTTGGCTGGCCGAAACATTCGGACATTCCAGCGGACGCGCTCGCCAAATATGGTTTCAAGGACATGCACCAATTCCGCAACTGGCGTTGGTTCAAAGGACTTGGCGGCGGCCCGTTGTCCGATTTGGGCGCGCATCAGATTGACATTTTCAACTGGTGGTTCGGCGAGACACCCAAATCCGTTGTCGCCAGTGGCGGTTTGGATTATTACACCAATCACGATTGGTATGACAATGCGATGGTCATTTACGAATTTCAATCCACTCGCGGCATCGCACGCGCCTTTTATCAGGTGCAAACGACAACCAGCGCGGGCGGCGGTTATTTTGAGCAGTTCATGGGCGACGACGGCACGATCAAAATGTCCGAAGACCCGGCCATTTGCGCGATCTATCGCGAAGCGCGAGCCGAAGGCGCGTGGGATGATCTGGTGCAACGCGGTTGGGTGAAACTCAAAGAAGCCGCCAACGACGCGGCCAAAGTGGACGTGCGTGAAACCGCCGCGCTCGCGCAATACGAAATTCCCGTATTTTTCAACAAGCCGCCGCATCAGCCGCATCTGGAAAATTTCTTTGCGGCCATTCGCGGCACAGCCAAATTGAATTGCCCGGGCGACGAAGCGTTCAGCAGCGAATACGTCATCCACAAAGCGAACGAAGCCATCGGCACTCAAACTAAACTGCTCATCACTCCTGAAGAAGTAAAAGCGTAATCACTCAAATCATTTGCCATGAAAAATTCATTTCTGAAATTGTCCGTTATCGCCTCGCTGTTGGTTGCAACCGCCGCGTTGGCACAAGATAAAGTGCCGTTGAAAACGGATTTGCCGCAACCGTTGTTTGTCGGCACGCCGGTTCCGATCGGCAACATCCCCAATCTGGATCCCGCGCCGACCAAATGGCCGGAATTTCTCGTTCCTGCCGGAACAACCAATCTGGCGTTGAACAAAAAAGTCACCTCCAGCGCCAGCGATAGCGATATTATCACCGGCACGCTCGACCTCGTCACCGACGGCGACAAAGGCGGCGACGAAGGTTCATGGGTTGAACTTCCGCCCGGCAAACAATGGGTTCAAATTGATCTTGGCAAGGAAGCAAACATTTATGCCATCACCGTCTGGCATTATCATTCGCAGAAACGCGTCTATCACGATGTCGTCGTTCAAATTTCGGACGACCCGACGTTCAGCAAAGATGTGACGACCGTTTTTGACAATTCTTCCAGCGGTGCGGATCATCCCTACATCGAATCCAATTTCGGAAAATTGATTGATGGTAAAGGCACAAAAGGTCGTTACGTCCGCCTTTACAGCAACGGCAATACGACCAACAAAATGAACCATTACATCGAGGTTGAAGTATTTGGCAAACCCGCCGCTTAAAATCCGTTGGGCGATTTTTATCGCGCTCACCATTCTCGCATTGGCCGTTCGTCTGCCGCAACTCGGCGAACGGCCTATGCACACCGACGAATCCATTAATGCCTACATCACCGGCGAATTGCTGGCCGGCCAAAGTTTTCATTACGACCCGCAGGATCGTCACGGTCCGGCGTTGTTTCTTTTGGCGAAACCCATCGCTCAAATTTGCGGCGCGAAAAACTTTTCCGATTTGACCGAAACGGAATTGCGGCTTTCCACCGTTTTGACCGGAGCGGCAACTGTTTTACTGTTCGGCGCGGCGGTTGAAATGTTTGGTTTCGTCTCCTGTTTTCTTGCCGCCTTGCTTTTTGCCGTCGCGCCGCTGCCGGTTTATTATCACCGTTATTTCATCCACGAATCGCTTTTTGTTTTCTCAACTCTTGCGTTGATTTTGGCCGGCTGGCGCGCTCAGCAAAAAAAGTCCATTTGGCTCGCTGCGCTGGCCGGATTTTTTGCCGCGCTCATGCTGACGTGCAAAGAAACTGCGCCCATCCATTTTTTTGCGCTGATTTTGGCCGCCATTTGCGTCCGGATTTGGAGCGTGCGCATCCGTCTGCGCGCCGCGACTGCGCCGGAAATCGTTCGTCAGGATAACTGTATTTTTCCCGCTCACTCAAAAATCCCGAAAATGATTTGGGCGGCGATTTTGACTTTCATTTTTTTCAGCGTGCTGCTATTTACCTGGTTCGGCCAAAACTGGCACGCGCTCGTGGATTTGATTCATGCAGTTTCCAATTTCACCGCCCGCGCCGGTGGTGAAGGCCATCAAAAACCGTTTTGGTATTACGCCAAACTTTTGTGCGACGGCTGGTCGGGCGCGGTCATTTTGCTGCTCGCGCTGGGCGGAATCGCTGCCGTCGTTTCGCAATTTTTTGGCCGTAAAAAAATTCATCCGCTTGCGCCGCGAATTTTTCTGACGATTTATGCGCTCACCATTTTTGTCATTTACAGTTTGATTCCTTACAAAACGCCGTGGCTCGCGCTGAACTTTTGGCTCGCGCTCGCGTTTTTGGCCGGCTTTGCGTTTGAATGGATTTGGTTCGCGTCTCCTAAAATTTCCGTGCGCGCAATCGTTTTGATCCTGCTGCTGGCATTGGGATTTTTGATCGCGCACGATACGCGCGAACGCGTGTTCAAACATCCGGCGGATGAAAATAATCCTTACGCTTACGCGCATACGGTGGATGATTTGACCGGCTTGCCCGTGCGTTTGAACGAATTGGTCGCGCGCGAAAAACTTTCTGACCCGCGCATCGCCGTGGTCGCCGCCGATCCGTGGCCGTTGCCGTGGTATCTGCGGAAATTTTCGCAAGTCGGTTTTTGGCAGCCGGGACAAGATTGCGGCGCGGTGGATTTTTACATCACGTCGCCGGAAGCGGCGGCTCAAATGACGAACCGACTTGAAAATCTGCGTCCGGATTTTTTTGGCGTCCGGCCAAATGTGTTGATCGTGCTTTGGTCGCCGGAAGTGAAAAAGCCGAAGCCATGAATCAAATCCACGTCTTCAATCATCGCGCGATGGCGACGCATTTTCAGGTGCGCATTGCGGGCGAGGAAAAAAATTATGCGGCTTCGACCGCGCAGGAAGCGTTTGGTTTGCTGGATAAAATGGAAGCGCGTTTGAGTCGCTTTCGCGTCACGAGCGAAATTTCGCAGATCAAGGAATTGAAACCCGGCGAAATGCTGCGTTTGAACGCATCCGTTTTCCGCTGTCTGCAAATCGCGCAAAAAATGGAGCAGGCGACGCGTGGCGCGTTTTCCATCACGGCGGCGGCGTTGCAAACGCAAAAAGAACCGCCGCAATGGACTTTGTTACCGGAAAGTCTTTCCATCCGTTGCGATGCGGGAAAATTGGAATTTGATCTGGGTGCGGTCGGCAAAGGTTTTGCGCTGGATCAAATGGCGGAATTGTTGCGCGAATGGAGTTGTCCGGTTTTTTTATTGGTCGCGGGTGGCAGCAGCATTTTGGCCGGCGATGCGCTGCCGGAAACCGCCGGTTGGTCGTGCGGTTTGGGCGAGGACGATTCGCCACACCGCTACTTTCTGAAAAATTGCTCTTTGAGCGGTTCGGGTTTGGCGGTGAAGGGGAAACACATTTTCGACCCGCGCACAGGCGCGCCGGCGCAGCGCGAAAATCGCATTTGGGCGTTGGCGGACACGGCGGCGGAATCCGACGCGCTTTCGACGGCGGCGATGGTTTTGGAAGAAAAAGAAATTATCGAAATTCTTGCGCCGGAAAAATCGTGGCTGGTTTTTTTACCGGAAAATGAATACGCGCGGTCATTGGGAAGTCGCGCGTTGCCGCCACAAGCTTGGTCTGCTTATCCTAATTGAGAGGAGTGTTCTTTGAGCAAATGCTCTATTTCATGTGGCGCACGCATGGTGTCGAAATGAATCGCGCCCACCGGCAACAATTTCGGCAGCGGCAAAAAATCAACAGGCCAATAATCACCGGCATGCATGAATGGGAATTACGATGCTTTACAAATAAAAACATCCTAATTTCTTGAAGTAATGAACAATTAACGTTTTCAATGCCACATGGTCAAGCGCGTCAACTTTAAGAGTCTGTTCGGCGCGGATGAAATCAAGAAATTAAGGAATTAATTACCATGTTTTAATTGAACGGTAAATTCTACTGATGATTTTTGGCAAAGTTTAATAAAAAAACCTTAACCAATGTCGTTGATAACCAAAATTTAAATCTCCTGTTTGGCTAGGTTGTCTCGGGATTTACACTAAAAAACACGAAATCTTTATTTGTCTTCAATTGTCGTGAAACCTTAAAAAAAATACGCGAACTCTCAATGACAAAGTTATTTTTTACTTTAATCTGACTTACAATATCCAGTCCAAATATTTTTATGAAAACGAATGTATCTACGCGATTCGTCGTCCAATTATTCTCATTGATTGTTGCCGGATGTGTAATCTTTGAACAAGTGGCATCCGCTTCACCTTCCATCGTTGGATTATGGCACTTTAACGAAGGCAGTGGAATAACCGTTCTTGATTCATCGGGCTTGGGAAATAATGGAACATTGGCGGGCGAGAACGGCAATGTGCCGTCATGGGTCGCGGGTCAGTCTGGTTTTGGCGGTGCTTTGCGCTTTACCAACAACGGTGTTGACCACGCTTATGTGAACATTCCCGCCGCCAACTCGTTGACAGTCGGCCAGACGGCGACGAATCCTTGGACGATTACGCTTTGGGCTTACGAAGATTCCAATGGCACGGGTGACTTCGTGTCCAGTTATGGCGTGATGTTTGGTCTGAATGATTCCACCGTTTTTTCACTCGGCTCCGGCGCGACTGATGACGCTGAGATGTACACGTGGAGCGAAAACAATACGGCATGGCAATTGGGGTGGGGAACGGATTCCGGTGTCACTCCGCTTTTGGATCAATGGGTGCATTGGGCGGTGGTTTATGACGGCACGAATCTGACGATTTATCGCAATGCGAACCAGGGAGGTGAAGGTGGGGTTGCTTCCGTGCCGGTGACATCGCCGCTGGCAATTCCGGGTTACACGGGAGCGATTGTAATTGGTTCGGAATTGGACGCGGACGGGACTGCTAATTGGAATGGGATGTTGGATGATGTGGCGATATTTTCCGGTGCGCTGACGCAAAGTCAGATTGCGACGGTGATGGCGGGCAATTTTTCTTCGTTCATCGGCGGCCCCGCGAACATTGTCAGCCAGCCGCGCAGTCAACAGGTGAAACAGGGTTCAGGGGTGACGTTCAGTGTTGGAGCGGGTGGCCAGTCGCCGTTTCAATATCAATGGTATTTCAACGGCAACAAAATATCGGGCAACGAAAATCCAACGGCGACAAATGCGACGCTGGTATTGAACAATGTGCAGGTTAATCAGTCGGGAATCTACTCGGTGACGGTCAGTAATGTTTTGGGAAACGCGACGAGTGAAGCCACACTTTCTGTGTTCAGTCAGTCGCTGGTCGGACTTTGGCGGTTTGATGAAGGCAGCGGAAACACCGCCATTGATTCGTCAGGTTTGGGAAATAACGGAACGCTTTTGGGACAAAACGGCAATGTTCCCGCGCGTGTCGCAGGACAATCGGGTTTTGGCGGCGCTCTGTATTTAACCAACGCCGGAGCCAATCACGCCTGCGTCACCATTCCGCGCGGCGATTCATTGATGATTGGCCAAACCGCCACCAATCCATGGACTATCACCGCGTGGGCTTATGAGGATTCAGATGGAACGGGCGATTTCATTTCCAGTTACGGACGGCTGATGGTCATTGACGACGGGCTGACATTGCAGTTTGAATCCGGCGCATCGGGCGACGCGCAGATGTATGCGTGGACGGACCTTGACCCGGCTTGGGAAATTGGCTTTGGAACGGATTCCGGCGTGGAACCGTTGTTCGATCAGTGGGTGCATTGGGCGCTGGTTTACGACGGCACAAATTTGACGCTTTATCGCAACGGCAATCAGGGCGCTCAAGGCGGCATGGTTTCAGCGCCGGTGACTGAAGCGCTTCCCTATACAAGTTACACGGGAGATGTTATCATCGGCGCGGAATTGGACCGGGACCTTGCCAATTGGAACGGGATGTTGGACGACGTGGCGGTGTTCAACGTAGCCTTGTCTCAATCGCAGGTTCAAACCGTCATGTCCGGTGATTTTTCCGCGTTTACCGCCGGTCTCCCTGAAATCACCGGTCAGCCGCAAAGTCAGACGGCGCGGAAAAATTCAAGCGCCAGTTTGAGCGTAAGCGTGTCCGGTCCGGGGCCGATTCAATATCAGTGGTATTTCAACGGCGAAAAGATTTCCAGCGCGGATAATTCCTCGGCCACAAATGCCACGCTGGTTTTGTCCGATCTTCAATATGCTCAATCGGGAAATTATTCAGTGACCGTGAGTAATTCGACGGGCAACTTAAGCAGTCTGTCCGCCACACTTACCGTATTGCCGGCAGACGGCACGCCATTGGCGGATTATGAAGCGGCGGTCACCGGCACGCCGGGGCTGATTTCCTATTTCACATTTGATCAGGGAAACGCCAATGACCTGCTGGGATTGCACAATGGAACCGGCGTGAATCCGGTTTATGCTCCGGGAATTGGAGACGGTCAAGGTTTCCTGTGCAATGGCAGCGCGCGGGTCAATTTCGGCGCGGTGAGCGATTTTGAATTTCCCTCCTCGTCCGGCACCATTGAAGCGTGGGTGCGCGCTGATTGGTCCGGGACTCATTCCGCTTACGAGCCGACATTATGGGCAGATGGAAATGGTTTTTCATCAGAATATAGCGTTCACATGGCAGGCAACAAGAGCGGCATCGGTATATGGAATGGAATTGGCTATGATGTTCTGCCCATTCCATTCGCCGGAACTAACTGGCATCATTTAGTGACGGTATTTGACGACGGCACGTTCACGGTCTATTGGGACGGCAAACTTGCCAGCACGGAATTCAAGGTCCTCGGCCTCGGCGCATACCAGTTTGAATTGGGAGATTCTTCGCCGGGCGGTGGCGAAGGTTGGATTGGAATGCTGGACGAAGTGGCGATTTATTCGACGGCGCTCGATTCAAATACCGTCGCGGCGCATTATCAGGCGTTTTTGGCCCGCAGTTTGCCAAACATTGTCACGCAGCCGCGCGGCGGAACTTTTCTGCCGGGCGTGTCCCTGACATTAAGTGTCGGCGCGACGGGAGGAAATTTGACTTATCAATGGTTCAAAGGAACGCAAAGTTTGAACGGAGAAACCAATGCCACGCTCCACTTTGCAAGCCTTTCGGAGAATGACGAAACAACTTATCATGTCGTCGTGTCCAATTCAGCCGGAGACGTAACCAGCGATGAAGTTACGGTCGCTCTCGGAACGTTGCCGTCGGAAGAGACACGTTATCAAGCGGCCATTTCCAGCGAGGCAGACCTGATTTCCTATTATACTTTTGATAATTTAACGGCCAACGATGTCTTTGGCCCGAACAACGGCTCGCTGCAAGGCTCGGCGGCGTTTGCTTCAAGTGTTGCCGGCGGCGCGAATCAGGGCTTATTGCTGGACGGCAGCGGACAGGTCAATTTTGGAAACGTGGCCGATTTCGCCTTCAATTCCGGGAGCGGTTCAATTGAAGCTTGGGTTCGCGCCGATTGGCCGGATACATTCAACAGCTACTCGCCGACACTGTTTGCCAATCGGGACAGGAACAACGGTTTGACGGAATGGAACGTGAGCCTGACGGCGGATAAACAAACTCTGGCCATTTTCAACGGTTCAAGGAGCGTTCTTTTCGCCATTCCCAACGGCGGTGCGGGCACGAACTGGCATCATGTGGCAGTGGCCTTTGATCAGGGCAACAATACGGTTTATTGGGACGGAGAAATACTTTGGCCGGGCACGCTTAGTCAGATGTTTGGCCCCAATCCCGGCACAACGCAATTAGGTTCGTCATCGCCGGATTCAACCACCGAAGGCTGGATTGGCATGTTGGATGACGTGGCGTTTTATTCCAGCGCGCTGTCGGCGGAACAGGTTCAATCCCATTACGACGCTTTTTATCAGGGAGAAGCGCCGGTGATTTCCGTGCAACCCAAAGGCGGTAACTTCCTTGCCGGCACGCCGTTCACGATGTCCGCTCAAGCACAAGGCGCGCAATTGACTTACCAATGGTATAAGGACGGCGTTCCCATTCCGGGAGCGACCACGCTGACCCTCAGTTCGCCTGCTTTGGATTTAACGAACAACGGCGTTTATTACGTCACGGCGTCCAATTCCGTTGGCGTCGCCCGCAGTGATAATGCCGTTGTCAATGTGGGAAATGACATTGCTCGTTATCAGGCGACCGTGCTGAATGAAGGCAGCTTGATTTCCTATTATACTTTCGACACCGGCGATGCCACTGACTCTTATGGCGCGCATAACGGCACGGCGATGGGCGGCGTCAGTTTCACCAACGGTCCGGGCGGAGTGACCAATCTGGCGCTGGCGCTGGATGGTTCCGGCCAGATTGATTTGGGACAAGTTTCCGCGTTCGATTTTGTCAATGGCGGAACGGCGGAAGCTTGGATTAAACCCACGTGGGACACGTCTGTTCCTCCCGGTTTTTCACCGTGCGTGTTTTCCGACCGCAACGGCGGCTCGGTTTGGAGTGTTCACATGACGGCATTGCAGAATGCCATCGGAAATTGGAACAACGCCAATTTCGTCAGTTTGCCCGTTTCCAACACGAGCGGTTGGCATCATTTCGCCATTACGTTTGGCGATGGAGAAGTGTCCATTTACTGGGACGGACAATTGGTTGGAACATTTGACCAGGCCATCAACATCTTCTCGGGAGAAACGACGCAGATTGGCGCGTCCGACCCGAATTTTCCGCAAGAGGGATGGACTGGCGACATTGACGAAGTGGCCTTTTACGGCAGCGTGTTGAGCGCGAATGACATTAATAATCACTTTTTGGCGATGGTGGGACCGGAGGCATCGCCAATCATTAATTATTCAGTTTCAGGAAATCAGATCACGATTTCATGGCCGGGCGACGTCAGCGGTTTCACGCTTGAATCAACCGCCAATTTAACATCGCCGGTTTGGACTCCTGTTTCCGGCGTGGTCAACAACAGCGTCACGCTGACGATTTCACCCGGAAATCAATTCTTCCGGTTGAGAAAATAATTAAGTGGCGGCGGGAACGGATGAAGTGCTTTCCCGCCGCTGCTGCAAGTTTTGTTTATATGCGCATGTCAAACGCCGGTCGTGGCGTTCGTTTTGAAATGGAAATGGCAACAGTAAAATCCGCTCCGCAACGTGGAAGTATCGCCTTTACCCTGATTGAATTGCTGGTGGTCATTGGCATCATCGCCATTCTGGCGGCGATGTTGTTGCCCGCTCTTTCGCACGCCAAACAAAAAGCCCAGCGCATCAGTTGCCTCAATAATTTGAAGCAGATTGCGATTTTGTTTCAGATTTACACCGATGACAACGCGGACATTTTTCCGGCTCAAATTGATCCCAGCTACAGTCCGACCAACTTTTGGGCGTGCTTCATCGTTGGAAGTTCCACCCTGCCGACGGCATATTCGAATACGTTCCACTGTCCCGCGCTGACCGGCCCGGAAACCGCCGACGGAAAAGTATTCAACTGGGAATTCAACGCGCTGAACATCGGCTACGGCTACAATTCATTTTTTCTCGGTCTTGCGCCCAAACCCGCGCAGTCGGCATTTGGATTAAGCTCCGCTCCCAATTTCAAACGGTCTTCAATCCGGCATCCGACCGAATGTTTGCTGGTTGGTGATTCCTTGAAAAAAACCTACGCCGACTTGAATGGCGCTTACAGCATGAATCTTTGGTGGCCGAACGCCGGCATGAAAAAAGGCGATGGCAATGAGGGCGTGGATATTTTCCGGCACGCGCCTTATGGAGTAGTGGTCTTTACCGATGGTCATAGTGAAGTCCGCAAGGACGCACAAATCAATCCGCCCATCAGCGGCAGCTTGGTCAACAGTCGTTGGTGGGATCCATTCCAGCGTTAGCCGCTTTGATTTAATCCTGTTTCCGATGAAATTCTTATCTTGCCTCACCGTTTTGTCATTAACGACGACGATTATTCGAGCAGAATCCAATTCCGCTTTTAACCTTCATCTCGAAGGCGTCAATTTTGATTATCCCGGCTTTGAACATTGGGCGGAAATCGAATGTCCCGACGGCAAGCATGAGTGGGCATTTGCCATTTTTCAGGGCAAGGACGACTGGATTGTTCCCGTTCAAACCGACGTTGCCGGCGCTTACCATTTGTTGCGCGTAGAACGCCGGCGCGGTGACACGCGCGAAAACGATGTCATCGGCAACGGCTCGCAACTGCAATTGGACGTAAAGCAATCGCAAAAAATCAGCGCCGTCGCGCCGGATCAAAAAGTTCTGGTGGACGCCGGAGAATTCAAAACTATTTTTGCTGCCGAAGAACCGTGGTGCGTGAATGACCACACCTTTGTTCAAGGACCGGATAAAACGTGGCATCTATTCGGCATCACGCATCCGAAACCTTTGGATTTTTTCAAAGACCCCGGACGGCAATTATGTCACGCCACGGCGGAAACACTTTTGCAAACGCAGTGGCAGGCGCAGCCGTTTGCCGTGAAAGCGGACTGGGAAAAGTATCGTGAATTTCTTTTGTGGGCGCCCTACGTCGTCCATGATAACGGCGTTTATTACATGTTCGTTTGCGTCGGGGACAAGGACACGCATCGCTACCGGATTCATCTGCTCACGTCACCCGACCTCAAGGAATGGACGCGCAGCCCGGACAATCCGATGGTGGTGGACGGCTTTGACGCGCGCGACCCGTTTGTCATGCGCGTCGGCGATGAATGGGCGCTCTATTACACGGCCACCACGACTCCCGAACGCGGAAATCACATCGTCGCCTGCGTCACCAGCAAAGACCTCGTTCACTGGTCCAATCGCAAAGTCGTTTTCATTCATCCGCGTGCCGGAACTTTCGGCGGGCCGACTGAATCGTCCTTCATCGTGCGTCGCGGAAACAATTATTATTTGTTCGTTTGCGACAATGATTGGACGGATGTTTATCTCTCGCACGATCCGTTCCATTGGGACTTCAATCAAAAAAACACGCGTATCAAGTCCCACGCCTCGGAAATTGTTCGCGATACGGACGGCAAATGGTATATCAGCAACACCGGCTGGATGAGCGGGCCGGTGAGCCTCGCGCCGTTGAACTGGCACGATGGTTTGGACGACGCGCCGACAAATATCTTGCCGGCGGAAAAATGATGGCATAGAAAATGGCCATCCTCGACATGAATTCTCCTGAACAAACGCGCTCCGACAATTCCCGTCCGAACTTGGACCGTCGCGGATTTGTCGCTTCATTGGCCGCCCTCGGCGCAACGGCGGCGTTGCCGGGCATCGCCGCGGCTGCGGAATCCAACAATTCGGCTGACGGAAATAATGCTTTGCCTCCAACTGAAAATGCCTTGCGGATGGCGACGTTACGCGATCAAACCACACGCCAACTCACGACTTTCAATCTTAAACAAAAAAGCAAAACGCTGTCCGTCCCGCGCGGCAAGCGCGTGACGATTGGCGAAGTCCAGGGCGAAGGTTACATCGCCCAATTCTGGCTGACGTTTCCCGGCTGGTTCTGGCAACACTGGAACACCCAAGCGCCCATCAATCAGTCTATTCTCAAAACACTCATTTTGCGGATTTATTTTGACGACGCCCGTCAGCCCTCGGTTGAAACTCCGGTCGGCGATTTTTTTGGCGCGGGCTTGTGTGAAATTGCCAGTTTCGCTTCACTTTACTTCGGGACTTCCAGCGGCGGCTTTTTTTGCAAATGGCCGATGCCCTTTCGCAAAAATTTCCGCGTGGAAGTGGAGAATTGTGACACGGAAATTGACACCGACGTTTTCTGCAATCTTCTTTACCAACTCGCGCCGCTGCCGGACGCCGCCGGTTATTTCCACGCGCAATTCAACACCGGCTTTAACCAAGGCCCCGACCCGGTTCAAATCGCCGAAGTAAAAGGCCGCGGCCACTATGCCGGTTGCCAGCTTTACATGCAGGGCGAGGAACGAAATTATCTCAGTTTTCTCGAAGCGCCGGAATATGTTTATATTGACGACGACTGGAAAACGCCGCGTTTCACGGGCACGGGATTGGAGGATTATTTTCTCGGCGGCTGGTATTTCCGTGAAGGAACGCTCGCCGGTCCTTATCACGGCGTTCCCATCAAAGACACGCTCAACGCCAGCGTCGCGATGTATCGTGTCCACGAAAACGACGCGATTCATTTCAAGGAACGGCTGAAGTTCGCCTTCGTCAATCCGTGGTCGCCGGATCGCCTTAAACCATTTTGTTATTCGTCCGTCGCGTTTCTTTATTTGGACAAACCCGACGGACAAGGTTCAGCCATTCCACCCGCAAAGGAATTGATGTGCTGGTATCGCATCCATAACACGGATCATCAAAGCATTCCGTGATGTTCGTCCGCTCAATTTCAACCATGAAGTTCGCCGAAAAATTCGGGCGGTGCTTTTCAATCGCAATTATGCTGTGCGTTTGCGCGTTCTTGCCCTCATGCAAACCCGCGAACGAAAATAAAACCATCGCGCCGGCCAAACCCCGAATCGCTTTGGTGATGAAATCGCTGGCGAACGAATTTTTCTTGACGATGGAAAATGGTGCGAAAGCCCATCAACAGGCGCACAGCGACGAATATGAATTGCTGGCCAACGGCATCAAAGACGAGTTGGATGTCAGCCGGCAAATTGATTTGGTCGAGCAAATGATTGCGCAGAAAGTGGACGCCATCGTCATCGCGCCGGCGGATTCCAAAGCGTTGATTCCCGTCTGCAAAAAGGCGCAGCAAGCTGGCATTGTGGTCGTGAACATTGACAATAAATTTGACGACAACGTGCTCGACTCAAGCGGCGTGAAATTTCCGTTTATCGGCCCGGACAATCGCAAAGGCGCAAGAGCCGTCGGCGATTTTCTGGCGCAAAAACTGAAATCCGGCGACAAAGTTGTCATCATCGAAGGCGCGCCCAATGCGTTCAACGGCATTGAGCGAAGACTGGGTTTTGAAGATGCGATGAAAGCGGCGGGCATGAACATTGTCAGTTCCCAATCAGGCTATTGGGAAACGGACAAGGCCAATGAAATTGTGGCCGCGTTGCTCACGGAATATCCCGATTTGAAGGCGGTTCTGTGCGCCAACGACAGCATGGCTTTGGGCGCGGTCGCCGCGTTGCGCAGCGCCGGCAAATCGAATCAAATTTTTGTTGTCGGCTTTGATAACATTGCGGCCATTCAACAATTGCTCAAGGAAGGCAAGGTGCTGGCGACCGCCGACCAACACGCCGACCAATTAGCCGTATTCGGAATCGAATACGCCCTCGAAATGCTCAAAAACAAAACCGAGCCCGCCGACCGTGAAACGCCCGTGGATTTGATTACGGCAGAAACTTTGCAGGATAAATGAACGGCTCCGTTCAGTCCCGTTCGGAATGGCGCGGCATTGTCACCGATTACCTCGGCTTGATGGTCGCGCTTGGACTGTTGATTCTCGTCTTCAGTCTTTCATCACGACATTTTTTCAGCGCCGACACATTCCGCACCATAGCCAACCAGATTCCGGCGTCGGTTCTCGTCGCCACCGGAATGACGTATGTGCTCATCGTCGCGGAAATTGATTTGTCCGTGGGTTCGGTGCTGGGTTTGTGCGGCGCGGTGCTTGGTGTGTCCCTGACTCAATGGCATTGGCCTTTGTGGGCGGGATTGCCTGGCGCAATTTGCATTGGCGCGTTGTGCGGCATGTTTAACGGATTCGTTTCCGTGAAATGGCGACTGCCATCGTTTATTGTCACGCTTGCCATGATGGAAATGGCGCGCGGCGCGGCGCACGCCGTCACAAAATCGCAAACGCAATATATTGGTTCGTCCATTGAAGGAATTGCCGGTGCGGAAATTTTCGGTCTTTCACTGCCTTTTCTGCTCGCGTTGTTGGCGGTGGTGGTGGGTCAAATCATTTTATCCCGCGCTGTGTTTGGCCGATACATGATGGCCGTGGGCGCAAATCCCGAAGCCGCGCGCTTGAGCGGAATTGACCCCCGCAAAATCAAAATGCGCGTGTTTCTCATCAGCGGTCTTCTCGCGGGCATCGCGGCGGTCATTGACACCTCGCGTTTTCAATCCGCCAATCCCAACGCCGGCTCCGGCTTTGAATTGCAGGCCATTGCCGCCGCCGTCATCGGTGGAACCAGTCTCATGGGCGGACGCGGCTCGGTGGTGCGAACATTTTTTGGCGTTCTGATTATTGCCGTGCTGAACACGGGGTTGGCCACCGTCGGAGCGGAAGATGAAACCAAACGCATCGTTACGGGTGCGGTCATCATTGCGGCGGTCATCGTGGACCATTACCGTCATCGGTTGGGAAAAAAACGCGCATGAAAAAACCAAAAATTTGTGTCGTCGGCAGTTCCAATACCGACATGATGGTCAAAGTGCCGCGCATTCCGCAGCCGGGCGAAACCATTCTGGGCGGGGAATTTATCACCGCCGCCGGCGGCAAAGGCGCAAATCAGGCGGTCGCCGCCGCGCGAGCGGGCGGAAACGTCACGTTCATTGCGCGCGTCGGAAATGACATTTTTGGAACGCAAGCGATTGCCAGCCTCGTCGCGAATAGAATCAACACGAAATTTGTTTTTCGCGACAAAAATCATCCTTCCGGTGCGGCGCTCATTTTTGTGGCAAACGACGGCCAGAATAGTATTGCCGTCGCTTCCGGCGCGAATGGACATTTATCGCCAATGAACGTGAAGCAGGCCGAGCCTGCCATCATCCGCGCCGACATTTTGGTTGCCCAATTGGAAACGCCATTGCCAACAGTCATCGCCGCCGTTCAACTTGCGGCGAAACATCGCGTGCCGATCATTTTGAATCCCGCCCCGGCAAATTCGTTGCCGGCTAATTTGTTGCACTGCATTTCTGTCCTGACGCCGAACGAGAGCGAGGCGGAATTGCTCACCGGCGTCAAAATTACAAGCAATGTCTCCGCGATGCGCGCCGCAAAAAAACTTCGCGCGCGCGGCGTAAAAAAAGTGGTCATCACCCTCGGCGCAAATGGAGCGTTCATCAGCGATGAAATTGGCGAGCGACATTGTCCCGGATTCAAGGTGAAGGCATTGGACACGACCGCTGCGGGCGACGTTTTCAATGGCGCATTGGCCGTGGCGTTGGCGGAAGGGAAAACGCTTGATAGCGGAGTTCGTTTTGCTTGCGCCGCCGCCGCGCTTTCAGTGACGCGACCCGGCGCGCAAACATCAGTTCCGACAAGAGCAAACATCGAAGCCGTTTTATCCGCCGGGCGACAATCCTAAATCGTTGCGAGAACGGCTGTCGCAAAATCTCAATAAATAAACGCGGACTCTCAATGACAGGGGAATTTCCCGCCCTTAAACTGGCATTATCAAATTAGGCAAAGCTTTTATGAGAACTTACTTTCCTCAATTGTTCGCGATAATCTTTATTTGTTGCGGTGTTCTCTTTTATGAACAAATGGCTTTGGGAAATCCCACAATCGTTGGGCTTTGGCGATTTGACGAAGGCAACGGAACGGTGATTCATGATTCATCGGGATTGGGAAACGATGGTGCATTGGAAGGAGAAGAAGGCAATATCCCTGCCTGGGTTGCAGGACAGTCGGGATCTGGTGGCGCATTGTATTTTACAAATAACGGTGTTGACCATGCTTATGTCAACATCCCTGCGGCCAATTCGTTGATGATTGGCCAGACGGCCACGAATGCGTGGACAATTACGGCTTGGGCGTATGAAGATTCCGGTGGAACAGGTGACTTTGTTTCCGATTACGGCATTTTGCTGGGTCTGGATGATGCCGCGGCTTTTTCATTGGGTTCCGGCGCATCAGGTGACGCGGAGATGTACACGTGGAGCGAAATTCACACGGCATGGCAATTGGGTTGGGAAACTGATTCCGGCGTCACGCCCATTTTGGATCAATGGGTGCATTGGGCGGTGGTTTACGACGGCACGAATCTGACGGTTTATCGCAACGCAAATCAGGGGAACAACGGCGGAGTTTCTTCCGCGCCGGTGACATCGCCGCTGGCATTTCCGGGTTACGACGGAGCCATTACCATTGGCTCGGAACTGGATGAAGATGGAACGGCCAACTGGAACGGGATGGTGGACGACGTGGCGATATTCAACGGAGCGTTGACGCAGGATCAAATTGCGACAGTGATGGGCGGCGATTTTTTATCTTTCATGGGTGGGCCAATAAACATCGTCAGCCAGCCGCGCAATCGGGCTGTGAAAACGGGTTCAAATGTCGCTTTTGGCATTGGCGTGTCTGGTCAAACGCCGTTTCAATATCAATGGTATTTCAACGGCGCAAAAATATCGGGCGCGGACAATCCAACGGCGACCAGTACAACGCTGGCGTTGACCAATGTTCAATCAAATCAAGCGGGAACTTACACGGTGGTCGTCAGCAATGGTTCGGAAAGCGTGACCAATCAGGCAACGCTTTCGGTGTTCAGTCAATCGTTGGTCGGACTTTGGCGGTTTGATGAAGGCAGCGGCACAAATGTTTTGGATTCTTCCGGTCTTGAAAACAATGGATTCATCGCCGGTGAAAATGGAAATGTTCCCGCGTGGGTGGCCGGCCATTCCGGCGGCGCTTTGTATTTCACCAACGACAGCGTTGACCATGCTTACGTCAGCATTCCGCGCGGTGATTCGTTAATGATTGGCCAGACGGCCACTAATCCGTGGACTGTCACGGCGTGGGTTTATGAAGATTCGGATGGAACAAGTGATTTTATCGCCAATTATGGCCGTGTCATGGCTCTGGATGATGGCGTGACGCTTCAATTTGAATCAGGTGCATTGGATGACGCAGAAATGTATACTTGGAGCGAAATTAACCCGGCATGGCAAACTCCGTGGGGAACTGATTCCGGCGTCACGCCCGTTTTGGATCAATGGGTGCATTGGGCGATGGTTTACGACGGAACCAATCTGACGGTTTATCGCGATGCAAATCAAGGCGGTGAAGGCGGTGTCGCTTCCGTGCCGGTCACCGCGCCGTTGACGTATCAGGATTACACGGGAGTTCTTTTAATCGGCTCGCAATTGGACCAACCGGGCGACCGCACTTGGAACGGCAGGTTGGATGATTTAGCAGTGTTCAATGTAGCGTTGTCGCAATCGCAAATTCAAACCGTCATGTCCGGTGATTTTTCTTCGTTCACAGCCGGACTTCCCGACATTGTCGGTCAACCGAAAAGCCAAACGGTGCGACAATTTTCCGACGTCACTTTCAGCGTCAATGTGAACGGCCCGTCGCCGTTTCAATATCAGTGGTATTTCAACGGCAATGCGCTATCGAGCGTTGACAATCCGACGGCGACAAATACGACGCTGGTTTTGACCAATGCGCAATTGAATCAGGCCGGAACTTATTCGGTAGTCGTTAGCAATGCAATGGGTGGCATCACCAGCCAATCGGCTACGCTTTCCGTGTCGCAAGTTCCTTTAGTCGGCCTTTGGCGGTTCAATGAAGGCAATGGAACGAACGCTTTAGATTCTTCAGGTCTGGGGAATAACGGATTTCTTGCCGGAGAAAATGGCAATGTCCCGGCGTGGGTCGCCGGACAATCCGGTTTTGGCGGCGCGTTGCGCTTCACCAATGATGGAACGGACCACGCTTTCGTGGCTATTCCGGCCAGCGACTCGTTGTTGATTGGCCAGACGGAGACCAATCCGTGGACCATCACTCTTTGGGCGTATGAAGATTCGGATGGAACGGGCGATTTTATGGCCAACTACGGACGTTTTTTGGTCATTGATGACGGAACGGCGTTTCAATTTGAATCTGGTTCTTCAGGTGATGGAGAAATTTACACTTGGACACGCGCTAATCCGGCGTGGCAAATTGCCTGGGGAACAGATTCCAGCGTGACGCCGCTTTTGGATCAATGGGTGCATTGGGCGCTGGTTTATGACGGAACGAACCTTACCGTTTATCGCAACGGAAATCAGGGCGAAAACGGCGGCGTCGCTTCCATGCCGGTGACGGCTCCTCTGGGCGGGTATGACGGATTTCAAGATTCAATTCTCATCGGTTCTGAACTGGCTCAACCGGGTGACCGCAATTGGAATGGCATGTTGGATGACGTGGCGGTGTTCAACATCCCGTTGTCGCAATCACAAATTCAAACCATCATGTCCGGTGATTTTAGCGCGTTTCTGCCGCAACCGAGACTGTCCATCAGCAGCAGTGGAGGCAACGTCGTGATTAGCTGGCCATTGGCGCAGTCCAATTATCAACTCCAATCCACGCCGGATTTGACAGAGCCATTTTGGACGGGCGTTTCCACTTCGGCAGTGACCAACGGCAATACATGGACGGTGACTTTGCCAATCGGTCCAGGAACGCAATTTTTCCGGTTGATGAGACCTTAATTTTTAGTGGCGGACGATTTGAAAACTTCATCTCTCGTTTCAAAAACAATTTGGTTGTCGCTCGCGCTGGCCGTAATTCAAATCAACGCGCAAGCCGCCACCAATCTTCCTGCCTATTACGCCCATCCGGTGGAACTGGATTCCAACGGCGCCATCGCGCCGTGGTATCATGGATTGAACGGACAATTGGATGAACGCCTGCACATCGCGGTAGACGTTTGCAAACGCTATCCATGGGTGGACAAACCCAAAGCAGTCATGGCTGCGCCGGATTTCATTTACAATTCCCATTGGAGCATCAAATCCGACGGCACGATTTTGATTCCGCCGACTACCGATTGGATGTGCGGCGATTTGGCGCAACGCTCGTGGAGCACCATCAAAGGACTTACCGCTTACTATCAATATAGCGGCGACCCGATTGCGTTCGTTTATATTCCGCTGACGGTGGATTACATTTTGGATTATGGATTGACGGATACAAATGCCGACTGGCCTTTGTTTCCCATCAGCACGCCGACGAAGGGAAAAATTTACGGCAAATGTGACCCAACAGGGCGCAATCAACTTGACCTTTGCGCCATTGAAGGCATCGAGGTGCTGCGCGCTTACAAACTAACGGGCAATCCGCGTTACTTGAAAATGGTTGAACACTGGGGCGATGTCTTTGCGGAAAAATGTCAATTCGCCGACTCGGAAATTTCTCCATGGAACCGTTACGTTGATCCGTCGGTTGTCGGCTGGTCGGACGTGCTTACCGGCACCACGTCCATCATCGTGGATTTTTTGGACGATTTGATTCACATCGGTTACACGGGAGAAAACCGCGCGATTGTCAAGGCGCGTGATGCCGGCAGAAATTTTCTCAACTACCAAATGCTCCCCGCATGGTGGGTGGACGACACGTGGGGACGCACTTATTGGGATTGGGACAATCCGATGATGTGCGGCATGGTTTCCATGTGCGCCGACCATTTCATGAAATATCCCGACGCCTATCCGAATTGGAAAAATGATTTGCGGAACATGCTCTCGCTGGTCTGGAATCGCAATTCCGCTTCGTCGGACTCTTTTGGCGACGTCTACAGCGGTGCGTGGGCGTTTCCCGAATCTTCCGTTTGCTGCGGTACGTCGCTTTCCTACAACCAATACACTGCCGGGCCGACGCTGCTTCATTACGGCGCGCTCGCTCACAGCGCGTGGGCGACGGAAATTGGCCGGCGCATGATGCTCATGGCTACTTACGACAGTCTTGAAAATGGCGTCGTCAAAGACGGCTTGTTCGGCGATCAAGTTGCCACCGCCGAATGGTCAAATCTCGCGCATCCGTGGCCGCTGTGTCAGGTGTTGGAAGCGATAGCGTGGCTGCCGGAAGATTTTGCTCCGAATCGTGAAAATCACATCGTTCGTTCATCATCCGTCGTGCAAAGGGTTTCCTATGAAAAAGGTAAAATTACTTACACCACGTTCGACGCGCCAGCCGGTGTTCAGGAAGTCATGCGACTGGCTTTTCGTCCGAATTCAATTCAAGCGGACGGTCAGGAACTCAAAGAACACCTGAATCTGGACGCCAACGGCTATTCTTTATTTCAGTTATCCAATGGCGATTGGATGGTCACCGTGCGCCACGATGGTTGCCGCAATGTTCAAGTGACCGGCAACGACCCGCAGCAGGTTGCCAATGCAAATGACAATTCATTTTCCTTCGACAGCGCGTGGGCGACGGCAAAAGATGACAAAGCGCCGAACGGCTCGTTCCATTCCGCCAGTCAATCCGGCGCGACAATGACTTTTCATTTCTCTGGCAATCAAGTGCGATTGCTCGGCGTTGTCAGTCCAAACGGCGGCTGGGCGGATGCGTTTATTGACGGCGTGAAACAGCCGACGCTGGTTGAATGTTGGAATCCGACGTCGCGCTATGAACAGCCCATTTTTATCAAAAGCGGTTTGAGCAATGGACTGCATGAATTGAAAATTGTCGCGCGCGGCGAAAAAAATCCTTTGGCCGGCGGCGCGCAAATTGGCATTGAAGCCGCGCAATTTTCCGACGCAACCGGCGACGCGGGATTCGGCTCCGGCGGCGGCCCTGCCAATGCGCAACGATTGATTTTCGGTTACACCGGACGGCATGATTATATTGACACGCACGGCAACGCGTGGCGTCCGGGCACAGAATTTGTTGCCCATGTCGGGGGTAATGTTGACACTGTCGCACGTTGCTGGTGGCGAAATCGCCGCAGCATGTATATCGGCGGAACGGACGACGAGGAAATTTATCGCTACGGCGTTCACGCACCGGATTTTTGCGTGAATCTTACCGCTGCGCCGGGCCATTACACCGTGCGCCTGCATTGGGCGGACACGCCCGAAACGCCGTGGATGGAGCGTGAAGGAACCAATTGGGAAACGGTTTCGCGTCCGACGACGGTTCTCATCAACGGCAAAACCGTAATCGAAAATTTGAACGTGCGCGACAAAGCGGGAACATTTCACGCTTACACCCGCGAATTCAAAAACATTCAGCCGCAAAACGGCGTCATTGAATTACGGTTCAAATCCACGCTGAATCACGAAGCGATGATTCAAGCGATTGAAGTCATTCCTGAAAAAGAAGGCGGTGAAAACAAAACAGTTCGCCAATCAAAAAACCGACAATTATGAAAATCAGGAATATACAGTTTTCGCAGATTAAATCGGCTTTCACACTGATTGAATTATTAGTGGTCATCGCCATCATCGCTATTTTGGCGGCATTGCTATTGCCGGCGCTTTTAAACGCCAAAAGCAAGGCCGAGCGGATTTCCTGCCTGAACAATTTGAGGCAGGTTTCCATTTTCATGCAGCTTTACACGGATGCGAACAATGAAATTTTTCCCGCGCATCGAAATCAAAATGTGGATAACAATGACCCAAACATATCCATGACCAATTGGTGGGGGACCGCGTTGCTGGCCATGGCAAGCAATTCGTCGCAGAGCAATTTATTTCGTTGTCCGGCCATTAAAGGTACGCGGACAGACGCGGGAATCGCTTGGACATGGAATTTTGACCCTCATTTTGTCGGCTACGGTTACAACAATTATTTTCTTGGATTACATCCTTTTTTGGCCACGACGTTATTGGTGGGCGGAATTCATTTTGACACCGTGCCTGATTTCAAACGGACCGCCATCCGTCATCCGGTGGATACGTTGATGATTGCCGACAGTATGCCGGCGTCCAGCGACATTACTTCAACTGCCTGCTGGAGTTCGGATTGCTGGTGGCCGTATTCTTCTCAGAGTAGCCATCAAGGTGTCGAAATGTATCGGCATTTGAAAGTCGGCGTGATTGTTTTCACCGATGGCCACGCCGAGGCACGCAAGGACGCCAACATCAATCCGCCGGTGGATCCCGCCAGCGCAACCGTCAAAGCGCTGACCAATTCCAGATATTGGGATCCGTTACAAAGGTCCGACCGTTGACATTTTATTCTAACCAACATCATCAATCACATGAATCGAATCTATCTATCCATTGTTGCACTCACATTATCTTGCGGCATTGCGTTTGCACAACTCGATCCGGGCAATCCCTTGTCCGGTCTCGAAAAACTCAAAGACTTTAAAACCATGCGTGCGTCGTCTTCCGATCCGGACTGGCACAATGGCAATGGTGATTGCCGTTGGATAAAACCGGGCGGCAGTCTGGTGCTGGCTGACCTCAAAGGCCCTGGCGAAATCGTGCATTTCTGGTGCACGATTGCCGACCAAGAACCGTTTTATTCGCGGTTGCTCACGCTGCGGATTTATTGGGACGGCGAAACGAACGCCAGCGTCCAATGTCCCATCGGCGACTTTTTCGGCATCGGCATGGGCGTGGACAAACCGTTTACGTCGTTGCCGGTTCGTGTGAGTTCGGACGGTCGCGGACGCAATTGTTATTGGCCGATGCCGTTCCGAAAATCGGCGCGCATCGTTGTGACTAACGATGGCGAAAAACCATGCGACGCGTTTTATTACTACATTGACTGGCAGCAGTTGCCATCGCTGCCGTCTGACAGTGCCTATTTTCACGCGATGTATCGTCAGGAATTTCCGTGCGTGATGGGACAAAATTATCAAATCGCTGACATTCAAGGTCGCGGTCAATACGTCGGCACGGTGTTGAGCGTTTATCTGACGTCGCCCGGCTGGTTCGGCGAGGGCGACGATTTCTTTTTCATTGACGGCGAAAAAGAACCGAGCCTGCGCGGAACGGGAACGGAAGATTATTTTTGCGACGGCTGGGGGTTTCGCGAGCAAGCCGGGCCATTTTATGGCACGCCGCTGTGGGAAGGTTATGACACCGGCGACCGTGGCAGCGCGTATCGTTGGCACATTGCCGATCCGGTCGCATTCACAAAATCATTGCGCCTCGAAATCGAACATAAAGGCGCGCAGGATTTTCCCGACGGCACATCCACCGGATTTATTGAGCGCGACGATTTATTTTCCAGCGTGGCGTTCTGGTATCAAATCGAACCGCACAAACCTTTCCCGCCATTGCCGTCCGGCCCCGACCGGCTGCCGTTCCACGAATGGATTATCTTGAAAGGTCACGATGCCGTCGCTTCGGCGAAACATTCCGACGACCCAATTGAAGTGCAATCGCTGGACGGCGTCACTGACGGCAAACAATTGTTTTTCCGCCCGCGCAACGACCAAGGCTGGGTGGAAGTCTCATTTGAGAACAAAAAGGAGCAAACCACCGAACTAACGGCCAAAATGGTGCATTCCTACGATTACGGTATTTATCGCGTGCTGCTCGACGGCAAACAAATTGCGCAGCTTGACCTCTATGATTCTGAAATTGTTCCGACGGCGGAAAAATTGGGAACACAAAAATTGTCAGCGGGAACGCACACGTTGCGGTTTGAATGCGTCGGCAAATCACCGAAGTCCGCTGGCTATTTTCTCGGTTTTGACGCGCTCGTGGTTCGCGCTCCGGTTTACAGTCGCCCTGCGAGTGTGGATTTGCGGACGTTGCAAAAGCGCAATTGATTTATGGGCAACAAAATTTTTCCGCGCAATTGTCCTGGAATCTGCGCCGCGATTATAGCGTTAAACGGGCTTTTGGATTCCAATGTCCTGTCGGCTGACCAATTGTTCTGGCACACGGTTCGATTGGACAATCAGGAAAAACTTTTGAGTTGGGCAGACACCGATTCCCCTTACAACCAAATCATCCGAGCCGATTGGACGATGTTTGAAAACATCCCTGTGCAATCCAACGGTTATCGGACTTATTTCACTTATCCGAAATTCAATGGAATGCTCGACCCGTCGAAACCATTTTTCGAGGGGTTGTCCTGGGCGCATAATCCCGCCGGTCTGTTCGCCATGCTGACCGATTCGGCAATTATCTATTACGCTTACAACGGCGACGGGATTGTCATGGGCCGGGTTCACGAGATGCTGGATCACATAATTGCTGACGGCACAACTGCCGCCACCGATTCGTGGGCGCTGGTTCCGTATTCAAGTTCGGACGCCGGCAATCCCATTTATCGCGGCGGCACGGATACGATTTATTGTTATCAGGAAGGCAATACGCCATGCGGTCGCGCTGATGGTGTGGGCTATCTAGAACCGGACAAAGTCGGCGAACTGGGATTTGCGTATCTTCAATTCTACGAATTCACTTTGGAAAAAAAATATCTCCGCGCGGCATTGCATTGCGCGGATGCGCTGGCGTCTCACGTTCGCGAAGGGGATGAGCAACATTCGCCGTGGCCTTTTCGGGTGGACGCGGCCACGGGCGCGAAAATTCGCGAGCAATATACGGCCAATGCCATCGGCCCCATCCGGCTTTTTGACGAATTGCTCCGGCTTAAACTGGGAAATCAAAAAGCATACTCCCGCGCCCGAAACATCGCGTGGAATTGGCTGATGAAGTATCCAATGCAAAATCAGGTGTGGACGCAGTACTTTGAAGACGTGTTGATTTATCCCGATTATCGAACCAATCGAAATCAGTATTCGCCACTGGAAACCGCGCGTTATCTGCTTGAGCACCCGGAAATGGATGCGCAAGCCGTCACGCACGCAAAAGAAATTCTGGATTGGGTCGCCGGTTTCTTCGCCAAAGATTCGACGACGATGGCCGGACTTCACGAAAAGGGATTGCAATGGGGCGCGGAAGTGCTTTCCGAACAAGTCAATGACATGGACAAAATGGCCAGTCACACGGCGCGTTTCGCTTCCGTGTGCGCGCTTTATTACGAAGTCACCGGCGATGCCAGTTACAAGGAACGCGCGTTTCGTTCTTTCAATTGGGCGACTTATGCGTCGCGCGAAGACGGATTGGTTTTGGCAAGCTTGGACCAGCCCACCGGCTATTGGTTTTCGGACGGCTACGGCGATTACATGCGCCATTTTCAACGCGGCATGGCTTCCGTGCCCGAATGGGCGCCGGCAAAAGAATCACACTTGCTCGGTTCAACTTCCGTCGTGCGCTCTATTCGTTACGGCGACGACCGGATTGATTACCGGACATTCGATAATCAATCCCGCGAAGTGCTGCGATTAACTAAAATGCCGCAGTCCATCCGTGCCGGATGGAAACGGCTGCCGCGATTGGATAATTTTCAGGGACACAATCAGGGATACACGGTGGAAGCCATGGCTGGTGGCGGATTTGTCGTCCACATTCAGCACGAACGTTCAAGCGATATTCAAATCCGGTTGGAGAAAACCGCGCCTTGATTAAAAGCGCTCTTTGGAATTGCGTTCGGCCTGTTTGCGAAATTCTCCAGGTGTGACGCCGACTTTTTGCGTGAATACCGTGTGCAGGTATTCGCCATAATTGAAGCCGGTTCTTTCAGCGATTTGCGACAAGCTCCAATCCGTGTCTGCCAGTAATTGTTTGACCCGCTCCAACCGCAACCGCAGCACTTCGGCTTTGGGCGAGCGCCCCATTTGGGTTGCGAATCGTCGCTCAAAAACGCGGCGACACAGCCCCGTCGCCTTTGCCACTTCGTTTATTGTGATTGGATCAAATGCATGGTCGCGAATGAAGCGCAGACCAACCGCCAATTGTCGGTCGTCCAAAGCGAGCACTTCAGTGGAACGTCGGGTCACAATACCGTGCGGCGGAATGAGAATTGGTTTCATCGGCGGTTTGCCGCCGGACATCATTCGTTCGAGTAAAACCGCCGCGTCGTATCCAATGCGCAGCGTGTCTGGCGCGACGCTGCTCAACGGCGGGTCGGACAATTCGCAAAGAATTTCGTCATTGTCCACGCCGATGATGGCGACTTCTTCTGGCACGGCCAACTCCAATTGACGGCAAAGATTCAAAACCTGCTGGCCACGAATGTCGTTGCACGCCATAACGCCGATGGGTTTGGGCAGCGAAGCCAGCCAGCGACCGAGGTTTTCCTGAAAAAGCAAACCCTGCCGTTCATAGCCGATGGTCTGCGCTTCCACCATGTGTTTGGGCGGATGATAAACGTGACAGGAAAATCCGGCTTGTGCCAGTCGTTCTTGAAACCAGTGAGAGCGTTTGTCGGAATAATTTGCGCCGACAAATCCGCAGAACGCATAATGTCGGAAGCCGCGATCCATCAGGTGCTCCGCTGCCAACGTCGCCGTTTTGCAATCATCCGTATCAATCAAAGGAAAATTAAAACCGCTGACCGAGCCGCGCAAATCCACCGCTGGCACACCAAGTCGTTTAATGAACGCAGCCATTTCCGGCGTTTCCACGCGGGCGATGACGCCGTCGCCCTTCCAATTTTTGAGCCAAGCCGGAAAGGAATCAGTCCATTTCCATTCCTCGCTTTGCACCGACCACTCGTGATGCTCACGCACGAATTTCGCCACGCCCAAAAACAAGCCGCGCCCGTAAGCCCGCGACGATTCGATCAACAGCGCAACGCGTCGTCCGCGCTTTTGAGAAATTCGATGACGCTGAAATTTCATGGGGTGACGCTATAATTAGCTGACAATTTGGTCGAACGCAAAAACTTTAATAAATTATTGAGATGGCCGATTAATTTTTCCGATGAAACCATTTTTGTTCAGAAATCATCCGCGTTTTTGGATAATTTTTCGGCAGGCGCAAAAGCTTAAGAGAAAGACGCGAACCCTCAATGACAGCTATACCGATTTGCGACGAAAATAAAAGGGCAATTCCAATCGCCGCAAGCCTTGTTTTTGCATGACGCATAACACTGAAACGGAAACCGCCCCGCTGGTTCGTTTGGAGCACATCACCAAGCGATTCGGCGGCGCGACGGTTTTGGCCGACGCGCAATTTGAAGTGCGGCGCGGCGAAGTCCACATTTTGGCCGGCGAAAATGGCGCGGGCAAAAGCACGCTCATCAAAATTCTCGCGGGCGTGCATACGGATTTTGACGGCAGCATTCAAATCAACGGGCGCGATGTTCGCCCGAAAACGCCGTTGGAAGCGAATGCGCTGGGCGTGGCGGTGATTCATCAGGAATTGTCGCTGGTCGGCGCGATGAGCGTGGCGGACAACATTTTTTTGGGGCGAACGCCGTCGCGCGGCGGATGGGTGCAGGACGCGGAGCAGCAAAAAAAGGCCATTCAGTGGACATGCGAACTGGGGCTGGACATTGACGTGCGGCAGCCGGCGGAACAATTTCCGATTGCGATTCAGCAGCTCATCGAAATCGCCAAGGCGTTGAGTCAAAACGCCAGCGTCATCGTCATGGACGAACCGACGAGCGCGTTGAATGCGCCGGAAGTGGAAAAATTGTTTGCGCTGATTCAATCGCTCAAAGCGCGCGGCTGCGGCATCGTTTATATCACGCACAAAATGGAAGAGATTGAGCGCATCGCCGACCGCATCACCGTCTTGCGCGATGGAAAATGGATTGGCACTGCGCCCGCGAAGGAATTGCCCGTTCCGAAATTGATTCAATGGATGGTTGGGCGCGAAATCGGCGAACAATTTCCGCGTCACGCGCCGCACTTGGGCGAAGAACGGTTGCGGCTGGAAAATTTCAGCGTGTTTCCCGTAGGCTTTTCCCAACGCGCGGCGGCGCAAAAGGTTTCGCTGACGGTTCGCGCCGGAGAAATTTTGGGCATCGGCGGTTTGCAAGGTTCGGGCGCGAGCGAATTGTTTCACGGTTTGTTCGGCGCTTACGGTTCAGCCACGCGCGGCGCGATTTATTTGGACGGAAAAAAAGTGAATTTCAAATCGCCGCGCCAAGCCATCGAATCCGGCGTCGCGCTGCTGACCAACGACCGCAAGGCGACGGGTTTGGTTTTGCCATTGTCCATCATCGCCAACGCGACGCTCGCGGGTTTGCGCGAATTGTCGCCGGGCGGCTGGCGTCGGGCGGCGCGCGAACGGGAAGCGACGGAACGCATCACGTCGCTGATGAAATTGCGCGCGGCGTCCTTGGATTTGGAAGTCGGCGCGCTGTCCGGCGGCAATCAACAAAAAGTCGCGATTGCCAAATGGCTGCAAACGCGACCCAAACTGCTGTTGCTCGACGAGCCGACGCGCGGCATTGACGTTTCCGCCAAGCGGGAAATTTACCAGTTGATGAACGAATGGACGGCGCAGGGCATCGCGATTTTGCTCATCACGTCCGAAATGCCGGAACTGCTGACGTTGAGCGACCGGATTATGGTCTTGCATCGCGGCGGTTGCGTGGGCGAATTTTCCCGGCAACAAGCCACGCCGGAAAACATTTTGTCGGCGGCGATGGGATTGGACGCATCGTCCGCCGGAAATTTTCAAAACTGATGACTGCCAAAATAAAAACGGAATCGCCCTTGAAAAAATTTGTGACCAGTCCGGCGGGACGCGCGTTTCTCGCGCTGCTGTTGGTGTTGATTATCGGCGCGATTTTCAACGCGGACGGCGCGTTTTTCAAAATCGGCACGCATCGCGACGCGCTGCGGCAGATGTCGGTTTACGGCATTTTGGCGTGCGGCATGACGCTGGTGATTATTTCCGGCGGCATTGATTTGTCCGTCGGCAGCGTGCTGGCGCTGGTCGCGGTTTGCGCCGCGCAAATGGCGATTCACTGGAATTGGTCCGGCTGGCTGGTGCTGCCGGCTTGCTTGATTATCGGCGGACTTTCCGGCGGACTTTCCGGCATCGTCACCGCGCGATTGCGCGTGCAACCGTTCATCGCGACGCTGGCGATGATGGTGTTTGCGCGCGGTCTGGCCAAATACGCTTCGGGCGGAATGAAAGTTTCGACGGCGATTGCCAATCCCGACGGCACGTATCGCTACGTGGACGTGCCGGCATTTTTTCGCGACATTGATCATCGCGTGCTGGGCGGAAATGTTTCGGTGGTGACGCTGATTTTCATCGTGTGCGTGGCGGCGGCGTGGCTGCTGATGGCGAAACATCGCTGGGGTCGCTATCTTTACGCGATTGGCGGCAACGAGGAAGCGTCGCGCTTGTCCGGCGTGCCGGTCGTGGCGGTGAAAACGTTCGCTTATGTGATTGCAGGTTTGTTCACCGCCGTAGCGGGCATTTGTCAGGCGGCGCAGGAACAGCAGGGCGACCCGGAAGCGGGCACGGGCTACGAATTGATCGCGATTGCGATGGTCGTCATCGGCGGCACGAGTTTGATGGGCGGACGCGGCGGCATCGGGTTGACGTTGCTCGGCGTTTTGACCATCGGTTATCTCGACAAAATTTTAAGCATCAACGCCGTGCCGGAAGCGGGACGTTTGGTGCTGACAGGAATTATCATCGTCGTCGCCGTTTTGACGCAGCGGCGGAAAACTACATGAAACACAGGCTAAATTTGAAAACCGATGCCACACTGTTTAACGCAAAGGCGCGAAGGCGCAAAGACGCCAGAGAAATTTTATTGTGTCTTCGTTCAAGTAAATCACTTTGCGCCTTCGCGTCTTGGCGTCTTGGCGTTAAAATTTCATCCGCAAAGATTTCAAAATTTATGAACACAAAAAAATCAATTCAACTCGGTGCGGTGCTGCTGGCATTTTGTGTCGCCATTTTCACCGGCTGCAAAAAATCCGGCGGAACGACGGATGAAAATTCCGCGCCGCCGCAAAAGCAATTCGTCATCGGCATGTCGCAATGCAATCTGGGCGAACCGTGGCGCGTGCAGATGAATGCGGACATCGCCGCCGCCGCCGCAAAACATCCCGAACTCAAAGTCATTTTCAAAGACGCGCAAAACGACACGCTCCAGCAACGCGCGCAAGTCGAGGAATTTGTCAGCGCGAAAGTGAATCTGCTCATCATCAGCCCTAAGGAAGCGCAGCCGCTCACCGAACCCGTCGCGCACGCGGTGGACGCGGGCATTCCGGTCATCGTGCTTGACCGAAAATTGTTGGGCGACAAATACACCTGCTTCATCGGCGCGGACAACAAACAGATCGGCAAAGCCGCCGGCCAGTGGATTGCCAAAACGCTCGGCGGCAAAGGCAACGTCGTTGAGTTGATGGGACTACAAACGTCCACGCCCGGCCAAGACCGGCACGCCGGTTTTCTCGAAGGCATCGCGGGCACGGACATCAAAATCATTTTCAGCGCCGACATGCAATGGCTGGAGCCGAAAGCGCGCAGCGAAATGGAATCCGCCCTCGCCCGCTTCGACAAAATTGATCTGGTCTATGCCCACAACGACGACGGCGCGCACGGCGCCTATCTCGCCGCCAAAGCCGCCGGACGCGAGAAGCAAATGAAATTTGTCGGCATAGACGCGCTGCCGCAGGAAGGCGTCGCGTATGTGCAGCAGGGAATTTTGGACGCGACGTTTCAATACCCGACCGGCGGCGCGGAAGCGATTGACACCGCGCTGAAAATCCTGCACGGCGAAACCGTGCCGAAGGAAATCACGCTCGGCACGCGGCTGTTTGACAAGGAAAACGTCGCGCAAGGCGGACAGGCGTTACAGCCATGAAATTTTTCTGGATTCAATTTTGGTGTTTCGTCATCGGCATCAGTCCGGTTTTGGCCGCCGACTCTGCGCCACAAACTCTCGCGCCGCGAACTTTGGTTGAGTGCGGCGCGTTTGTAAAAATTTACGACCCCAGCGTGGGCGAAAAAGAGCCGTGGTATATCAACGACCATTGCTTCATCCAAGACCAGAGCGGCACATGGCATCTGTTCGGCATCACGCGGCAAGAACCGGCCAAGCCGGAGGAGGAAATCAATTTCGCGCACGCCACCGCGAAAACACTGTTGCAACAACCGTGGGACAAGCAGCCGTTCGCGCTCACCGTGGCGCGCAGCGCGCCGTGGAACGAAACGCATTTGTGGGCGCCGTATGTGATTGTCCACGACAATTTATATTACATGTTTTATTGCGCGGGTGACCAAGACCATACGAAGTATAAAATCAATCTCGCCACGTCGCCGGATTTGAAAACGTGGACGCGCTCGCCGAAAAATCCAATGGTCGTGGACGGTTACGACGCCCGCGACCCGTTCGTGCTGCGGGTGAAAGATAAATGGGTGATGTATTACGACGCCACCAGCAAACCTGCCGGTGGCAACCACGTTGTGGCGTATGTGACCAGCGACGATTTGCTGACGTGGACGAATCGCGGCATCGCCTTCACCGATCCGACCACGGGCACTTGGGGCGGCCCGACGGAATCGCCCTTCGTCGTGCAACGCGGCGATGCGTATTACTTGTTCATCGGCCCGCGCGACGGCTACGACGGCACGGACGTGTTTGTCAGCCGCGACCCGTTTCATTGGGACATCCGCGACAAGGTGGGGCATTTTCCCGCGCACGCGGCGGAAATCGTGCGCGATACGGATGGCCAATGGTATATCAGCCGCGCCGGTTGGGAACGCGGCGGCGTGTATCTCGCGCCGCTAATCTGGAAAGACGGCAAGTCAGACTTGGAAAAATCTACAGCTACCAACCGATTATCTCCATGAAGGCGAACTACACACTTGGCCTTGATTACGGCACGAATTCCGTTCGCGCTTTGGTAGTGGACGTGGCGAACGGGCGCGAGGTCAGCACGGCGGTCTGGGATTACGAACACGGCACGGCGGGCGTGATATTGTCGCGCGACCCGAATCTGGCGCGGCAACATCCGGCGGATTACGTCAAAGGCGCAAAAATGGCGGTTAAGAAAGCCCTCGTCGACGCGAAGAAAAACGTCCGCAGTTTCGAACCGGAACAAGTCGTTGGTCTTGGTGTGGACACGACCGGCAGCACGCCCTTGCCGGTTGACCAAAACGGCCAGCCGCTCGCGTTCCAAAAACGCTTTGCCAAAAATCCCAATGCGTTCGCGTGGCTGTGGAAAGACCACACCGGCGTGGCCGAAGCGGCGGAAATCACCGCGCTCGCGCAAAAAATTCGCCCGCAATATCTGGCCAAATGCGGCGGCGTCTATTCCAGCGAATGGTTTTGGAGCAAAATTTTGCATTGCCTGCGAACTGCGCCGGAAGTGTTCAACGCCGCGCACTCGTGGATGGAACTGGCCGATTATATTCCTGCCGAACTGACCGGCACACTTGCACCGGAAAAATTCATGGCTGGAATCTGCGCCGCCGGACACAAGGCGATGTTCAACGAAAATTGGGGTGGCTATCCCGATGCGGAATTTTTATCAAAACTAAATCCCAAACTCGCGGCGTTGCGCTCACGTTTGGCAACACGGGCTTATGCGATTGATCAATCCGTCGGCGGTTTGACGGCGGCGTGGGCGAAGAAAACCGGATTGCGCGCGGGCATTCCCGTCGCCGTCGGCGCGTTCGACGCGCACTTGGGCGCAGTCGGTTCCGGCGTCGCGCCCGGAACACTCGTGAAAATCATCGGCACGAGCACATGCGACATTGCCATTTGGCCGAACGAAAAGAAACTCGCGGACATTCCCGGCTTGTGCGGCATCGTCAACGGCAGCGTGCTGTCGGGCTTTTACGGCTTGGAAGCCGGACAATCCGCCGTCGGTGATTTATTCAACTGGTTTGTGAATTACCTCAAGCCGTCGGACAAAAAGATTTTGTCGCACGCGGATTTGAACCAAGCGGCGGCCAAGTTACGCGCAGGCGAAAGCGGTTTGCTGGCATTGGATTGGAACAACGGCAACCGCACGGTTCTCGTTGACCAAAGATTAACCGGTCTGCTCATCGGCCAAACACTTTACACAACACCGGCGGAAATTTATCGCGCATTGATTGAAGCGACGGCTTTTGGCGCGCTGACCATCATCAATCGTTTTGAGGAATACGGCGTGAAAATTTCCTCCGTCGTGAACTGCGGCGGCATTGCGGAAAAGAGTCCGCTGACGATGCAGATTTACGCGGACGTGACGGGCAGACCGATGAAAGTATCGCGCTCGACGCAGACCTGCGCGTTGGGTTCAGCGATTGCGGGCGCGGTGGTGGCCGGTGTTCACAAAAACTTCGCGACCGCGCAACGGAAAATGACCGGACTAAAATCCAAAATCTATAAACCGAATCCGCAGGCGCACAAAACTTACCGCGAACTTTACGCGCTTTACAAACAGTTGCACGACGCCTTCGGCACAAAAGACTGGCACGGCAATCTTTTCAACGTGATGAAGCAACTGATTGACATTCGCAGCAAGGCAAGAAAATGAATTTTAATCACGGATGAACACAGATTTTTATTTAACCGCAGATAACGTAGATTTTCGCAGATTTATTTTTTTATCTGCGTTCATCGACGAAATCTGCGGTTAAAAAACAAAACAAAACGAAAAAATATTTACCCATTTTCAAAATGACAACAAAATTAAAATCCAAGCAAGTCTATCTCGTTTGTAGCGGCGATTTGCGTCTATCCGCCAATCAACAATGCTGGCCGGAACAATCCAAAATGGAAACCGCGCTCGGCAAAGCGCTCAAGGCCGAAGGCTGGATAGTTGTGCGCGCGCATCCTTACGACCAACAAAAAAAACACGGCTTCATTGACTCACAAAAAATGGGCATGGAAGTTTTTCGCCGCCTTGACGCCGACGCGCCGCTTATCGTGGCTGAAAGCGTCTGGCAATATAGCCATCACGTTCTGGCCGGATTGACGACGCATCGCGGCCCGATTCTCACGGTGGCGAATTGGAGCGGCACGTGGCCGGGATTGGTCGGGATGTTGAATTTGAACGGTTCGCTGACCAAAGCCGGCGTCCGTTACGGTTCACTCTGGAGCGAAAATTTCACGGACAGTTTTTTCAAAAACGGTTTGCGCCAATGGCTCGAACAAGGCGTCGTCACGCACGACCAAAGTCACGTGAAAGATTTATCGCTTTTGAAATTGCCGGATGCCGACGAAAAATTTGGCCGCAATTTTGGCCGCGTTTTCAAGGCGAAAAAAGCCATCATCGGCGTTTTCGACGAAGGTTGCATGGGCATGTTCAATGCCATCGTTCCCGACGAATTGCTGCATCCCACCGGTGTTTTCAAGGAACGCTTGAGCCAATCGTCGCTTTACGCCGCCATGCAACGTGTTCCCGACGCCGAAGCGCAGGAAGCTTTCGCTTGGCTCAAACGCAAAGGCATGAAATTCAGCTTTGGTCAAAATGAAGCAACGGATTTGACCGAACACCAGGTGCTTCAACAATGCAAAATGTATATCGCCGCCGTGCGCCTCGCGGATGAATTTGGCTGCGCTGCCGTCGGCATCCAGTATCAGCAGGGATTGAAAGACCTCGCGCCTGCGAGCGATTTAACCGAAGGCTTGCTGAACAACGTGGATCGTCCGCCGGTGAAACACGAAAAAACCGGACGTATTTTGTTCGCCGGCGAAGCCGTGCCGCATTTCAACGAAGTGGATGAATGCGCCGCGCTGGACGGTTTGGTCACTTATCACTTGTGGCGCGAACTGGGATTCGCGCCCGAAAACACGCTGCACGATTTGCGCTGGGGACAGCATTTCAAAGGCGACGGCGTGGACGATTACGTCTGGGTGTTTTTGATTTCCGGTGCCGTGCCGCTCGCGCATTTTACTGGCGGTTACAAAGGCGCGACCAGCGAACGCCAGCCGCCGATGTTTTTCCGTCTCGGCGGCGGCACGATCAAAGGCGTTTCCAAACCCGGCCACATTGTTTGGAGTCGCGTGTTTGTGATGGACGGAAAATTGCACTGCGACTTGGGCGTGGCCAAATCCGTGAAGCTGCCGGAAAAAGAAACCGAACGCCGCTGGCGCGAAACGACGCCGCAATGGCCGATCATGCACGCCGTGCTCGACGGCATTTCGCGCGACCAAATGATGGCGCGGCACAAATCCAATCACATTCAAGTCGTGTATGCGCCGGATGAAAAAGCCGCGCACCGCGCCTGCCGCGTGAAAGCCGCCGCGTTCGCCGAACTTGGTTTGGAAGTCCATCTCTGCGGCGATGTGGATTTGAAATGATTTTGAAAATCACTCGGTATCCACCACGCAACGGAAACCTAAAGTGGCCGCCCGGTCTTTGCCGGGTGACATCAACAGCAATTTTCCATGCTCGTTCAACTTTTCTGAATTGGGAAAATACCACATAGAACCTTGCGGATGGTAATAGCTGCCGCCGCGAACGATGGCCGTGCGCGTGTGTTCGTCCAGATATTCATCCGTCCATTGCCAGACGTTGCCAACCATGTCCATCATGCCAAACGGACTCACGCCTTGCGGAAAGGCATCCACATCCGTTGGCGGGCGCAACGTGCGACCGGTGTCCGGCGATGGAATAAAATGATCATTCCACTCGTTGCCCCACGGATAGAGGCGATTATCATTGCTTTGTGCGGCGTATTGCCATTCCCATTCGTGCGGCAGACGTTTTCCCGCCCACGCGGCGTAGGCGCGTGCGTCTTCCAATGAAACCCACGTCACCGGTTTGTTGTCCCAGCCTGCGGGATAATTTCCATTCGTCCAGTCTTTGAGGAAATTGTAATCGTCGGGCGGATGGTAATGAGTCGCGTCGAGAAATTTTTTGAACTTGGCATTAGTCACTGGATAACGGTCCATGAAAAATGGTTTTATCGTCAGGCGCTGCCGATGATGTCGCCGGGGAGAATCTTCCCACGGATATTGCACGTCCACGCCGACGCCGTCGCTGCCTTCAATCTCAATTCCTGAAACCACAAATTCAAACGAGTCGCCCGGAATCCTGACCATGTCTGCCGGCGGAACATCAACTGTTTTGGTTGATTTGATTGGAACCTGACGCTGCGGGAGAAATTTCCATTCATCCGAAAAATCGGCGAGACGTTTCCCGCCCAAGCTATTCATGTCTTTGAGCAATAGTTTGTGCGTTTCGCCGGATGGGGACGTTGCCAGAATTGCTCCGTAGCCGTTGGCTTCCATTTCAAAATCCAAATCGGCAAACAGAACGCCGTTGTTCGTGGTTAAAACCGGTTTCAATTCGATACCATGCCAGAGGTCAAAGTAGCGCGTTCCATTTTTGTGTTGAACGCGAAGTTGCGTGCCTGAAATGTCATATTCCGCGCGATTCACCAATGTCCACAGAATTTGTTGATTGTCTGGAAATTCGCTCGCAAAAATATTTTTTTGCAACACGGGAAAATGCGGCTGCCAGTCCCGGCTCACCAATAAATCCGCGAAAGCGCGTTCGATTTTTGAAATGTGACGCAATGCTTCGGCGTCGCGCGGCGTGATGCCGTTCCAAATACCCCAAATGTTTTCCCAACTTTCAAAGCCGACACCGTTGAAAAAAGCGTGCTGCAAATCATCGGTATGATTGCGTGCCCAGCGGTCGCAGATGTTGACCATGTGGCACGGCTCAAGCCATTTGTATTTGCTGACTGCCGGAACAAAATTGTAATTCCAGTAACCCCACGTCAGATTGTCCCACGGCAATTCCGCTTCGTTGTTAAATCCAAGTTCCGGCTCAAATGCCAGAACGTGGCCGCTTAAATCTGAAGTATTCCGAAATTCCTTAGGAATGCCGGTCATCGTGTCGCCGTTCGCTCCGTCCGCCCCAATTTCTTTGAGCAATCGCGTGACGGCCGCTGACAACGAAACGCCTTCATCGCGCGTGCCAACGTCCCATGGCATCATGGGGAACAATACCTTGACACCGCGCCGATGAAAGTCCGCCACCATTTGACGCACGCCCGCAATGCCGCCGGGCAAGGCGCGCACCATGTCGAATTGATTGCGATTATCAATTCCAATGTTGCAATAAACTGACCAGACCAAAATGCTGTCAATGCCGCCGTAGCGTTTTTCCAAATCGTCAAGATAGCGGTCAACGGTGTATTTGCCGGCGATGGGGTCGTAAAAATATCGGTCTTCCACCATCATTTGCGATTGAATGAAACTGCGCTGTGTCCATTTCAATTCCGGCCGGTCGTAATTGGTTCCGCTGTAATCCAATTTTTCCAGTTTCTTTTCGCGCCAGCGGCGCATTTCGTCTGACCAGCGCGGAAAATCATCCGGCGTTTGCGGCCCGGAAATGGTTTGCTGTTCCATTTGAAGAATGTTGGTTTGCGCCCCAAAAGTGAGGGTTGTTTGTAGAATTATCCCCATTAGGAAAAACAAGTGCTTCATGTGAAAATTTTAGATTTTTTTGTGTCACAATTCACGTCAAAATTTCGACTAATATTAACAAAAATCATGTAAAATTATCTGGCCGATTTGATTCATCCACGTTAAAATTTTCTTTCTCAAAAAAGGTATGGATTCGCGACGTGATTTTCTTAAAAAGGCAGCGTTGTTAGCGGCAGGCGGCGGGTTGATGGGAGCGTTGCCTGCTTCGATTCAAAAAGCGTTTGCGATTGATCCGACACCGGGCAGCACGTATCTGGACGCCGAGCACATCGTCATTTTGATGCAGGAAAACCGGTCGTTTGACCACGCTTACGGCACGTTGCGCGGCGTGCGCGGATTCAACGACCCGCGCGCGATGACTTTGCCCGATGGCAATCCGGTTTGGCTGCAAAGCAATGCGAAAGGCGAAACCTACGCGCCATTTCGTTTCAACATCAAGGACACAAAAGTGACGTGGATGGGTTCGCTGCCGCACTCGCGTCAATCGCAAGTGGCGGCGCGAAACGGCGGCAAGCACGACCGCTGGCTGGACGCGAAGGCCTCCGACAATCAGGATTACGCGCACTTGCCGCTCACGATGGGTCATTACACTCGCGAAGACATTCCGTTTTATTATGCGCTGGCGGACGCATTCACGATTTGCGACCAGAATTTTTGTTCCGCGCTCACCTGCACCACACCCAATCGTCTTTATCTTTGGACGGGAACTGTTCGCGCCAAACCGTCCATTGAATCGCCGGCAAAATTAAGCAATGATGAAGCGGACTTGGACACGCCGGTTAATTGGGCAACGTTTCCCGAACGGCTCGAAGCGCAAGACATTTCATGGCGCGTTTATCAGAATGAAATTTGCCTATCCACAGGATTGACCGACGAAGAAGATGCTTGGCTGTCAAATTTTGGCGACAATCCGCTCGAATATTTCACTCAATATCACGTCCGTTTTTCAGAAACTTACCGGCGTTATCTTGTCCAAACGGAAAAATCGCTCGCAGCGGAACTGCAACAAATTCAAGCTCAAGCTTCGCACTCCGAAATCCTCAAAAAACAAATCGCGGTCAAACGCGCCAATCTGGAAAAAATCCGGCGCGATCTGGCTGCCTGGAGCGAAGCCGATTTTGCCAGGCTGCCTTCCCACAATCAAAATCTGAATCGCAAAGCCTTCGTCACAAATCAAGGCGACCGGAATCATCGCCGACTTGAAACCGTGACTTATCACGATGGCGAAAGCGAGCACCAGATGAAAATTCCCAAAGGCGATGTGTTGCACCAGTTTCGTGAGGATGTCCGCGCCGGCAAATTGCCGACGGTCTCGTGGATTGTTCCACCGGAAAGATTTTCCGATCATCCCTCCTCGCCGTGGTATGGCGCGTGGTATCTTTCCGAAACATTCGATATTCTCACGCAGAATCCGGAAGTGTGGAAGAAAACCATTTTCATTTTATGCTACGATGAAAATGACGGTTATTTCGACCACGTGCCGCCCTTCATGGCTCCGCATCCCAATCATCCCGGCACGGGGAAAACTTCGGCGAGGATTAATACCGCCATTGAACAGGTCAGCCCCGAACAAGAAAAATCTTATCTCCATCGCTATGACGGCGCGGCGACGGCGGATTCCATCGGATTGGGATTTCGCGTGCCATTGGTGATTGCTTCGCCGTGGAGCCGTGGTGGTTACGTTTGCTCGCAGGTGTTTGACCATACTTCCGTTCTGCAATTTTTGGAAAAATTTTTGAGCCACAAAACCGGCCAGCCGGTTCGCGAAACGAACATCAGCGATTGGCGTCGCACTGTTTGCGGCGATTTGACTTCCGTGTTCCGTCCGTATCATGGCGAGAAAATCACGCTGCCGACGCCTTTGGAACGCGAGAAATTTCTCGACTCCATCAATCGCGCGCAATTCCGCCCCGTGCCCGATGATTTCAAAAAATTGAGCGCGGAAGAAATTACGCAGGCGCGCAAACAGCCACGCTCCGTTCCGTGGTTGCCGCGACAGGAATCGGGCGTTCGTCCGGCGTGCGCGTTGCCTTACGAGTTGGCTGCCGATGGGATTTTAAGTAGCGACCGGAAATCGTTCATGATTCGTTTTGCCGCTGACAATAAATTGTTTGGCGAACAGGCCGCTGGCGCGCCGTTTCGAGTTTATGCGCCCGGCAAAATGCGCGCGGTGAACGGAACATTTGAAATCGGCCGCAACTGGAATTACGCGGTATCCGCCGGAGACCGCATTTCAGATAATTGGCCGCTCGACGATTTTGAAAACGGCATTTACCATTTACAACTGCACGGCCCAAATGGCTTCTACCGTGAATTCCGTGGTTCGGCGCAAGACCCTTTGCTGGAAGTGACATTGCAACCTGTTCATAACACCACAACGCCCGATGCCATTTTGCATTTGGTCAATCACGATTCAAAACCGTTAATGGTCGTGATGGACGATCTCGCTTACGGTGGCGGTCAACGCACAGTGAACTTGAACCCTTCCAGTGTGACAGATGTCGAATGGAAATTAAATTCCAGTTTCGGCTGGCACGATTGGCGCATCCGCGTGCAAGACGCGCCTGATTTTGAACAACGTTGCGCCGGACACATTGAAATTGGCTGCGACAGTTTCAGTGATCCAATTATGGGGTAATGGCCAGAAAATATCAGGATTTTAATTTTGGCAGGCTCGCGGCTGCAATTGCCTGTCCGTGGCGCTTGTCTTTTTCGTCAGGAATGTGAAAGGCAACGTGTTCGGCAAGTTCGGGAAGTTCTGATTTCAAAACCTCTTTTGCCCCGGCGATAATCAAACCGCCGCCCACCCCGGAGGTCACGCGCCCCAGAATCAGCACATTTTTGAAATCGTAAAAATCCGCGTAGTGCGCGATGGCGTAACCGAGATATGTTCCAATGGTTTCGTAAATTTTTTGCGCGCGGGAATCGCCCTTCAACATCAACGCCTGCACCGCTTTGAGCTTTTCCGGCAGCCCCAGCGCCGGGTCGAGCGCAATTCCCGCCGGTTTAAGCAATCGCCCCACGGCCTGCTGCGAAAAATATTGCACCCCGCAACCATAATCACCCGACCACTCGTCCACGGGCGCAGCAGGATTGTAATCCACTGGCATGAACGCCACTTCGTTCAACCACGATGTGATGTTACCTTCCATGTTCACATAACCGCCCGCCATACTGGTGCCCAGTGCAATGCCCAAAACACCGTTCTGTTCAAGCGCCATTGATCCGGCAAGCGCTGTTACTTCGCCGTCGTTGACGATTTCAAACGGGATGTTTCCCCATTCCTTGCGAATTTCCAAAAACATGTCTTTAACTCTGTGTTCAAAAACATTCGCCGGGATGCCGCGAAACAGCGACGCCACCTTCACGCGGTTGTTCACATAAACTCCCGCCGCGCTGCCGCCGATGGCGTCCACTCGTGGCAGATGTTTCGCCGCCAGTTTCAAAGAGTGCATGATGCCGTCGTAATGATATTGGGGATTTGTCTGTCTGACTGGATCCCAGACCACTTCTTCGCTAAACACCACCTTGCCATCCATGACGGCGGCCACCTTGCGGTCGCTGCCGCCCAAATCGAAACCAATGCGGCAACCGTCCAGATGTCGGCCCAGAGGTGTCGTATTGGCTCGTTCCTCCGGAATGTCCCGTGTCAGCACGACTTCAATCGCATGATCATAAATTCGTCCGCCGATAATGTCGGAATCAAATTTTCCCGTCAGCGTGTCGCAATAATGCCGTTGCAACGCCCGGCCGAGCAGTTCAGGACCATTGTAGTAAATCCGAAAACCACCACGCGACCACAACAGGAACTTCACCATCCGTTCCAAGTGAATGAAATTGTCGGCGGCCTGTGGATGCGTTTCGGGCAAGGCGTGAGTCTTAAAGCGGAAAACAGAACCGTCCGCCTGTTCGAGCGCAAGTTCGATTGGCACCGAATGCTTTGTTTCGCGAACCTTCTGGTCAAAGGCGTGATTGGCAAGCACAGCCGGGCGGAACGCGGGGTCAAGAACGGGTGTGATTCTCGGGGCAGGAAGTTTCATATCATTTCATTTTAATCAGAAAGGAGTTGATGGTGGTATCCAGACCTTCAGTCAGATTGCCTGTAGGAACGAAACCCGCCACGCGGAGCTTTTCAGTGGCGGCCAGTGAGTGTTTCACATCGCCGGTGCGTTCAGCAGCATGGCGGATTTCCGAACGCGAACTTGTCAGGTGGCGGATCGTTTCCGCCAGTTGGTTGATGGTGACACTTTTACCATAGGCCACGTTAAAAACTCCGGTGGCTTCAGATTGGGTGGCCAAAAACACATTCGCCGCCACAATATCCTTCACATAAATAAAATCGCGCGTCTGGTCGCCGACGCCGTAGATGGTGATTGGTTCGTTCTTCAGGGCGCGGTCAATGAAAATCGGCACGGCGGCGGCATACTGGCTTTTAGGATTCTGCCGAGGGCCAAAAACATTGAAGTAACGCAAACAGGCCGTTGGCAGACGATTTTCCGCAGTGAACATTTTGCAATAGAATTCGCCGTCCAGTTTGGTGATGGCGTAAGGACTTTTCGGTTCTGGCAGCATCGTTTCGATTTTTGGCACCACCGGATTGTCACCATAGATTGCCGCAGAACTGCTCAAGACCAGTTTCTTGACTCCGGCGCGTGCGGCCTCCTCCAAAACGACCAATGTGCCGTTTGTATTGATCTCGCTGCACTCAATCGGTTTCTGCATTGATTCGGGCACACTAATCATGGCGGCGAGGTGAAAGACATAATCCACGCCCGTCATTGCCTGACGGACGATGTCGCGTTCAAGAATGGAGCCTGATATAAACTCGCACTGAAAACCTGTAAGGTTATGCTTGAGTCCTGAACGTAGGTTGTCGAGCACGCGAATTTCGGCTTTGCCTTGAAAGTATTCGACAATATGACTGCCGATAAAGCCAGCCCCACCAGTGACAAGCACTCTCATATTAGTCCTTCTACCAGTTTGTTCATCCGGTCCACCTGTTGTTCTATGGATTCCACCAGTTTGAACTGGGTGCGACAACGATCCAGATTGTGATTCGGACGGTGGATTTTGAAATAGGTGTCGCCCGCTAGAAAGTCGGTAAGAAAACGAATGCCAATTTCAAAAGTGATCAACTGGCCGGAAAAAACCAGTTGCTGTTTTTCAGCTTTGGTTAAAAAATCTCCCGCCGAAGTCAGATAACCTTTCACCAATGATTCAAACATCGAAAATTGCATCTTCACTTTTGATAAATCCAATTCGTCCTCTTTCGCCGGACTGGTGGTGGTGCGCACCATGTCGCCAAAATCATAAAGCGCAAGACCGGGCATCACGGTATCCAAGTCAATCACGCAAATTCCTTCACCGGTCACGTTGTCGAGCATCACATTGTTGAATTTAGTATCGTTGTGAGTGACGCGCTCGGGCAAATCGGCATCCAGCAAGCGGTTCGTCATCGTCTTGTGTTCCATCGCAAATTTTATTTCCGCCGACACCAGCTTTGCCCGGCCAGCGATGTCATCCGCGATAGCTGCTTCCAATGCTGCAAAGCGCTTTGGCGTGTTATGAAAATCAGGAATCGTTTCGTGCAGGCGCGGGGCAGGGAGGTCGGCCAGCAATTTCTGGAAACACCCAAATGCTTTTGCTGCTTCAAAGGCCTGCGCCGGTGATTCAACCGCATCGTAAGTGCGCGCCTGTTCGATGAACAAATAGGCACGCCAGTAGTTGCTATCTTTGTCACAGACAAACGGACGGCCATCATGTGCCGGAATCAAACTCAAAATCCGGCGGCTGAAGTCATTTTGCCCGGCCAATTTTTTGCCGAGATGCAAGGTGACGCGCTGGATATTCTCCATCAGTTCGGACGGCCTTTTGAAAATGTTGTGATTTATTCGCTGTAGAATATAACGCACCGGCGTTCCCGCCTGACTATAAACAACGCAATAGGTATCGTTGATATGCCCGCCGCCATAAGGCTCGGCCTTGAGGAATTCTCCCCATATTTGAAACTGGCGCGCCGCGCCAGTCACGTCATGTCGAAGCTTTACTTCCATAGTATTTCCGGATAATCACCACACGCAATCAAACGACGGATACTTTCGACAACCCGCGGACGATCCTCGCGATATGTCACGCCAAACCAGGGATCTGACGAGCGCAGCACTTTGATTTTTTCTTGCCCCGTGCCAATCAAGCTGTTCACGACACTGGGAATATAGAATTCGCTTTTTTCCTCTAGGCCATGCTGTTTCAAAAATTTTGTGAAACCCGTCTGCAGATGCCTGAAAATTGTTGGCGTGAACCCCCACATGTTCATGGAAACAATTTCTCCGCCGTCAAGCCGGTGGGGTAACCCCGCAGCATCGGTATATTTCGCCAGCGCGCCTTCCTTTTCAATGCCGGTCACTTCCGTAATACCTTCTAAAAATCCTTCGGCCCCGACCTTGCATATTCCACGCGCCACGCTCCCGAATTCTGAAAGCGTGTTGTTCAGAATAAACCCGACCATTGCATAATCAGGAGTGCCGGCGCGTAAATGTTCCGCTAGCACGTTAAACGAGCAGGCTCCATAAAAATCATCCGCGTTGATGACGGCAAAGGGTGAGGTGATGACTTCTGCTCCCATCAGAATCGCATGGCCGGTGCCCCAGGGTTTTTTACGGTTTGGCGGAACAGAGCAGCCTGATGGCAAATGATTGAGTTCCTGAAAAACATATTCAACAGCAATTCGTTTTTCGTAATGCGCCCCGATGGTTGTTCTGAATGACTTTTCGATGTCGCGCCGGATGACGAATACCAGTTTGTCAAAGCCAGCTTGAATCGCGTCGTGGATTGAATAATCCATGATCGTCTCTCCGTTGGGGCCAACGGGGTCAGTCTGTTTAAGGCCGCCGTATCGGCTGCCGAAACCGGCGGCTAATATTAATAAGGTGGATTTCTTCATTAGCTGACTATGGCATTGAAAATTCAAAACTCATGACGCCCCATTCGGGTTGGCGATGGAAGTCGGGTTCAGCATGCCGCGAAGTGGAGGAAATCACCGGTTGCTCGCGGCCACGGGTATAATCATAACGACTGAATGAAAATCGCCACTGCCTGCCTTGAAGCGGGCCGGCCTGTCTGAATAGTTTTTCCGCCGAAATTTCGGCGTAAACATACCAACAGGCACCGGGTTGAACCCATGTTCTGGAGAAAAATGCCTCATCAGGTATGAGAACGGATTCCATGGAGCCATTTCTTCTTACATTCTCTGCAGCGACGGCGTTCGTAAACCGCAACTGCACTCGTTGGTTGTTTGGAGTAACCTGAAACTCGACATAGGCCGGCTGATCTGTTGGCTGTAGAAAAATCTCGAAAACATCCCCCAGTTCCCAAGCCCGCTGATTAAGGGCTGTGGCCGCATTGAAAATATCAAAGTCAATCACTTCGGCGAACACCAGCAATGAGTTTCCCCGCCAGCCGACACGAACAAACGCCGGAGCGAAATCATGTTCTTCCCTTTCCAGCCAAGCCTGACCCAGCGCCAGGCGGGCAGCCGGTCGAAAGACTTCGCGCACGGCCTTCAGTTCGCTAGTATCAAACGCCGATAAAGAAAGGCACTTAATTGTTGGCTGTAACTCCGTCAGTTTCGCTGATGGTTCTTGTATCGAGAGCATTTTGATCCTATTCCTCTAAAATTTCTGCCGATTGCTGAAAATCATGCTGATTGAGTTCATGGTGTCAAATCATTGGCGGGTCAAGCCTTTTTGCCACCCTCAAAATGCTGTTCGATTTCTTCCAAGGTTTTACCCTTTGTTTCAGGCAGGAAGAACGTGGCGGTAATGAAATAGATCATAGTGAAACCGGTGAACATAAAGAACGTGGTCGAATAACCATACCTGCCCACCGGCGACAGAAATATGGCGACAATTGTCGGAATGCTGATGACAAAGAGCAGGCCACTCAAAACCATCATTTTTTTCCGACCCACTAAATCAGCCAGTATACCCGCAAACAGCGTCGAGATGACACTGCCCAGCAGCACGGCAGCAACGATGAACGAAAGCTGGTTTACATTGAAGCCGGAAGTTGCCGAAAGATAAGGCAGCGCACCGGTGATGATGTTCACGTCCACACCATAAAGCAACCCGCCCAACCCGGCGACCAAAAGCAGAAAACGATTATGGCCCGCTTTGCCAACTACTGCTGTTGCACCAGAACCTTCATCCATACTATTCATATTTTACCGCAGTTTAATTTTCAAACATCCAAGCTTTGAATGCTTCAAGCCGCGCGAAGATTTCCGCGAACAAGTGTCTCCGCCGGAGGAGAAGACCATATATCCATATTCGCCGACACCAAAGTTTTTCAATGGACATCATTGTGCCACCTCCGATAATAGCGTCAAGTTAGCATGTGATAAATATGCAAGTATCTGCTCTATTGGCATAAAAGCCGAATAATAATCCTCAAATTTATTTGTCGCCGGAAACATTGGTAGTTGAGCCGGGCAAAATCTTTTACTAAAGATTTTACTCGGTTTCTTTCACCCACCGATCGCCGCTTTCATTAAACGGCGTGATCCGGACCCAATCCACATCCAATGATTCGGTGTCAAAAATCGGCGCGCCTGTCCAAGTTGGAAACCACAAACCAAGTGTGAAACGACCGCCGATGGTGGGAATATGGGTATAATTGGTCTGATAACATTTGCCGTCAACATAGAACTCCACGCGCTGGGATAGCACAGTCGGGCTGGCCGTATGCCAGTCAAAACGAAAGACATGAAATTGACCGTCGTTCATCGCATGTTCAAGATCATCAAAATTATCCGTGAACTCCCCTGTGCTTTGACCTACCCAAGTGTTAAACCGTGCGTGACTGTAGGAAATGTTAGAAAGGTCGGTTTTCAGGCCGGTCGGTGTTTCAATATCAATTTCCTGATTCCTCACCAAATAAAAACCATCTTTCAAACTGCCCAGAGGTTCCAGCGTGGCAGCATTTTTAAGCACAGTATAAATTTCTAGTTTTTTTCCAAAATCCTGCGCTAAATCCAGATCGCCAACGTCGAGAACTTTGGTGCGGAAAAAATCGGTCGTGCGATAAATTCCGTTGACCGGCTTTTCCAAATAAGGTGGACGATCTTTCTTTTTACCACTGATATCCTTGAGCAGGCTGGTGGCTTCCACAGAAGTCAGGCCAATCCATAATAAATTACTGACGGTCAGCCCACCCGTTTGAGCCAGCTCGGCGTATAACGGATTACCCGGATACGCTTCCTCATAATGGAAAGTCCACAGCGCAGAGCACGCACCAATCTGTTTTGGCAACTTCATTCGCACTTCATATCTTCCAGAGGCAAAAAAATTTGTGGTGCAAATTGCCGCACCCACGCGGGTGACTCGTTCTATCCGCTGACCTTTCCGGTTCACGCCATGCACCGTGCCGGTGTAAAGATCGCCATGCCCGGTCAGATGCAGGATGCCGTTGGAGACAGTGACATTGTCAGACACCACTCCGCCATTGTTGATTCCCCACGCTTTTTCCATGACTATCCATCGGGAAGCATCCAGTTGAGTGCCATTAAAATCATCGAAAAACGCCGTCGAAGTAAAGCCGCTCTGTGCTGATACTGACCCGCTTGCGATTATCCACGTTGCGCAGATTAAGAATGGAGGAATCTTCATCCGTTTCGTTTTCCGTTGTGCCTTCATGTTTTTTCTATGGTCTGAATTTTAATTGGGGATGGCCAAGAGATAAAATCGCTGCTGTTCAAGCGTATTGATGAGAATACTGTTGGTGGACAATCCATTGATTCCGACGATATTTGTCGCCACCACTATCCAGTTTGCTGTCGGCTGCGCGATGTTGGTGGAGGTTAGCAATGTGCAGTTCAGGTTGGTTCCGCCTGCCCAGATTAAGCTCAAATTTGAACCGGATTGCGCTGCGCTTATAAGCTTCGCGGGTGGGGGCGGTGGCGAGAAGGTGAAACTGTTAAACACAGCGGTTTTCCCGTCAACATTCGATACCGTGACTGCAACTTGGCTCGCCGCAAGCGACGGAGTCGTCACAATGAGCTGCGTCTGGTTACTGGAGAAGCTAGCTGGAATGGGATCACCTGCGCCAAACCGCACGGTCGCACCAGTATAAAAGTTGGTGCCGCTGATGGTAACAATCGTGCCGCCATTGGTGCTGCCTGAATTTGGAGAAATACCGGTGATGGCCGGTGGCGGATTACCAGCCATGCTCGGCGCCCACCATCCGTCATTCGGATAGGTCTCCGGCACAAATTGGTCGCCGTTTTCGTTGAATGGCGTGATGCGAACCCAGTCCACGTCCATTTCTTGTGTGACAAAGTTCGGCGTGCCCGACCAGCCGGAAAACCAATAGCCGATCCAAAAACGTCCGCCGATGGTGGGAATGTGGGTGTAATTGGTTTGATAGCACACTCCATCAATATAAAATTCCACGCGCTGGGAAAGCACGGTTGGGCTGGCAGTATGCCAGTCAAAACGATAGGTGTGAAACTGACCGTCATTAAAGACATAACCCACGCTATCATAATTGGCCGTGTATTCTCCGTTGTTTTGTCCCACCCAAGTGTTAAACCGAGCGTTGGCATAGGTAATATCGGTTGAACCATTGCGGGCAGTCGGTGTTTCAATGTCAATTTCCTCGTTTCGGATGTACCCGCCGTCGGTTTGATTAAGCGAAGCGGCATTGGCCAGCACCACGAAAATTTGCAGACTCAAGCCAAAATCATTTGATAAAACCATCTGACTTGGCTGAGTTAGTCCGCGAAACAGGCTCGTGGTGCGGTAAAGCCCATTGGTCGGCGGATTCAAGTATGGCTGCCTCGAACCATTGGTGCTGGTGAGATCCGTCAGCAGGCTGTTGGCTTGGTTGGTTGTCAGTCCAATCCAAGTCAAATTGGTAATGGTCAGGCCGCCCAGATTGGCCAGCGTCGTGTAAAGGGTGCCACTGTAAACTTCCTCATAGTGGAAAGGCCAGATCGCGGACGTGCCGCCAGTTTGGGCAGGCAACTTTAGCCGCACTTCATAGCTTCCCGAGGCATAATAGTTTGTGGTGGCAATCGCCGCGCCCACCCGCTGGCCGGGGCTGCCGGCGTAACCAGCTATCGGGCCGGTGTAGAGATTGCCATTCCCAAACAGATGCAGAATCCCGTTGGAAACCACCACATTATTGTGAACCACACCATTGTTACTGCTTCCCCATTGTTTTTCCGCAATGAACCAACGACTGTAATCCAACTGCGTGCCATTGAAATCATCAAAAAACTGTGCCGATGTAGAGATGGCTGCAAATAGCCACATGGCGCAAATTAGAGCTGGATGTGCTTTCATGGTCCTATTTTTGTATTTTCAGATAAACGCAATTATTTTGAATTGAACGATGGCAGTTCCGGCGGCTCACCGATCGCATCTACCCGTGTATAAAATTCTTCCACCGTGGCAGAACGAGGTCCACCCCAGACGCGTTCCGCCAGCACTTGCACCGGCCGTTGAGCCCAGTGGTCAAGCCAGACGTCCGATTTATCTTGAGCATTATCAGACCACCGGCAAACCTTGAATCCAATCAAGTTGGGATTGGCGGGCATTACCCACTTTTCGTAAACGCGCCTTGAATCAAAATAACCATACTTTCCCGGCAAAGTTCCCCCAGTGCCCGGAGCGACATAAAGCTCCTCCTCGGGTGTGCAGATCACCTTCCAACCATTTTTCAGGAACTTATCGGGCGAAGCCGTCCAAGCGTTGATCACAATATCTTTGTCCGGCTGGATGCTGGTGGATTGCTTGAAATCCCACCAGTTCCAAATCTGAGTGATTTTTCCGTAAGACTTCACCTGCGCATTCACTTCGTTTATCCATTCAACAAATACGTCGGTGGGACTGGCATACCCTTTAGCCTTCATATAGGCAACCAATTCGGGGCAATCCAATTGTCTGGCTGTATATTCCCACTCGTCACAACCAATGTGAAAATAAGGGCCGTCAAATAAGGGAATGAATTCATCCAGTAAATTTTTGATCCAAGCCCGCACGTCAGGCCTCGTGATGTCCAGCATCCATCCGCCGTCTTGAGCGCCCGGCCAATGGCCGGTATCCATGGAGGCGCATGGGAAGCGCAGTTTCGGGTTGTAATCTGTGATGGCTTTGGCATGCGCTGGCAAATCAATTTCCGGCACGATGACCACATGATAGCGCTTGGCCACATCTTGCAGCCGACGCACATCAGCCTTGGTATAGGCAGGCAAAGTTGCCAGTCCGGGATAGGTGTCACTTACGAGCCGGAATCCGTTCCAATCCGAGAAGTGCAAATGCAGCGTGTTCATCTTATACCAGGCCAGTTTCCTGATTTCTTCTTCCAGGTAACTCATTTGATAATAATGCCGCCCGACATCAATCATTTCATCGCGGTCTTTGCACAGCGGATAATCCCGTGCGGTTCCCTTGGGTAGCATGGAATGGGTTGCTTCGAGCTTTAGCATTTGCAGGAGCGTCTGGGTGCCATAAAAAACACCGTTGCCCGTGTTGGCCCGGATGGTGACAGTATCGCCAATCTGCAACAGATAGCCTTCGTCTCCAATGCCGATGTCTGAGTTATTTAATGTCAAAAACAAGCTGCCGGGTTGAGGCTCCGACAGCGAGATGATTTTGTAATCCTGCCCGGTGAACTGTTTCAAGTCATCTTTTAGAACAAATGCCGTCTGAGCAAGTTCGTTAGTGAATCTGTCGTCAATCGCAATCAGGGCATTTGTGGACAAGGTGAACATTCCTTCGCCACCGTTCCATTCACGAAGGCTGGGCATGGTTGGCGGTGCAACGTTCAGATTTGCCACGGCACTAAAACTTGACAACCCGATTATTAAAATGTGAAAGCAAAATGAATGGCTGATATTGGTTAATCTCCGTATATTTTGTCTCATAGGAATGTTTTCTTTGGCTTGAAATTTAGAATTTGAATTTTCCTGGTCCATTTCCGACTGGTGCTTTTAACAAACATTGAACTTTTTTACGCCCTCCTTGATTACGCCATTTGAATCATCATGAATATGGGCGACCAAATCATTTGTCGTCGAATTTAGGGATGTTGAGGCACTTTTTGTAATCCTCAAGTAAGCATTTGACTCCTTGAGCTGACTGCCTGCGGCTTCATCCAATACAACCGTGCAGGCCGGATGCAATTGCAGAGCCGTGGCCGTAATCATGCTTGTAATCGGACCTTCAATCGTTTTGGCGATAATAGCCGCTTTTTCCTCGCCGGTGGCCAGCAAGACGCAATGCCGACAATCAAGAATTGTTCCCACCCCCATCGTGATGGCACAATGGGGAACCTGATCGGAACTCGAAAAAAGCGGGGCATTTTGCGCACGTGTCATCGGGGAGAGTGTCTGCACGCGCGTGCGGGAACGAAACGCCGACAAAGGTTCGTTGAAACCCAAATGTCCGTTTTGACCTATGCCAAGGAGTTGAAGATCAATGCCACCGGATTCGGAAATCAGCCGCTCGTAATTTGCACACTCGCCGGACAGATTAGCCACCATGCCGTCGGGCAGATGGGTGTTGCTCAACTCAACGTTCACTTGCGCAAACAAGTGATGGTTCATGTAGTGCCGGTAAGAATTGCGGTCGTTTCCCGGCAACCCGACATATTCGTCAAGGTTGAAAGTGCGGCAGGCAGAAAAGTCCAACCACTTCTCATGGTGCATCCGAACCAGCCGGGCATAGACTGGTTCCATGGTGCGTCCCGAGGCCAAACCCAGCACCAAGCGCGGATTGAAGCACAATGCCTCGGCAATGATTTGCGCCACCAAGTCAGCGGCGTTTTGGGCATTGGGTTGAATTATAATTTCCATAAAAAGATTTCTACAAACTTATTTTTGTTGTAGCGGCATACTAAATCTAATCTTCATTCCGAACATCAGGTGATAGGCAGGCTTTCAAATAGCTGGTAAAAGAGATTAAATTCAGTGAGTTTTAGCTATTCCCCAACTCTTGTCCAATATTCCTCCACCTTCCACGCATCGGGCGTGCCGGCTTTGAATATACCCGATTGGTGAAATGTTTTGCCCGATAAAACAACATTATAGGTCGTTGTTATGCCAATATTTTGAGTGTCTTTAGAATGGTATTGTATCGTTTCATGCATTTGGCCATGGGCATAGGTGTAAACACCACCTTGTGAATATATCACTTGTTTGTTTGTCTTTGAATAAGCGACTGATACCCAACTACCGTCGGTAAATACTTTTAGTATTTCGACATTTTTCATGGGCTTGAAAACAGTTTCATTCTGCGCTTGCAAGGAAAGCAATTTATAAACCCCTCTTAAGGCAGACGGTTTGTCCTGGCTATAATGGTTGCTTTGCGTGCTTTGACACGCAGTCAGAAAAATCAAAAAAAATAAATAATATGACTTCATGTCAGCTTGTTATTGATTCAATTTCACAAAACTATAACGCCAAACGCTCATAACCAGCGCAGCCAACACAATTGATGTTTGGGGTTTTGACGGACTCTGATCTAATGAGCGGAAGAACCCGAAAAGTGGACATCAATTCTTCAGTTGCCATCATACATGTAAATGTCAGTGGTGTTTGTAACGCTTGCAAGCAGAGACCACTTTAGCCAAGACGCGGAACCGTCCAAGCGCGCGACGACCATGCCAATTCCGGGTGTTGGAATTCCTCCTGATGAGAATGTTTTGCTCGTCATTCCATCGCCAATATGCGGTATGTAGGAAGACTGCCCAACTCCACCCCAATGCATACAGGTAGCCAAAGTATGCGAACTTGGCATTGTCAAAATGGCAGACATTTTTGTTGGGCGGTTATATACGGTTGATGCAAAATTTTCAGCATAAGTCGGCGGGACATAAGGTGATTGAGTGCCTCCCCAATAATTCCATCCAATGTAGACCCACGGAGGGTTGCTGCCTGTCGGATTCGCTCCCAAAGGCTTGTTTAGAAGGTTCGGATAAGCTCCACCGGGGTATCGCGTGATGCAGACGCAGGCAAGCGCGTTGCTAGTTATTCCTGACTGTAGTAGGTTGGTGTAACTGGCAGCCGGAAAATGGGCATTATCATATGCGCCGGGCGGCAGCCAATCATTATTGTCATTGGCATAAATCGCACAGGTAAGACCAAATTGACGGAGATTGCTCACATCCTGAACGATCAAGGCTCTCGCTTTAGCTTTTGCCAGCGCCGGCAGCAGCATGGCTGCGAGGATGGCAATAATCGCAATCACCACCAGCAATTCAATCAGTGTAAAAGCGTGTCGAGCACAAGACCGCTTGGCGTTGGCGCAGAAGATTGTTTTTTGTTTCATTGTCATTGAACTGCTATTGATTATTTGACGTATAAATTTTGACGACAAATTTCACAAAATGACCTTTAATTCATTTTGTCCTTCATCTTGAAGAAAGAACCTACACAACCTCGGTTGCGAACGCAAGCACTATTTATCACCTGATAAATATGTTTTGTAATTACTGTTGTTCAGGGTCTAAAGATATTCTTGGAAAGCCGTTTGGCCGACTGCGATCTGGCGGAACCGCTCGAAATCCACCACTGATTCAGCGCTGGTCCGGTGATGCGGGCCGGCTTTGCCGGATGGATGATTCACGAATCTGCAGGCTCGGCTTCAATACCGCCTGTTGTCGCTTTGCGTCGGGGCGGGACAGCCGTTGCTCCAAAAACTGCCAGGCAGTCGCACACATTTCCGCCACCGGCTGCACGAGTGTCGTAAGCGGACATTCCAAGTATTCGGTATCTTGAATCCCGTCACAGCCTACAAGTGCCACCTCTGTGGGAACTTGCAACTTCATGTCGCATAAGCCACGGTAAATCCCCAATGCGACGTCATCGGAGTGACAAAAAATCGCGTCAGGACAACCTTTTTTTTGAACATGATCCTTTATTAACTGGCGCACAATTGAGCGTTGGTGATCAGACGCTTTATAGTAAAGAAATTGTGGCTTTAGTCCGGCCTGGCGCATTGCGAGGTCATACCCTACGCGGCGGCTTGCCTGAGACGTGTCCTTGCGCATAAATGTCGCGTGTGCGATGCGCCGGAATCCTGAACCAATTAGATGCTCCATTACTTTTGTCGTTCCAGCTAATAGATCAACCCGGATAAAGTCAGTTTTTTCACAGCAATCAGCACCCATGCTAATGATAGGAACCGAGCGGGCGGCAGAGGATTGCAGATAAACACGCGTCTGGTCGGGAGCGTCCACGGCGATTATCCCATCCACAGGCACATGCGATAGCACCTCTTCCGCATGAGTGCCGCCAACTTCGCTAACGATTAGTTCGTGGCTTGCCTGTTTGACCAACAGATTGAGTTCACGCGCAACATGCGCGTAGTGTGAGGAAATTTGATCGGGAATCCATAGGGCGATTATGCCAGTGCGTCCACGCCTGAGAGCACGTGCATGAGGATTGGGACGATAGCCCATTTCCTGCGCTGCGGCCAGAATGCGCTGGCGCGACTGTTTGGAAACCTGCGGGTAGCCGGCAAGTGCAAAAGTGACCAGTTGGCGTGAAACGCCAAGTTTTTCGGCGATTTGCTCTTGTGTGATCATAATACTAAATCGTCATTCTATACAGGTGGAAAATATCTCACAAGAGAACTCTTGGCTGGCGGAAACTGTAGAAGAATTGGGCTCGAAAACTTAACGCTGCTCACTGGGGCGGATCAGCGCGATAAAATCGCTTTCTCCATCGCTTTTTTCGCTTCAGACAACAGGGTTGATCTATGTAAAAACAATTTATCATGTGATAAATAAGTGTTGACACCGTTTTCAGAGTCGGGTATGGTCGGTTCAATCTCAGGTGAGATGCGCGAATTAATGAACATAAGCAACTTGTAAAACCACGCTCTAAAAAACTATGAAAAGGAAATTGTTCAGTAAAACATGCAGGCAAACAATTCTTGCCATTCCTGCCGCCGCCTTGATGCTGGGCGCCAGCAGCCATGCTGGATTGGTCGGAATCAACTACACTGAGGATTTTGGAGTATATACTGCAAACGGAAATGGTTCAAATTATGGAACAGGCTATGGTTATTTCGTCTATGGTTACCAGACCACGGGATTTAACGTCACGGCCACGGCTTTTGGTGTTCCGGCCGCCGACTGGTCAAACATTCAACTCCCGTTTAGCTCTACGATCAATAGCACTAACGCTGTCGGCCCAATAACCGTTATTACCACAGCCGGGGCGGCGCAGTGCAGCGGCATAGGCAATACCAATTTTGTTTATTCCGATTACTATAGCTGGTTTATGACCGCTGGAGTTCAGCCCGGCAACGATGAGGTGACATGGGCTTACTTGGACGATCAGGCTCAATATTCGGACACCAGCCCGCTCCCTTATACGCCGTGGAACGTGCAGCTTTCTGGATTGAAAACGGCCTATCCCAATGGCTACACAATCCAAACCATTGGTTATCCATGGATCTTTGACGCCACCCAAAATCCCTCGGCACCAGAAGTGAATATCAGCGATGGGGCGACTTTCACCAATAAGCTGGCTTATACTGATTTGGGCGCGCGTCAAGGTGCTTGGGGGAATGATATTTCACACGCCGGGCTGAGTTCGGTCAGCCCGGTTTTGACAAGCGACGTCGTCAATATTTTTGGCGACCCGCCGTTCAACTCCACCACGCCACCGGGTGCTGATCCAAGGATTCATTCCACACTGTGCGGTTTCATCATCACCGACGCAGGAGCGGTTACACCGCCAATCCTTTCAATTGTCGGTAACAGTCTTGAATGGACCTCTGGCACGTTGCAAAGTTCGCCTGCACTTGGACCAAGCGCAGTGTGGACGATTGTGCCTAATGCCGTTTCGCCATACCAATTCCTACCGTCGGCGTTGCCGTCGATGTTTTATCGCCTGACCGTTCCATGATTCATCACTTCAATTGAATGCAAAACGAGCGGCTGGGGATAATCTTCCCGGCCGCTTCTTTTTGACATGCTAACTATCAAACATGAAAGTTTTTTTCCGCATGGTTTCCGGGGTCATGGGATTTTGGCTTGTGTCTTTTTCATTGGTCAAGGCTGCCAGTCCAATCATTGTGATCACAAACATGCCGGCCTTTGGAACCTACGGAGCGAATTGCTTTATCAGCGGTTATGTAACCAACGTCAACACCGCGACTAATTGTTTGTTTATCTGCGACTATTGGCCCAACGAAAATCCAAGCCCGTCATATGATAAAAAATTGTCGCCTTGGGGCTGGTTCAGCCGGCCGACTTTCGCTCATCCGTTGACCTTGATTCAGCCCGACGGTAGTTGGTCCTGCAACATGCCGAGTAATTTTGACCAGTATGCCACTGAATATGCTGTGATGTTGGTGCCCACTAATTTCAGCCAGCCTTATGTGAACGCCGCGTCGGGTTTACCAATCGCGGATATAAACGCGTCCAAGGCGATTGTTTATGCTGACCGTGTCAACCCCAATCGTCGGGCAATTAACTGGGCCGGTTACAGCTGGTGGGTGAAGACGGCGGGGGCTGATGGAAATGAATTTCTCGGTGAGACTGGCCCCGGTCCGAACTATTATTCCGACAGCACCAATAATGCTTGGGTTGATGCTCAAGGTCTACTGCATCTACAGATTACTCATACCAACGGCGCGTGGGAATGTGTGGAACTGTTTAGCGACGAGAGCTTTGGTTATGGACAGTATCGCTGCACCCTCAACGCAAACATTAGCAATCTAGATGCGAACGTGATTTTCTCAATGTTCACTTGGAGTGATGATACCGACTATAATGATCGCGAAATAGACATGGAGGTGTCCCGGTGGGATTATGCGTTCGGTTCTAACAATGTGGAAGACTACGCTATTTCGCCTTACAATAACGGACAAACGCTGCGCTTTGGTTTGCCTCCAAATGTCACCAACTCCACGCATATTTTTACCTGGACGCCCAGCAATGTTATTTTTCAAACTATGAACGGCAATTACTCTTCATCGCCGGCGCCAAGCAATATCCTGGAAAGTTGGACTTGCACGGCGCAACCCATTCCGCCACAGGGCGGCGAAAATGTTCTGTTAATCCTATGGCTTTATCATGGCAATCCGCCCTTAAGCGGCCAGCCGGTGCAGGTGACACTGTCGGATTTTAAATTTGTCCCTTGGGGAACGCCACAGCCCGCTTTATTGACTCAGCCGACATGGCTTTCCAATCGGCAATTTCAATTCGGCATTGAAGGCGTGCCGCAAGCGCATTATCAAATACAATCTTCTTCAAACTTGCTGAACTGGTTGACAAACGGTCCGGCAATTAGAGCCACCAACAGCATATTTTCCAGTTCACCCTTGCCGGCCACGTTTCAATTCACCGATACAAATCCGCCGTCTTCTGCGCCCAGCTTTTATCGTGTCGTGACGGAGCCTTGACGCATTTCTTTCGATCTGACGTGGCGTTGTACGATAAATTTTACTGCGTTTTATCACGTCATTTTAGACAATGCCTGACGATGCACGGTGATTTGGCTCAATTAAGACGTTCGCCACGCGATGCAGCGCTTTGGAGCAAGGCGCAAAAACAATTGCTTGGCGGACAGCGGAAACTTGCGCTGGGCAGCTATAAAAAATTGACGAGACGTTTTCCCGCTGTGGCCGAATTGTGGTATGAGCTGGGCAACGTGGCGATGAGTGAATTGGATTTTGGCTTGGCGAATCAAGCCTATCGCCGGGCCATCGAACTAGCCCCGAACAATGCTGCTTTGCTAGGAATGCTCGGCCGTCAATATCAGGGACTCCGGCAATTGGACGAGGCTCGCGCCTGTTACGAACGCGCCGTGGCGGTGGCTCCGGATTCGGTGGATGCGCGCATCAATCTGGCCGTCTGGTTTGAAAAAGAACGGCGATTGGACGACGCTTGGGAATGTGTCGAGGCGTGTCTGGCAAAACATCCGCGCGACGATCAGGGGCGTTATTTTCGCGCGCTCCTGCTGCACCGGAAAAAGAGGAACACGGAAGCTGAAACGGCATTGCGCGACTTGATCAAGGACGGCCCGCAGTATCCTTATGTAAAATATGCGAGCCGGCATCTGCTGGGTGTGGTGCTTGATGAATTAGGCCATTATGCCGAAGCAATGCGCTGGCTGATTGAATCCAAGACGCTAGTCCGGCAACTCACGGATATGGTGCTGCTTGAGCGGGGATTTGATTTAGGCGATCGTAAACGCCGTGATTTGCTGGCTAGCTTGACGCCAGAAATAATATGGAAATGGCGGCAGGAAATGCCGCCCTCGGAACTCCGCTATCAAATTGCCTTCTTGGGCGGGCATCCTCGCAGCGGCACCACACTGCTGGAGCAAATTCTCGACGCACATCCAGACGTACTCGCGTTTGATGAGCCTGTGTCGTTCGACCATGAAGTGATGCGAAATGTTCCTCTCCCGTCCACGTCTGGTGATGTTCAGTTGCGCGCCTTGACTGCCGTTCAGCCCGCCCGCTGCCAGGAATTGCGGCAACGTTACGTTAAAAGTCTGTTGCGTGAGGTATCAGGCGTGCCGGAAGCGCGCGTGTTGCTGGATAAAAATCCATCACCCACGATGGTGCTTCCGACTTGGTTGCGGGTGTTTCCGGATTTGAAAGTGATTATTGCCTTGCGCGACCCTCGTGATGTGGTGATAAGTTGTTTTTTTCTAAACATTATGCTCAATGAGACTAATGCGAATTTCCTCAGCTTGGAACGCACGGTCAAGCACTATGCCGATCTGATGGATGTTTGGTTGCGGATGAAGGAGCTGGGTGGCTTTGACTGGATTGAAAGCCGCTACGAAGACGTGATAGAAAATCTGGAAGCAGAGGGACGCAAGGTGACGGAGTTTCTCGGTCTTTCCTGGCACCCTGACCAATCACGTTATCAAGAGACAGCACGCCAGAAATTTCTTTTTGCACCGACCTATCATGATGTGACGCAACCGGTATATCGTCGGGCGTTGGGACGTTGGGAGCATTATGCGGAGGCTCTGGAACCTGTGCTGGGACGGCTGGCTCCGTATTGTCGGCAGTTTGGTTATTTGACGTAACATCGAAAACTTCGCCAAACTGGCGGAGAGAGGGGGATTCGAACCCCCGGTGGGGTTAGCCACGCACGCTTTCCAGGCGTGTGCCTTAAACCACTCAGCCATCTCTCCGCCGGAGAAAACATCTTCGGCGAAACTCAGCGTGTTTTCAATTCAAAACTCCACGACTTGCCGATATTTAATTTCGATGGCAACATGTCCGTCCGATGAAAAAAAATCAATCTGTCAATTCTCTGCGTCCGTTTTCCAGCATTCTGGTTGATGGTGATGAACGTGCTGCCGCGCGCGCCATGTTATATCCTGTCGGTTTCAAGGAAGAAGATTTTTCCAAACCGATTATTGGCATCGCCTCGACTTGGAGCAACGTCACGCCATGCAACATGCACATTGACAAGCTCGCGCTCGAAGCGGAAAAGGGCGCGAACGAAAGCGGCGGCAAGGCAATCATTTTCAATACCATCACGGTTTCAGACGGCATTTCGATGGGGAGTGAAGGGATGAAATACTCGCTCGTCTCGCGCGAGGTGATTGCCGACTCGATTGAAACTGTCGTCGGCTGCGCGGGCATGGACGGTTTTGTGGCCATCGGCGGTTGTGACAAAAATATGCCCGGCTCGCTCATCGCGATTGCGCGCTTGAATCGCGCGGCGGTGTTCGTCTATGGCGGAACCATTTTGCCCGGTTGCATCACTGGCGATATTCAAAAGCGCAAGCTCGACATCGTTTCCGTTTTTGAAGCGATTGGCGCGCACGCAAACCATAAAATTTCCGATGCAGAATTTGAGGCCGTCGAGCAGTGCGCCATTCCCGGCCCCGGCTCGTGTGGCGGGATGTATACCGCGAACACGATGGCGTCCGCGATTGAAGCGCTCGGCATGAGTTTGCCGAACAGCTCGGCGCAAAACGCCGTGTCACCCGCGAAGATGGACGATTGCCGTCGCGCCGGTGCGTGCGTCGTGGAAATGCTGAAAAGTGGATTGCGTCCGCTCGACATCTTGACGAAGAAAGCGTTTGAAAATGCGATTGCCGTCGTCATCGCGCTTGGCGGTTCGACGAATGCGGTTTTACATCTGCTCGCGATTGCGCACGCGGCGAAAGTGAAATTGTCGCTCGACGATTTCACACGCATCGGGAAAAAAGTTCCCGTGCTCGCCGACTTAAAGCCGAGTGGAAAACATTTGATGAGCGAGCTTGTCGCTATCGGCGGCATTCGTCCATTGATGAAAATGTTGCTCGACAAAGGATTATTACATGGCGATTGCCTGACCGTCACCGGCGAAACAATGGCGCAAACTTTGCGCGACGTAAAACTGTATCCGGCGCATCAGACAATTATTCAACCGTTCGATGCACCGATCAAAAAAGACAGCCATCTCGTCATTTTGCGTGGCAATCTTGCGCCCGAAGGCGCAGTGGCGAAAATCACCGGCAAGGAAGGGTTGCAATTCACCGGACGCGCCCGCGTTTTCAATTCCGAAGAATCCGCGCTCGAAAAAATCCTCGACGGTTCGATTGTCAAAGGCGACGTCATCGTCATCCGTTACGAAGGACCGCGCGGCGGACCGGGCATGAGAGAAATGCTTTCGCCTACGTCAGCCATCATGGGCAAGGGACTTGGCAAGGACGTGGCGCTCATCACCGACGGACGCTTTTCCGGCGGCAGTCATGGCTTTGTCGTCGGCCACATCACGCCGGAAGCCTACGTCGGCGGCGCGATTGCGCTGGTGAAAAATGGCGACCTCATCACCATTGATGCCGAGAAACGCGAAATCACTCTCGACCTTCCGGCGAAAGAAATTTCCACCCGCCGCAAAGCGTGGAAAAGACCCGCGCCGCGTTATCCGCGCGGCGTGCTAGCCAAATACGCCGCACACGTGACCAGCGCGTCCGAAGGCGCGGTGACGGACAAGGATTTGAAGTTGTAGACGAGGACTTTTTATCGATTATGCACTCCGCGTTGCGGAGTGGACGTCGGATAATTAGTATGAACATCAGGGTCAGTCGCGGCAGCAACGACGACGAACCCAACTAACCCGCCTGCCGCCGCACCAATAAGAACGTCTCTGGTCCTCTTGCTATATTTGGCAGAGCGTTCGACGACTAGCTGTGGGGCATATTTGGGGTCGGAAACAAGGTTTTTGGCTTTGTCACGGTCCTTGTAGCGATAGAAATCTGCTTTGGCACGATAACAAGAACTTGTCCAGATATTCGCCTGCGATTCCTCAGTGATGTTGATGATGTCAGCCCCAATAAGATTAGCGTCATGCACAAAAATCGAAAGAATCGCAACTTCGTCGCAATCGGTGGAAAAGCCGGTGTCGTAGTCATGGATAGAACCGAGCCACACTACATCGTTAGTATCAAGTTGCGCCTGACACTTAATGGCAACAAAACGCTGCGTGACGGAATTAGTGGTGTCATGGTTGGGCAAAATATAACCGGTGCGGGAAATGCCCGCCGCACATCCTGATACAAACCAAGCGAAGACAATCATCCCGGCCAGCAAGTTGAATTTTGTTAAACCGTTGATGTTTTTCATCACCAGATACAATTTTGCAACTAACTACGATTATTTCGGAGTTTTTGTTTTCTCCAATTATGTTGAAGCTTAATCAAACGTGGTGCCGAACCATTTCTGATACATCGGGCCGACGAGCGGCATAGGTTTCATCTGGCCGTTGATGGCAGCAATGAATCCCATGATCCAGCAGATGAACATGAAAATGTAAAACACCGGAATCAAAATCCAGCCAATGAATGGAATAAACAGCAGCACGATGACGGCCAGCCATGAAATAATGAATCCGAGCATTTGCCGGAGATGAAACGCGCCGAGTTTCGTTTTCTTGTTGCTGTGGATGATGATGGCGGCGATGAAACCGATCAACGTCAGGTAGGCGACGATGGCGACGGTTTTATCTTCAGCGCCGGTCACTGGCGGCGGAGTTTGTGCGGGAGTCGTGGTATCCATATTTTTCCTTAGGGTTTTTAGGTTGTCCAAGAACGTCACGAACGACAGGACGATATTATGTTGAACCCTTTGTTCGTCAAGCGGCGATTTTGGAAAAATTCACGCCGTCACACTGCCGGCGATGTATTGCTCCATTTGCGCGATGGTCGCGTCTTGCGCGGAGATGATGTAATTCACGAGGTCGCCGATGGAAATGATGCCGGCCACTTTTCCTTTTTCCACGACCGGCAAATGGCGTACACGCCGTTCGGTCATCAATTTCATGCAGCTTTCGACGGACTCTTCAGGATGCGCGAAAACGATTTCCTTGGGCATGATTTCCCAGACCTGCGTGTCTTTGGAAGTTTTGCCCTGCAAGGCAATTTTACGCGTGTAATCGCGTTCGGTGAAAATACCGACCAGCACGGAGCCGGACATGACGAGAAGCGCGCCGATATTTTTGGCGGCCATGAGTTTGATGGCGTCGAAGACGGTTGCATCCGGCGGGACTGACCAAACAGTCGAGCCTTTTTGGTGCAACAGTGAACTGATGGGGACACTGGCTTTCATAGGCTTGATGCTTTTATCCACCCGCGCCGGAGAAAATTCAAGTTATTTTTTCAACCGAAACAGGAAAAAGCCGAGCGCGGCTATCACGCAACTCCAGCCAAACCAATCGCCGTGACGATTGTAAAATGTCGGCGCAGATTTTTTGGAGGGCAGGGGAAGTTGAATCGTCATCGCGCCACGGCCATAAACAGTGCCGTGGTCATCCGCAAAAATCTTTTGCACACGGCCATTGGCATCAATCCAGCAACTGATGCCATTGTTCGCGCAACGGATGAGCGGCACGCCATTTTCCACCGCGCGAAAAACGGCGTTGGCCATGTGCTGCCATTGTTCGGCGCTGTCGCCAAACCAGCCGTCGTTGGTCAAATTCACGAGAAAATCCAAATCGTTGTTTGCAACCGCTTCGCGCGCGAGTTGCGGGAACGTGTCCTCGAAACAAATCAGCGGCGACGTTTTGACGTTGAAATCGTCCAAATGAAACGTAATCGGTTTGTCGCCGGTCGCGTAACCATCGGTGATGGGCGTGAACCATTTCAGAAACGGCAGCCAGTGCGTGAACGGAACGTATTCGCCGAACATCACCAGTTTACGCTTGTGATAAATCGCCGCGCAACGGGCATCGGGATCAAATAGAAAAGCGGAATTGTAATAATCAAATTCATTTTGCGCGGGCGAATTGGTTTTGGGCACATCATCGTCGGCGTTGAAA
>DASZXB010000078.1:0-4529 GCA_035546095.1 Verrucomicrobiia bacterium | reverse complement strand
GGTTCGGCACATACGGACGCAACGCCGCAACCTGTGCCGCAACTTTATTATGTCAATTCTTTTACCAATGTTCCGCTGTCGGTCGGCGTCGGCGTCAACGCGCCTTACGGCTTGTCGCTCGATTGGGGCAACAACGCGCCGTTCGCAACTGCCGGTTACGAAGGCAGTTTGATTTACGCCAGCGTCAATCCGGTGATTGCGTGGAAAGTAACATCGACATTTTCCATCGCAGCCGGAGCTACATTAAATTTTTCGCAAGCCACGCTCGATTCTGCGCTCCCGTCGCCATTTCCGGCGGGTTATAAATCAGAATTCAAAGGCGACGGATGGGCTCCTGGATACAATTTCGGTGTTTTGTGGCAACCGGCTCCAATGTGGTCGTTTGGCCTCAATTACCACTCCAAAACCGAAATAAAATATAACGGCCACTTCTCGCAAAATTTTGGAGCGCCATTTCCTTCGTCCACGTCCAGCAGCGCGACGATTCCTTTTCCTGAATATGCTGTCGCCGGAATTTCGTTCCGCCCGACGCCGAAATGGAATTTTGAATTTGACCTCGACTGGACGGAATGGTCGTTGGTCAAAACAGTCACCATCAATGACACGCCATTTGGAAACCAACCGCTGGTATTTAATTACCGAGACAGTTTCATTTACGAATTTGGCGCCACGCGGCAATTGGGCGATGGCTACTGGGCCAGCGCCGGTTATATGTATAGCGAAAATTCGAGCCCGTCTCAAAATTTTGTCCCGCTGATTCCCGACATGAATTTGAATTGCGGCGGCATTGGCTTTGGCCATCACGGCCAGCGCTGGGATTGGGCCGTGGCGTATCAGTTTGCTTACGGCACACGCACGGTGAGCGGCGACGCGAATCCTTCCGCCGACGGCCATTACCGCACGTTCAACAACGCGGTGAATTTGTCGGCGACAATTAAATTTTAAGCGGAAACTTTTTCTGCGGCGCGGAAGAAATATTTTTGCCGGAATTTTCCAATTCCGATTGAATTGCGTTCACCCAATTTTTAATCCACGTCCGGCAAATTTCCGGGTCAGTCGTCAATTCCGGATGCGCCTGAACGCACAGGCTCATGCGATTTTGAAATGTAAAGCAACCCGCGCCGAATGGTTGGAAGCGGAACACCAGTGCAGTCGCAAGCCACGCCCCGAGGCAATCGGGCGAAGTGATTTTTTTCTCCGAATCCCATGCGCCGAGATTTGTAAACGCGCCGAGATACCATTGCGGAGTCGCAAGCTCTTTGGCGATTAAAAACCTTTTCATTTTCTGCGGCATATATTTGCCAAGGCTATAGGCGAACCAATTGGTGCAATGTTCTTCACGGTCCATCGCCGCCTGGGTGCTTTGATGTATCTCACGGCTGGTATTTCCGGGCCGCACTACGACCGTCACGTAACTAACATGATTGGACATTTCGCCGGCGGACACCACTCGGCCCCGCATATTCACCGGAATCATCCACGGCACCGAAGCTTCTTCGCCCTCTACGAGACAGGGCCGGAGGGCGGCCGTCAGATGACGCAACAGAAATGAGTTCACTGTTCCGCCGGCGGCGTTGCAGAACTGGCGCATCTGCAACGTCTGATCTTCTTCAAAAACATGCCAGGCGACGGCCGGCGCCGGTTGACAGGGATCGCTTTTGCCTCTGCTGGCACCCAAATCTTTCCAATGCAATCGCCAGCGCGGTTGCATCTGCATCTTCATCAATTTGAAAAAAGAACTGACCGATGGCTTGGCAGGATGGCGCGCTTGCGGCAATGCCTCGACTATTCCGCCGCGTTCCGCGAACAGTTTTTTGATGACAGCGAAACCATCGCACTCACTATGGGGCACATAAATCCAGTCCGGCTCGGATTTTCCGGGGGGGATGCGGGCTAAACGCATGCCGATGAACTCCCCCATGGATTCCAATGCCAAAAACCACGGTTTCATCGGGTCGTAACCGGTATTGCTCATATCAAGTGGCTGAAATTTTTGCCGGAATTATTTTCTCCAGTGCGCCGTAAGCCCAGCGCAACATCCGTTCCGTTGTTTCCCAGCCGATGCAGGAATCGGTGATGCTCACGCCGTATTTCAAATCCTTCAAATTTTTGGGAATCGGCTGATTGCCCTCGAACAAACTGCTTTCCACCATCAAACCGATGAGCGAGCGCGTGCCTTCGGCGCGCTGCTGAATCACGCTTTTCCAAACGTCTTCCTGCCGCGCGTGTTGTTTTTCGGAATTTGCATGACTGCAATCTACCATCAACACCGGCGGCAATTTTTCGGAAATTAATTTCTGTTCCGCCGCGCGGATGCTTTCGGCGTCGTAATTGGTTTTTGCGCGACCGCCGCGCAACACGACATGCGCGTGCGGATTGCCGCTCGTGCGGACGATGCTCGTCACGCCGTCCTCGTTGATGCCGAGAAAACTGTGTTGATGCCGCGTCGCGCCCATCGCGTCAATCGCCACTTGCAAACTGCCGTCGGTGGAATTTTTCAAGCCGACCGGCATGGAAAGTCCACTCGCCATTTCGCGATGCGTCTGCGATTCCGTCGTGCGCGCGCCAATCGCCGCCCACGAAATCAAATCGGCGATATATTGCGGCACAATCGGGTCGAGAAATTCCGTCGCCGCCGGCAAACCGAGATTGGTGATTTCGAGCAAAATTTTTCGCGCGGTTTTCAAGCCGGTTTCAATGTCCTGCGAACCGTCCAGATGCGGATCGTTGATGAGACCTTTCCAGCCAATCGTCGTGCGCGGTTTTTCAAAATAAACGCGCATGACGATTTCCATGCGGTCAGCAAATTCCTTACGCAACGCGTTCAATCGTTCCGCGTATTCAATCGCCGATTTTTCCTCGTGAATCGAGCACGGTCCGATGACGACGAGTAGACGCGGGTCTTCCTGCCGCAAAATGCGGATGACCCGTTCGCGACTGCGTGCGACGGTGGCGTTGGCGGCATCGGTCGTCGGCGACTGCGCCTTCAACTCGTGCGGCGAAAGCAGCCGGACAATCTCTTTGACGTGTAAATCCTGCGTCCGATACATGCCGACAGTATAGCGCATTTCTCTTGGGCGGAAAGCTGAAATGCAACGGTATTGGACACGCCGGAATTTTTCTGTATCGTGAGACGCGGGAAAATTTATGAATGGCGAAAAATTGAATACTGACGAGAAGGCGTTGCAGATCAATCTCGACGCGAAAAAATACGGCACGTTCGCCGAAATCGGCGCGGGACAGGAAGTGGCGCGCTGGTTTTTTCACGTCGGCAAGGCGTCCGGCACGGTGGCCAAGACGATTTCCGCCTACGACATGGCGGTGAGTGACGCGATTTATGGCAAGTCCGCCCGCTACGTCAGCCGCCAACGTCTCCAATCCATGCTGGATTTGGAATACGATTTGTTGCTCAAGCGGCTGGCCAAAACGCGCGGCGACAAATGCACATTTTTTGTTTTCGCCGACACGGTCACCACCAAGCACATTTCCAAGCCCGGCGAGGAAGGCGGCAACGGCTGGCTCGGCATCAAATTTCAGGCGCACTCGCACGGTGAACCGTCCACCATCATCATTCACGTGCGGACGCTGGATTGGGAAACGTCGCGTCAGCAGGAAGCCATCGGCATCATCGGTGTCAATCTGATTCACGGAGCATTTTATCAGCACCCTTATCCCGCGGATTTGATTGGTTCGTTGATGGACGGTCTCACCAGCCAGCGGATTGAAGTGGACATGATTAAATTTTCCGGTCCCGCGTTCACCGGCGTGGATAACCGGCTGATGGCATTGCAACTTGTCCAGCAATGGCTTACGGAAGCGGCGATGTTCACTGCCGACGGCGAAGCGGTCATTCCCGGTGAATTGCTCTGGAAAAAACCAGTGTTGCTCGAACGCGGCAGTTTTCGTCCGCTCACCAATCCCATGCTCGACATGCTTGAACGCGCGCAGGAAATGTTCGTCAAAGAACCGGCGTTGCAGGGCGAGCCGCCCATCGTGATGTTTGAAATGACCTTGCGTCAATTGCAGGTCGGCGACGCGATTGACCATCAGGATTTTCTTGACCGCGTGGACACTTTGCGTCCTCTCGGCAAGCCGGTGTTGATTTCCAATTTTCTGCGTTATCATCGCCTGGTCACCTACCTCTCGCGCCAGACGGATCGCCCCATCGGTTTGCCCATTGGCCTTGTGCGTTTGCGTGATGTTTTTGACGAAAAATTCTACACCGATTTGGCCGGCGGCCTTATGGAATCGCTCGGACAACTTTTCAAGAACGGGGCGAAATTGTATGTGTATCCTTCGCTCGATAAAAAAACCGGCGCGCTCACCACGGTGGAGAACATGGAAGTCGCCCCGCATCTGCGCCATCTCTATGCGCATCTTGTCGAAAATCAACTCATCGTGGACATCAAAAATTACGACGCGGAAACGTTGAACATTTATTCCGGCGACGTGCTGGAAAAAATTCGCGATGGCGATGAATCCTTGTCCAGATTGATTCCACCGCAAATTTTTGAAGTCATCAAAGCCAA